>CAYWAT010000097.1:0-10483 GCA_964456305.1 uncultured Polyangiales bacterium | reverse complement strand
AGCTGGGGCGTTTTTCGTGTCCGGGTTTATAGCAGTACCGTCGCGTTAGACCGCTCTCAATTTGCGTTGAGCCTGAGCGCGCCCGGACCACAGCGACGAAGGCGTACAGAGAAACACGCTTTGATGGCCAGGCGCTGCTACCTGCTTCGCAGGCGTTCGCTTCGCTCACACGCAGCCCACAGAGTCTGATACTTCGCAGTTGTCATTGTGCTTGGCAGCCGGACGAAGCCAGGATCAGCGTGAAGTGAGTGCGGGCTAGGAGGCTTTGGTCTCCTCGGGGGTTGCCGCGGTGGCGGTGTTTTCTGTTTCGCCGGCCTCGTGGGTCTCCGCGTTGTCGTTGCTGCGGCGGCGTTGGGTGAGGCCCAGACGAATGCGGTCACTGCGCCGACTAAACACCACCCGCGCTTGGCCTCTCCAGTCGTTCAACCACTGATGCAGGGCCAAGGCAGCGTGTTGGCGGGCGTTGACCACGCTTTCATCCTCCACCTCGACGGGAGCCGGGGGTTGCACGTCGGTCGCGATAGCGATCCACGCCTGCAATTGCGCCTCGATGTCGGCACCGATGATTTTGCGCGCCTCGAGCACGTCGAGCACCTCCCGATCCTGCGCTGCCGTCTCTGCACTAAAGCCTGGCTCTTGGTGCCGGTCGCGCAATGCCTGCAGGCGTTGCAAAAAATCGCTAATCACATGCACCGAGTCTACGCCTTTGCCCTGGTTGAGCTCGTTCAGTAGCAGATGCATGTGCTCGGGGAAGCGCTCCTCCAGCGCAGCACGGATACGACTGAAGGCCGGGCCGTCCCAGGCGTCGAGCTGCGCGATGGCCTCTTGTTGCTGCGTGGGATCCTCATTTTTAGGCGCTGCTTTCACTGGATTGGAAGCCGCGAGCAGGCGTTCCCATCCTTCTTTATGCACCTCGGGGCTGTAGCCCGCCTCGTCTTGCAGCATCCGAAACAAGCGTTCGTCGCTAGCCAGCGCGCCCAAGAACTTGGCGGCGCGTTGACGGTTGCGATAGTGGGTGATGCGATTGATGGTTTCCGTTTTTGTATTCATGACAATGTCCTCCATTGTATGGGTTCAGAATACAGACGTTGCTGCGCCCAAAAGATTCATTCGCAGACGCCGATAAAGGCATTTTTTTCGTGATGAGCGGGTCGCGCAGGGATATGTGACCGCTTTTGCGGCTATCTAAGCCTATCAAATCACATTGGTTATTCAGCACGCACCGCAGGGGTGAAAAAAATGCGAGGCGAAAGAAAAAATTGTCGCCACAGGCTTCTTGCGGGTCAAATGGAGCACCCCAATGCAGCGCGCAAAGCTGTTCACCGAAATTTAAGCGTGTTTCACCCTTAAACGGAGCCTGTTCAGCGGATTTAAAGGCTGTTACAGGCTTAAGATCGTTAGTTTCAGCGAAAATTTATGCTGTGGCAGTGCAAATGAAGCCCAAATCAGGGTGAAACAAGGTTTAAATCCGCTGAACAGCTTTCGCATTTGGGTGAAACATACCTCCCCAGCGCTGAACAGCCTTCGCAAACTGCTGAACAGGCTTCGTTTTTACTGAACAGCCGCCGCAATCCGCTGAACCGCTTTCCTTTTGGCTGCAATAATGCCCGCGGGCGGCCGCGAAGATGTCAACGGAGGTAAATCACGCTCCAGTTGTGCCTTTCTCCGGGCCGCGGGGCGTTTAATTGATTCAGTCGACGAGGGGATCGCTGGTGACGGGCACGATGCGATTCTCATAGCTGACGTTCTTGGCGTAACAGCTGGGTTTGAGATCAAAGGGGTCTTTCCAATAAGCGGGGCTATCTTGAGTAGGCGTAATGGTGATTTTAGTGGCGGAAAGATAGCCATGCTCCTCGTCTGGATTAAATCTGATCACCACCTCAGAAATGAAACCGTTAAAAATCAATCTGTAGTCTTTATCCGTCACAGCTTGGCTGCAGCCGGGGCTAATTTCATGGAGATCATCGTTATCCTCAATGCACAAGCGTGAGTACTTTGATGTGACCTGATCAACGCGGTAGGATGCCTTGCCATCTCGGTACCGGCAGGCAATAGCCCCATGGTTTTCTCCGTAAGGATATTGGCATTCGACGGAATAAACGTCTTTATCTTTCTTGGCTTCGACCCTGCGTTTGTTGGATTTGAAGCCTGCTGCAAATTGCAGGGTGTTCTCGTTTATGGCGAAGTTGATGTAGCCGTCGTGCATGCTCTCCCATCCGGCAAGTTGGTCGATAACCACGTTGCACTCAAGCTCAGCGCTTACGGGCAGGGAAAAACTCGCTGTGGGCTTGGGCGCGTCGTTTTGTTTTGCGTCGGTCAGGCCTGGCTGCTCAGCGCTGCAGGCATAAAAGAGCAAGGCAAAGAATAGTAGAACGGTGCATCGTTTAATCATGAGAACCTCGTATTGAACCTAAGAAGAATGGTGAATAAGAAATCGACGCAAAGAGCCTTTGTTCAGCGCGCAATTGCGACCCCGGAGTTTTAGCGCGCTTCGCCAAGGCGTCAATACGCCTCCACCCAAGCTCGCACAGCCTCAAATCGCGACGAAAAGACCCCACAACGGACATCGTCCCTGCGTGTGCGGGTTAATGCAGTGCAATCCTAATCGTTGCGAGCGAAAGAAGGCACACAGATGCAAACGCTATTGAGCGTTTCGCGGAACTCTCTGTGATTAAGGGTAATGATTGCTGCCTTAAGCGAGTCAATGACAGGAATCTTACCCTCAGAAAAACTGGCAAAGCATCTTCCTTGCAGCATCTTAGGCCAGATATCCAACAAGCAGGCTTTCTCACTAGGATATCCAGCCTGAACTAGCTTGCCGTATCTTTTTCTATCCCCTTCGTCACCTTCATCGACCTCAATACGGCGCAAATCATACGGGCCATTGTAGTCATCTAACCCAAGAGCCGCGGCAAGAATACCACTTAGTGTCAAGGCTCTCACCAGTCGTTCGGGAGGGTCTTCGCCTTCGATAGGTCCCACCGCACTGCTGGGCAACGTGCCTCGGAAGCCTGACGTCACTCGAATCGCCTCAATGCCGCGAATCACTCGACCGAGATACACTGCACCCACTACACCAGCCGCAATGGCTCCCACGGGAACAAGGTAAATACCCAGCTGTATCTGTTTTCTTGCTTCATGAGCGCTCCCCTCTGACTGCTCAGGGGCACAACCCTGGTTCATCAAGACCATTGAAAGAAGCATAAGGGTCATCAACGCGCGTAAGTGAATCACTGCATACCTCGCAATCAAGAAAATCCTCTGCCTGAGGACAATTCAGGGCCGGCAGCGTAGCGGAGTCACTTCATTGCGTCAAAGCAACCCCTCAACAAAGGTAGCGCGGGCTTCGAGATGGCTGTCCGCGCGTCGCGAGGCGCAACGATGGCTTCGTGAGCAGGGGCTGGGGGTGATGGCTACCAGCCAAAGGTACCAAGACCTGAGCAAGGCTTCCATCCCCTATCGCCTCTCCGACCACGACCCCTGTGGGCCAAATTCTCCCCCCGCAAAGACGACTGAGAACACCACAGACACCTCGAAATGACCTAGCCGCCCTTAGACAACCCCAGCAAGCGCTTCAGCAGAGTCCTGGCGTGGTTGAGTTCGTCGCGGTGCCATTCGCGCAAGGTCAGCAGGCTGAGTTGATGCACCAACACGCCGAGCACAAGAGCCGCAATCAAGGTCCACCAGCTTGGCGTAGCGAGGATCCAGGCCGTTAGGTAGCCCAGCGCTGCTGCAATCGCGCCACGCAGGAAAGAAGCTGCGATCAATCGGACCTTAAGCACCCTGTGAATCACCAACACACCGGCAACGGTGGCGACGATCACGCCCGATGCAGTTGCTAAGGCCGTGCTGCGCACAATGGTGTCCATCCACGCCGCCTGCGGCACAGGTTCTTGCAGCAACAAGAGCAAACGATTCACCAGCACCAGGGTCAGACAGCCCAAACCCGCCAAGGCTACCGATATCAGGGTATAACCCTGGGCGTTGAGCGCCGTGGTCATCATCACAAAGAGGGAAAAGACCAGCATCGTCAGACACAGGATGCGCAAGGCGACATAAGCCTGCGCGTAGCCTTCCGGATACACCATCGTCAGCAACATGGGCGCGCAGCCCGCAATGGGCGCGGCAATACCCGTTCCCGCCAACCAACTGTAACGCAGCGCCTGCCGCAAGGTCTGCCGGGCCTCCTCGTGCCGTCCCGAGGCCTTGGCTTTGGCCAACTGCGGAAACAATACCAACGATGCGGCGAGCAAAAGCTGGTACGGAATGAAGGCAAAGCTTTGCGCCGCGCGATAATAGCCCGTGATCTGCGACGAACGCCGCACCGCTTCATTGATGGGCCATTGCAAGGGGGCAAACTCGGTAGCGGCACGCTTGAGCAGCACCACATCCAGCTGAAACATGCCCTGAATCAGCAAATGATAACAAGCCATGGGCAAAAACACCGACCACCAAGGAAAAAGCAGCTTCGTATCCCTCTTTTTGCCTAAGCCCACCCAGCTCAACGCGCTCACCATGGCCACCCCGATGCCCAAGGTCATGCCGGCAATGCTGGCCAGCGCGCGCTGCGCCCACCAAGCGGCCAGCAGCACGCCGCTCAAGCGACAAAAGGTGGCCAACATATCGAGACGAGCCTGCGTGGCGAAGCGTTTGCGTCCATTAACGCTTCCCACCGCGGTGGCGTAAAGGGCATTGGCCGCCAACGCCCACGCACCCCAACGCATCATCGGCGCCAGCGACGCATCCAGCAGCACATGCCTCGTAAAGAGGGGCGCAAGCAAAGTCAGCAGCGACGCAATGCCCATGCCCCACAACGCTTGCTGCTTTAGCGAGGCACGCAGGACCTCATCGGCACGCGTCGCGTCGGCACTGGTGAGCTGACTTACGCTATAGATGGTGGAAACCAAAAACACGCTGTTGGCCATCGCGAAGAGGTTCAGTCCCGTCGCAAAAGCGCCGTACTCCGCCGCTGACCCCAGCAAACGCGGCAGGGCCACGTGCATGGCGTAGCTGGCCAGCACAAAAAAGACCTTCGCGCCCAGCACCCACAACAAGCCGCGCGAATTAGACCCCGGCATCGCCCTCTCCTGCTGCCAGCGGCCCCTCACCCTCGCGCAACGCCCAAGCTGCATGCAACACCGCGGCGATGGCTTCGTACAAAGGCCTCGGAATGCTCTCCCCCTCCTCGTAAACATAGAGAGCCCGTGTGAGTTCGGGGTTGGCAATGATGGGCACCTTGGCCGCCCGCGCTGTCGCACGCATACGCGCCGCGCGATCGCCCTCGCCTTTGGCGCTAATCTGCGGCGCCTGCGCATCCGCCTGCTGCGTCTCGCCATAAGCGATGGCCACCGCCAGATGAATGGGGTTGATCAGCAACACATCGGCCTGGCGCACGCGGGCAAGCAGTCCCTCGTCGAGCAACTGCTGGTGCAGCGCCTTGCGTTCCTGCTGCAATTCGGGATTGCCCTCTTGCTGACGCTGTTCACGGGTTACGTCGCGATGCGACATCGCGAGCTCTTTCATATAACGCCAGCGTTGATAGACAGAATCGCTTACCGCGAGCATCAAGGCCAGCATCACTCCACCCAACACAAGCCAGCGCAGCGGCTGGAGAGACCTTGTTGCAAGCGCATTAGCCTGCCAAAGCATGCCCTCACGCAAGAGCGGCCAGGACAGATGCCACACACTCAGCGCCAAAAGACAAAAGGCAAGCAAGACCATGCCTACTTTGAGGCTATCCAAGCCTTGCCAGCGCGACAGCATGCGCTGCATACCCTGACGCAGGTCCACCCGCTGCCAAGAAAAGCGCAGCGCCTTGGGTGCGAATAGCGCACGCGTTTGCACCAGCTGCAACACCAGCAGAGTCACGCTCAGCAGGCCCATCAACAGCAACAAATCGCGACTGCTCGTGCGCGCGCAGGCATCGACAACCCCGGCGATGCGCAATGGCAGCTCCGATGCGCTGGCCAAAGACCAGCTCTGCAGCGCGCAGTGGCTCAGATGCGTGGCGATATCCTCCAAGCCCAGCCAGCCCCACACCAGCATCACGCCGAGGGTTGCCAACAGACTCCACTCACGGCTGCGAGCGATGTGACCGCGCTGGCGTGCCTCCCACAAGCGCTTCGCCGTGGGCTTTTGATTCTTCTCCGCCATCCTTGAGCTAATCCCAGTTCACTTGCATAGCCTGCGCATGTTCTCGCGTCGCAGTGCCTTCGCTCGTACGCCACCCAATCCACTCAGTCGAGCCTTGTCGCAGGCCCAAGGCAAAAAGAATGCGGGACAACCCTGGATCGATTGGACGCTTGCATCGCCAAGTGCAGCGGGATTCGCGCCACATCTGAAAAATCAGCGCGGTGAGTCCAATTCAATCGTCGAACCTGCGGATAAAGCCGCGCTAGCCATGCAATCCTTGGCGCAACATCTGCAGGTGTCCTCCGATACGCTCATTGCCTGTAGCGGAACCAGCGAAGGCTACGCGCTGATCTATAAAATGCTGGCCAATGCGGGCGACAACATTGTTTTGCCCCGGCCCAGTTATCCCCTGCTGGCGCATCTGGTTGAACTCGAAGGATTGGAGCCCCGTTTTTACGACATCGCCTTCGAGGGCAGTTGGCATATCGATCGCGCCAGTGTGCACAAAGCCATCGACGCGAACAGTCGCGCCATCGTGGTGGTCAGTCCCAACAATCCCACCGGGCATTGCTTCGCCGCGGATGAATTGGCTTTCCTGGCTCAGTTTGAGCGGCCCATTCTCTGCGATCAGGTCTTCCAACCTTATACGATTGACGATCAACCCGCGGAATCAGCAACCACGATCCTCAATCGCCTCAAGCATCCATTGGTCTTGAGCCTGGATGGCGCCTCCAAGCGCTTCGCCTCTCCCCATCTCAAGTTGAGTTGGATTCAGGTGAGCGGTCAGGAACCCTTTAGGCAGCAGGCCCTCGATACATTGAGGGTACTGAGCGATTGTTATCTCTCCGTCTCTGCCCAGGCCTATGCCCGCCTCCCCAGCTTGATAGAGCAAGGGCCGCAAATCCAAGCGCGCCTGCACGAAGGCCTCCACAGCAACCTCACACTGCTGCATGAAAGGCTGCGCGGGCAGCCCATCAGCCTGCTGCCCTGCCACGCCGGTTGGAATGCGATACTGCATGTGCCCAATATCCTGAGCGACGAAGCCTGGGCCATCGCTCTCATCGAGGAAGAGCAGCTCTATACCCACCCGGGCTATCTCTACGACCTCGCGCCAAGCAGCATGCTGGTGGTATCGCTGCTGCTCGCGCCGGCACAGACTCAGATGGCCATCAAACGCCTGCTGCGATGCTGTGATCGACACATCGCTTAACGCGATGCGCGCATATTACGGCAATCAAAACTCGAGACGCGAAAGGAGCGAGGCTGATCTAAGGCGGTGTTCTGCGGCGTCACAATGTTGAAGGTCAGCCACCAGTCCACCCTGCCAGCAAATTTGCTGCGGCGACAAAAACGCCGCCGCGCGCGGTAAATAAGGCCTTGTCGAATCTTGCGAATCATGCCCGGCGGGGTCTTGAACCACTGACGGTTAAGCAAATAGATGGACATAATCTTGCCGCGCAATGATTGAGGGATGAAATCGTCGATACGCCCTTCGCTGCGCGTGCCTTGATCGTCACGCAGCTGAATGTGATGCGTGGCGTGAACGTTAAAGCCATCGATCCAGTTAAAGAGACGATAATTCTGCGCGATGCCCATCCCCCACAGCGGCATTTGCCCCACACGGCGCAAGGGCATGGGCGTTGAAGCGAGATAGATGAGCACCACCAGCAGCGCATAAAAAGCATGCGAAAAACGCCACGGACGGGCCGTCGTTAAGGTCTTCGGCGGTTGCGCGATGCTTTTGCGCAGAAAGAGCACCAAGTCATCGCCGAAAAAGAGCACAGGCGAGAGCATCAACGCCAAGTTCGCCAGGGGAATGGGCAGGATGAGCAGAATGCCGATGTGAAAAGGCAGCTGCAGCAGCAAAATCCATGGACGCCATCGATGGCCACGCGGAATCAGCCAATAACCCAGGGGAACAAGCAGCTCAGCGGCAAGCGACGCATGCGTGAGCCAACGAATCCAGGGCAGATGCTCGGGTCCCCAGGCATCTGGCGCGTAGGCGATGGGCAAACGCATGATGGGATACATGGCAAAACCGCTGCGCCACATGGGGCTATCCAGTTTCCATAGTCCCGCGATCAGATAGATGCCTAAAAGATTGGCTAGCAAGCAACGCAGACCAAAACCGGGCACTGTGACATCAAGCCAGCCTCGCCAAAACTGCGGTCCATGCTGCCGATATGCTCGGAGGGTCAAAGTCTTGCCCACTGGCAGAATCAACAGCCAAAAAAACAAGAGATGCACGACCGTATCGTCTACAGAAATGACGAGAAAGTTGTGCCGATAAGTGGAAGAAGCCAGGACAAAGGCAATCGCTGCGCAGGGTTTGATCGCCACGCCTACAACGATGCATAAAGACAGCAGTATCCCGATGGAAAAGACGCCATAAAAGAAGGCCTCGCTTAATCCCTCGGTGAAGAGGCCGATTTGCGTATAGGGAAAGGCTTCGCGCAGCAGTGCATGGTCTAACAATCCGTCGGGACCGCTAAAATCGGGGATTTGCAGCCAGGCTTGCAGAAACCAGTAGCTCCCCAGACAGCCCACCAGAACGCGAAAGGCGTCCAAGGGTAACGCATAGACCTCTGTGAACAACTGCCTTCGTAACCAGGACTTGAACATCGCGTACGTACTTACACCAGTGTATTTTCAGAACGCAAAAACAGAAACCCAGCTCGTTCTCGATTTGATTTGAGCCTGAGTGCGCCCAAAATCCCCACAAGGGACTTTGTCTGAAGCCGTGCCAGCTTCATAAGCTGGCGGTACATCGTACCAGGCTCATAGAATCAGTTAGAGTGAATAGCTTATGAATGCCGCGCGATGCTACCCACTCCGTGGGCACTCCCATTGGTCGCACGCATCGCACAGAGTCCAACGCATCACAAGGACTAGGGCGATTGGCAGCGTAAACCAGGATCAGAGCGAAGCGAGGGCGGGCTAGAGGTAGGTCTTGATGGTTGCCTTTCTTTTTAGCTCCTCGAGAAACTTCTTCTCTTCCACGCCGATGCTGCTCTCCATCATGTCGCGGTAAATATCGTCGCGCATGTCGTCATAAGCAGGAAAATCCTTGGCGCCGCGCTCACGTTCGTAAAGCAGCAACAGATGAACCCCCTGCGGACCATGCACAGGAGGGCTGATCTCGCCTGGAGCCAGAGTGAGCAGCGCTTCTTCTAAGGCCTCGGGCAAATCACCCTGGCTCAGCCAGCCCAAATCACCGCCATCGTAGGTTTCGGCATATTCCAAGAAGTTGCTGGCGCTTAATTCAACCCGCACTGTTTTAGCCTCCCGCATACGCGCGGCCACCTCGGGTGCAGAAGCATCTTCGGCAAGGGGGAAAAAGATATGCGCCGGGTGAAAACGAAAAACGCGGTTGGCCTGACGCGCGCGCATGTCGTACTCGGCTTTGATCTCCTCTTCGGTGACATTCACCCGCGTGCGCACACGCTGATTAACCACTTTGTAACGCAGAAGCTGACGCTTTAATCCTTGACGATACTGAGCATAAGCAATGCCTTGGTTCGCAAGGGCAGCCTGAAAGTCGGCCATGCTCATTTGATTCTGCACGCGGATATTGCGAATGGCCGCTTCCACGTCGGCTTCGGTGACGCGGATGTTCAAACGGGTGGCGGCCTGCCGGAGCAGCTCTTCTTGAATCAGACCGTCGAGCACCTGTTTATAGGTTTCTTTGACTTCTTGCACCCGACGCTGTTCATCGGCCATATCGAGGATGCGCAACAATAAAGGAGCAGAGCGTTGCCGTAGATCGCTGAGAAAGAGAGCCTCATCATTCACCACCGCGACTACGCGTTCGATGATTTCGGCCTGCGCCACCGATGCCAGCATCATCGGGCCAGTAAAAAACAGCAGCCCACATAAGGTTATGCGCAACAGCGTCATGGATTTACCCTAGCCTGCCTGTCTGGTTGCTCAATGCCCTGGGTGAGCATTGGGATCGCTGGGCTTAGGCACCCGCACCTGGCTGATGTGCTCGGCAAAACGCTTAACCTCGGCTTTTTGCCAGAGCTTGTCGCTCAGATCGGTCACCGACTGCTCGCGTTTTTCGCGCCATAGCTTGTGGCGAATCACTTTTTCGACTTCCTCTAAACTGCGGGTCAGCGCTTCGCGTTTGGCGGTGAGCTGCACCACATGAAAGCCTTCGGTCGAGCGTATGGGCTTGGCCACCAAGTCGCCTGCCTTATCGAGGCCCTGCGCTGCTTGAATAACTTGATTGGGCGGTATTTCTGCATCGAGATTAACAAAGCCCACATCGCCCCAGCGCGTGCGCGTGCTTTGGTCAAGGCTCTGCGCCTTAGCCAGCGTGGCAAAGGTATCGCCACGTCGTTCAACAGGG
>CAYWAT010000096.1:0-10638 GCA_964456305.1 uncultured Polyangiales bacterium | reverse complement strand
AGCGGTACCTGTGATGGTTCTTGTTCGGCGGAAATCGTGGGTACTTGTGAAGGAACCTGTAATGGTACCTGTGAGGGTATGTGTGATGGTTCGACCTCCGAAGGTGGTTCGTGTAACGGTACCTGTGAAGGCACCTGCCGTGGCGAATGCTCTGGCGATGTTGTGGCAACCTGTTCAGGCGAATGTACGGGTTCATGTAATGCTGAGTGCACCGCGGAGATCGAGGGTTCAGCAAGTTGCGAGGGCACCTGTCGTGGCGAGTGTAGTGTGGAGTTTCAAGCCCCTTCATGCAGCGGCGAGGCTAACGTAGAAGCAAGCGCGGAGTGTGAAGCCAGCTGTGACGCTGACGTTTCTGCCTCAGCATCCTGCACGCCAGCACGTATCGTGATTACTTTGGAAGGTCAGGTTGAAAGCTCTGTCGAGCTTCAGGCTCTGTTGAACACCTTGGAAGCTAACTATGGTGGCATCATCAATGCTGCTGGTGAGCTAGAACTCGTAGGTGAGGCTGTGCTTGACCTTGGCGTTCAGATGGGTTGCGCAGTGCAGGCTGTGGGTGAGCTGAGTGCTCAGTTGATTGCAGATCTGGGTACCGCTCTCCAGGCTCAAGCAAGTGCAGCAGCATCGGTTAGCGTTTCGGTTGAAGCCTCTGCCTCTGTTTCTGGCAGTGTGTCTGGTGAAGGCGGCACCTGATAGTTGATCACCAAGAATAGCTAGTCTAAATCAAAAGCCCCTCTCTGTTGCGTGAGGGGCTTTTTCAATTGTACGCCTTGTATTCTAACTCTCCCGCACACCTTTTAAAGCCTGCGCTTGCATTTGCTTAGCGATCGTTTGCTGTGTTCTCGCATCGTGCATCGCCTGAGTTGCAGACTCGGCTTGTCGCGTGAGAGCGTTTGCTTGCTTCGTCGGCTTACGCGCGATGAGCCCGGTAATGAGACTTGCCCCACTTTTGATGAGGGGTGCCAGCATGGGAATCACGCTTGCGACCCACGATGGTGCATTCATGACTAGGCCTACGCTAACCCCCGCGATTGCTGCGGCGCTTTGTCCCAGCTGGCCGATCCACGCCCCGATGTTTTGAATACGATGCGCGTTGCGCTCTGCTTTGAGCGCGGACTGATGTTTGTGCATCTGCAGTTGCTGGTGTTGTTGATAGCGTTTGTGTGCTTTTGCCTGACGCTGCTGCGATTGAATCAGCAACTGCTTGTAACGATTTTGGATGTCGCCACTGCTGATGATGGATGATTGGGTATGAGTCGATGCCTGTGTTTTATGAACCTGCATAGGATCTCCTTATCGCAGCTGTTGCAGCGCTTCTTGGCGCATCCGTTGGTGGACCTGCTTCATATCCTGCAGCGATGACCCAATGTTTTCGAAACGCTGCAGCGAGCTATCCAGCTGCTCAAGCGCATCCTGCGTCCACTGCATGATGCCCTGCAAATCGAGGCCTTTTTCGTGAGCGTCAAAGCGTGCGTCCTGCGCTTTGTCTTGATAGTGAAGGGCTACTGTTGAACCGATGCCCTCACTGACCATGCGACTCAGCTCCAACAAGGCTGGTGTATGTGAGCCCAGCAAGGTGGAAGGGTTTGGCGTTAATGCATGACTTGTTTGCACTAAAGATGAAGTCGCCCCAAGCGCGCTTGTTTGTGCCATATCGGCACTTAGCAATGCCCCGGTAAGCTGCAGTGCCTGCCCTAAGAGCTGCGCTTGTTTCTCATTGAGAATGCCCGCTTTCTGCAGACCCTTCGCTAACCATGGCCCATTGAGCAAAAGCATCCCGGCAGCGTTGCTCAGCATATGCGCTGCCTTGCCTTGCACAGGCATGAGGGTGGTGATGGCTTTCATCACCGCATCGATGATTTTGCCCAGCAGTTTGCCTAGACCCAGCCATTTCTTTGCTTTGCGCGCCGCTTTTTCGGCTTTGGCGATGGCTTTTTGCCTCTCGGCATGCACACGTTCGGCTTGATTGAGTTGACTGTTGATGCGTGACTTTTGGGTTTGGCTATGCTCCTCGCGCAACTCGATCTGGGTTCGCTGCAAGGCAATCACCACATCGACAAAGGGGCGCAGCAGACTCTGCGCTTGCTCAAGAGCGACGGGTTGCAGGCGGGATGGTGCAATCGCGTTGCTTGGGTTTATGGAGGCTTTTTTGTTGAGTGCAGCTAGCTCTGGCAGTCCCGCAAGGACCTGGTCGAGGCGTTCTGGCTTGCTGCTGCTGCGTTGTGTCTCAGAGCTTGATGTTTGTGTGGGTGTTGTGTTGAAGGACGGTGCTGTGGGTTGGATATGCATGCTGATGTCTCAAGATAGGTTGCGGATGATGGCGAGTTGGCTTTCGTGCACAGAGCGCAGCATCATGGTGGCCAGCTGCAGGATTTCCGAGCGCCGCTGCATTTGGTTTTGCATGTCCACCATCTGCAGCTCGTTGCCGGCATTGGTGCGACTCAGGTGCTGCTGCAGGGCTTGCACCCGTTTCTCCAGCGCTTGCAGGTTGAGCTTGCCGAACTTGCCTTCGTCGGGAACATAGCTGCCCAAGAGATCGGCGAGCTCTACCTCTTCAAGCACTTTGTAAGCTGGTTGTTCTTGCCCGGCCCATGTGACTAGGTGATTGCCGTTGATTTCTTTGCGGCCGTCTTTTTGATTGATGGCGCTTTGAATGCTGTTGAGTGCGGCGATTTGGGTATTGAGGCGCTGGGCCTGAGCACTTTTTTCTTCCAGTTCTGTGAGTCCGGTGCGGATTTGCTGGTCGATATCCTCTAAGCGAAGGCGTGCTGTGCTCAAGATACTGCCGGGTGAGACGCTTGCGCTTACCCGATGTGTCCCAGCGCTTGGGTCAATGGAGCCAATCATAAAGGCCTCCACTGTGACCATACGCGTGCACGCTGTCGTTGATCCTGGTGACAAGGCAACCCTGTGGTCTTCGCCTGGCCGATGTTTTGTCCCGGGCTCAAATCCTCCTGTGGGTAATCCAAGCCCAACGAGTCATACACCGATTGCCTTTGTTCGCGCTCGGCGTTGAGCTGATCGCGAATGCGTTGAACCGTCGCCTGATGGCGTATCCATGCTTCTTGACGTGTCATTGTTCCTCCTTGCGTTTGAAGGAGTATCGGCACGGAGATGATTCAAGTTGCGTAGATTTTTTAGATCAACTTGGATTTTGTCTGGCGATTCAGAGTGTGGTTTATGGCGGATAACAGGCAAAGCGACCGGGTTCGCCCAGTGATTCGCGGCATATGCTGTTGCGTCGAACTTGTTTGCCGTCGACGATTTGTGTGTTCTTAAGCAGGCTGCAGCTCACACTGCGCTTGAGGCCGTCATCGCACCATTCGAGGACGTTTTTGTTGCAGCGCCCGTTGGCGGTGAGGTTGCCGCAGTCGTTGGGACGACAATCAACGCCGCCGATGTCTTTGGCCATCATGCAGGTTTGCTGACAGCTGCTGCAGTCGCGCTCTTTGATGCGGCCCAATTCGCACCAGCGGGCGACATTGCCTTCGCAAACGCCTCGGCTGGTTAGACCGTCACAGCCATCTTGACTGGGAGGCACGCAGGCATAGCGGGTGCTGTTCAAATCCCAGCCGCAGACCTCGCCCGCGGCGCATTGCTGGACGTTGCGCTGGTTGCCCTCGCAACTGATAAGGCTGCCATTGACGCAGGCGTTGTAGCTCTGCAGCGTGCTGTTCTCGTTGCCGGGAATGGAGGCGTTGGGGTCGCGGCAACTGCGGTCTTCACCAATGGTTCCGCCCACGGTTTCTTGAATCCACGATTGGATGTGCAGTCCCTGTCCATCAAAGGCATGCGAGTCTACACGGCTAAAGCGATCGATGTTGGTGCAGTCGTCTTGAGCTTCGCCGTTGCGCAAGAGAGGGGAGCCTAGGAGTACGCCCATGATGCGGCACATGCCGTCGCTGTCTTGCATCAGCAAGGGGCCGCCCGAGTCGCCACCGCAAACGCCAGCACGTCCTTGTCCCCAGGTGGTGACATATTGCGTACCCACATCCCATACGCGTAGGTCAACGAAGAGACGATTTTCCGCAGGGACGAATCTGACCACATCGGAGTTGTTTGACGGTCTTTTGCTTCCTAGACCCGCTGCTTCGATAGGACGCAAGTTTGTTCCCCACTCACCCAAAGGTTGTGTCGTGCTGAGACCCAGAGGTTGTATGTTGGGCAAGTCGTCGCTAACGCAGCGTTTGAGCTTCATCAGCATGAGGTCGCTGGCTTTTTCAGGATGCTGGTAGATGCGATCCACGGCATATGCAGGGGCTGATGACTCTGGGAAAAGTCCGCTGCCGGCAAAGTCTAATTTGAAAGTAAAAAAGCTGTCGGGAATCTCTTCGCGACTGATGATAATGCCGTCATCGTTGGCTCTCGTAACGCTTTTACAGTGTTTGGCGGTGAGTACCCAACAGGGATGAATTAGGGTGCCAGTGCAGGTTCCAAAGCTGTTGTCGACTTCGCCAATGGCCATTTGCTGCCAGGGCGATAAGGGGCAGCGAGGCTGCGGGCGACCGTTAACAATGGTGGGCTGAATACGCGCGTCACCTCGGCACAGCAGAGACTCTGTTTCATCCCGAGTAGCGCCCACCGCACAGGCCGAAAGAGCTGAGACGCATAGCAGTATAAGCAAAGTAAAAAGGGTCGCGCGCAGAGGCATCATGATCGTCATTATTGATAAGCATGATTGGTGCCAAGATGGTGTTTCCATGGCTAGTAGCCTCGTGAGTCGCGACGCTGGTGTCATGCTGAGTCGCTTTTCTGTTGTTGTAGAGCTGTGATCAACTTGCGCCGCAGGATGCGGAAAGAGTTCATCATATCAAATAGAAGAAGACATTTCTGTGCCTCATGGTGGTCGTTTTGGCACATGCACTGCACGTGTATCTTAGGTGTCTTGCTTAGCTTTAGTGCTCTTGAATCAACCATTTAGAAAGGAATTGAATATGTTACGAAAGACTTATGTAGGTGTATTGATGATGGGCAGTATCGGGGCTTGTGCCCCTGTTGAAGGCGCGTTGCCAAGTGATACCAAGGCAAACTCCAGCGTGATTGAGGAGTCTCAATGCCACGCTTACTTGGTCGCTAACACAGAAACCTGCCTCAGTAAGAGCGAAACTCTCTGCAAAGAGGCGTTGAAATACAAGGTGCCTATGGATGGTGTTGAGCAACCGATGTGTGAGGTGGCTTATCGACCGCCCAGACATATTGGTTATCCTCAAAGGCGAGTGCCAGTCGGAACCCGTGCACTTGAGCTGCCCGAGTTCGATTTGAAGGATCTCGAACCATTGCATTAAAGGAAGTCGGGGTTGCCATTAAGGTGGCGACAGCAAACCCCGCATCAGTTGCGAAGACGATGACCTCTTGAGCCGTGCTTGAGTGTATACCAGGCGCGGCTTTTTTGATTTCTGAGCGCATGACATGAATGTCATTTCTTGCGGACTTTTGTATCCACTAAAAGGTGACATTGTCTTTATGAGACACGATCGCTCAGAGAGAAAACCTTGTCTTATCAATCACTAAAATAAAGTCCACGGCTTGACACACCTTTTGGTACAGTGTGTGCACTTTTGACATGGTCTAACTTGCTTTCTTATTGAACTTAGCTTGCTTAAGGAGAACTTGCTTATGTCTAAATTAATCTATGGTGCTTTGCTTTTAACAATTGGCTTATCGATGAACTGTGCTCCAGCGGGTGACTCAGAACTGGTGGATGTCAAAGTCGGTAGTTTGGATAAAGACGCATGTCTTGCTGATCTTACTACTGAAGATGATGAGTGCCTCGTTAACGCGGAGTCAGCTCTTTGCGATGATCAGCAAAAGTACGTGAACCCTCTGAATAGCTCTGAGGTATTCTCAGTATGTATCGCGTTCAAAGCCCCCGTTGACGGCAAGGGCAAACCTAATCGTCGTCAGGGTGGAGCAACTCGTCGAGTAACTGTAGACCCTGATGATCTCGTCGAGATCTAACGCGTCATCAGTTTGATCGCGATATCGCGATGGGCTGGGTGATGCGTGGCAAAATAAATCCACAAAATCGCCATGTGTTCCAAGAGCCGTGCGTTCGCTAGACCGCCGGCATGGACCACATCGAAGCCCATCGCGCGCGCCAAATCGGCGGTGGTATCAAAGGCCGCGCGATGATCGCTGCAGATAAAGGCATCGGCTACGCGATCGCCAAACTGAGCGTTCAGCAAAATATTGGCACCAAAGGTATTGAAGGCTTTGACCACATGGCTTTGTGGCAACTGCGCTTGAATAAGCTCGGCCGCGGATAAGCCTCCCTCGAGGGGCATCGGTCGCGGTGTCCCCTGTTGCCAACGGACGGGATTGGTGCAGTCGATTAAGACCTTGCCTGCGAGCTTGGGCAGTTGCGTCACTATCTCCAGGGTATGCGCCCAGGGCAAGGCAAGTAGCACTACTTCGGCATGCTCCACTGCGTCAGCGAAAGACAAGGCCTCTGCTTGGCCCTGACATCGATCGAGCAGCTCTGTGAGTTTGCCGGGATCTCTGACGCCAAAGGCTACCCGATGACCCAAAGCGCTGAAGCGCTGTCCAAGATTGCCGCCAACATTTCCTGCCCCCAAAATCGCAATGCGCATACTGCGGGAGTTATCATGACCGCTTGTGCCTGCAAGGCTTGAGCGCCTTGTCCCAGCCATTGACCTCCGTGCTTAGACGCGCGATGCCTGGGCATGGCCAGTATGCAATGGCAGCGTCTTTTGGCGCGTACACGCTTAGGGCGCGAAGAGCGCGATACCGCGCCCATGAGCAAAGGGCGGAGCGTTTTTCAGCAAGACCTCGATCGCGTGGTCTTTTGCTCTGCCTTTCGACGTTTGCAGAACAAGACCCAGGTGCACTCTTTTCCGGGTAACGATCATGTGCGCAATCGCTTGACCCACAGCATCGAAGTGGCCTCGGTGGG
The DNA here is from genome assembly GCA_964456305.1 of uncultured Polyangiales bacterium. GTDB lineage: Bacteria > Myxococcota_A > Polyangia > Polyangiales > CAYWAT01 > CAYWAT01. Next base: position 3,728 of record CAYWAT010000096.1, on the reverse strand, counting down.
ACGTTCTTTAGGCACCTTGGTGGGACTGCAACTGCCGCATATTTGTGCGGCGGCGCAGGTAAGTCCCGAGGAGCTGGGGCATATCGTGCACGCGGCGGCCTTAATGCACGACATTGGCAATCCTCCCTTTGGTCACAGCGGTGAAGAGGCCATTCGGCATTGGTTTTGTCACTGGCAACAGCCTTGTAAGAAGGACCTCAACGATGCGCAGCGCTTGGATTTTGAGTTTTTTGAGGGCAATGCGCAGGGCTTGCGCATTTTGACGCAACTTGAGAATCACACGCGAGCAGGCGGTTTGCAGCTTACCTATGCGACCTTGGCTGCTTTTACTAAGTATCCCTGCACCGCTGCAGCGATTCAGGTCAAGAGTGCACATGCAGACTATATCGGCATCCGCAAAAACGGCATTTACATGGCTGAGCTCGAGGCCTTTGCCCGCGTTGCCGAGCATTTGGGTCTGGTGCCACTAAACTCAATGACGCATGCCTGGGCACGTCATCCTTTGGTCTATCTGCTCGAAGCTGCCGATGACATTTGTTATGTCGTGGTCGATCTGGAAGATGCCGTTGAGCTAGGGATTGTTCCTGACAAGCAAGTGCGCGAATATCTGTTGGGCTTCTTACCTAGTGATGAGCGTGAAAGCCTGACGCAGGCCAAAATTGGCCGCTTACGCGCGAAGGTCATCGGCTGCCTCATTGAGGCGGTGGCGCATGCCTTTGTTGAGCACGAGCAAGCGATGCTGGCAGGCGCCTTTAATGATGAGCTGCTGAATGTGACCGCACATGCATCCTTGGTGCGCGAGATCAAAGACTTTGCCCGCGACCACATTTTCCAATCGACGCGCAAGACTACTATGGAGCTTTCGGGCTACACGATTATCCACGGTTTGCTCGATGCCTTTGCAGATTTAGTGCCCTTTTTGAAAACCCATCAATGGGACCTAAACGCTTTGCGGGGCAAGCATCAAAAGCTGGCGCAGGTGATGGGCTTGAATGAACTCGAGGATATTCAAAGCACCTACGATGCGTTGCTACGGGTCACCGACTATGTGGGCGGGATGACCGATCGCTTTGCCTTGGATATGTATCGGAGCCTGAACGGTTATACGCTTGGTGGCTAATAGAGCTGCTGCAGCGCTTGTAGAAATCGTTGATCACTGTGCTCTTCGGCAATGTAGCTGCGGCCAGCGCTACTTAAGGCCTGTTGCTGCGCTGGGTGATCGTGCAGTTGCTTAAGCGCCTGGGCCATACTGGTTGGATTGTCGTGCGGGGTGCGGATAAGCACTTTATCCACCGAGAGTGAGGCGCAGGCGCGGGTATAGGCAATGGTTGGCATGCCGCGGGATAGTGCGTCGAGCATTTTGACCGGCAGGCCGCCGGGGATGCGGCGGGGAATCAACACCGCATCACTGCAGGCATAGGCCTCGCGTCGTTGACTTTCATTGTACAAAGGCAAGTGATGAAGGCGATGCGCTAAGCCCGTATGAGCAAGGGCTTGCGTCAGCTTGCCCGGGTCGGAGCCCGTTGCGATGAGCAACTGCAAAGAAGAGATCTGCGCTTGCAACTGCGCCAACACCTGCAGGGTACCTTCCCAGCCTTGGTAGGCGTCTAAATTACCTGCATAGAGCATGACCCAGGCCTGGGCGTCGATGCCATGCTTGAGCCTTGCGGTGCTGCGCTCTTGGGCTGTGGGAGGCGAGTGCAGTGGCCAAGGAATCGGTAGATAATGCACTTGTCGGTGACTTTGCTGCTCGAGCTGCTGTTGCAACTGGGGGGATACCGCCGCACATGTGTTTGCTTGGTTGATCAGCCAGCTGTCCAGTGCACGACCGCTATGCCTTAAGCAGCTGTGCCCTAGAGAAGGAAGTTTAGGGTAATAAGAAGGTAGCTCAGCGCCGAGATCGGTATGTGCCACAAAGCACCAGCGTCGGATTCCTGCGGCTTTGCAAAGCAGGGCGGCTTCCACATGATGCGCGAGCACATGGACGTCGGCACTGTTGAGTTGCGCCCGTTGAGCACACAATGTTCGCCAAAGCCTTACATCCTCAGCGAGCTTAAGCGCACTGGGGCCTGAGCGTAGTTTTGCAGAGGGCTGATGCTCATGCGTGGAACGTCCAAAAGGGTAATGAATTAGTTTGCTGTAGCCTTTGGCTCGCTCTATCGCCGCCTGCATCATTGCCAAGCAAGCTTGTGTCCCTTGCTCGCTTGGAAAGGGCAGGGCCGCTACATGAACACAGCGATGAGGCTCTTGCGTAGAGCTGGTTTTGTTTGAAATTGGCCTATCGCTTCGCATACCATCAAAGCGATCATGGCGGATCTTGCGCAGGATGCTGAATGGGGTTGGGTATGCGGTCATTGCGATACAGCAGCTCCGCCACACGCGATAGCCTGTGTTGCCTGCAACCGCCCGCTGCATTTTCAGGGACGCGTCATGCCTAAGGCCACCCAGTCCCCTGTGGGAATACGCAAGCCTCTACCGCGCATTGCAACCGCGCCGCGTGCGCCCAAGCAGTCACTCAATTTTCGCGATACCCATGTTGGTCCGCCTCCTTTTGCGAAGAAGCGCAAGCCTGTCCCCATGCGTAAGACCGGCTTTGCCACCACGCTGAAGCCCAAGTATCAGCGCAAGCCCAGCATCGAGCTCGAAGAGGATTGGGACAATACCATGACCGACATCGATATGGCGGCGACCGCGGATAACCCTGGTCTTGCGACCTTGTCATCGGCTGTACCTGAGGAGAACGATATGGAGCAAGCACGTCTTTATGTATGTAAACAATGCGGCACAGGTGTTTTAGCGGGACACCGTTTTTGTGGTTCCTGTGGCGCTCCGGTTCCCGAGGTGGTGCAGGAAGGACGCACGGACTACTTCGGCTGGATGCAAGAGCCTGGTCAGGCACGCTTGGTTTTGGTGCATGGTCAGGGCCAAAAAAGCGGCGCCAACTATATGTTGAAGGGCAACGAACACACGATAGGGCGGCACCAAACGGAGATTTGCTTTCCCGATGACGAGTTGCTGGATGATACGCATGCGAACTTCATCTGTCAGGATGGCGAGTTGACCGTACGCGATGAAAGCAGCCTCAACGGCATCTACATTCGTATTCACGAAGACATGATGCTTGAGGATGGCATGCAGTTTATCTGCGGTGAGCAGATGTTTCGGGTGGAGCGCTGTGCAGCTGCGGGTGCCAGTATGTTGCCAGGGGATGATACCCGCGCCTACGCCTCCCCCCACAAGCCTAGCGAATTTCGCATCGTGCAGGTCCTGACGGGCGGAACCGATGGCATGGTCTGCCATGCGATTGATGGTCAGGTGTCCATTGGTCGGGAGCAGTGCGCCATGAACTTTCCCGAAGACGCCTTTATGTCTAGCGAACATGCGCGCTTGGAGCTTGCTTCGACGGGCATTCGCCTCGCCGATCTGAGTTCAAAAAACGGCACCTATATTCGAGTCGATGGTCAGAAGGCCTTGCGACATGGCGATTATCTATTCATCGGCAAACAGTTATTGCGTGTGGAAATCAGTTCTTGATACTCTTTTTTGAGAGTGTGCATCCATGTGGCTTAATGGGAGACAAGATTTGGTTGAGTTTAACACGCATCGTGTCGTGGGGAGGAGAGCGTGAACGTATGCTCCCGATGCGGCCGTGAGAACCAGGCTCACTACAAATTTTGCTTAGGCTGTGGTGCTGTGCTGCCCACGACTTCTGCCGCTACGGCAGCCAA
>CAYWAT010000095.1:0-10867 GCA_964456305.1 uncultured Polyangiales bacterium | reverse complement strand
GAAATCCGCAAGTTCCTTGACCGCATCTACAACGATATCGGTGATGCACCCAAGGAACCGCTGCAGTCCTTGAGTGATGATGAGGTAGTTACGCTGGCAAACAACCTGCGTGGCGGTGTGCAGCGCGGTACCGTGATGCGCTATGACCCTCGTCGTAAGAGCAAGCCTATAGAGGTCGCGAAGCTGGGCAATCGTCACGCCAAAGAAATCTATGTGGGCGATGTGGATGGCGATGGTAAGGACGCCCTTTATGTGGCTGTTGAGGCCGAGATGAGCCAAGGCAAGTTGGTCCAACCGGTACAGATTCTGCGTTACGACAGCGACACGCCAGCCGACCAGGGTGTCGTTATTGCCACCTTGAAGGATCGCCAATGTCGCTTTCTCACAGTGGGCGATATCGATGGCGATGGTAAAAAAGAGATGGTCGCAGCTGGATTTCGCAGTGGTTTATGGTTGCTCCGTCCCGGCACCGATCCACGGCGCGAATGGTCTATCGAGAGCATTGATAAAGCCTCAGGTGGTTTTGAGCATGCGTCCCTGCTGGCTGACTTAGATGGCAATGGGCGCGATGAGCTTTACGTGGCAGCCGATGATCAGGGCGAACTTAGGCAATATGTATGGCAAGGTAGTCGTTTTCGAAAGACGGTCATTGCACAGCGACCCCATCCGCGTTCGCGCCTCACCTGGAATATCACCACAGTTCCGCTGGATAGGGTTCCCACGCAGTCTCATTAAAACCTCGCCCTAAAATCCATGAGTAGGAATGAATTGGCATGCTCTCGGGTTGATCGCATACACTTGCTGCCGCGCGCATATCTATATTAGGAAACACTGAGGCATTGAGGTGGGGAACACGCAACATCAACGCATACGAGTAGGCATCATTTTAGGTGCGTTATTTCTTACTGCGATGTTTTTGGCCCAGGGCATCAACCATCTTGTTGCGCATGCCTTTTTCGGAACCAAGGACGAGCCGGTCAGCTCCATTCCCTTATCGTCTTCCTATTCGGAAACGAAATCCTCGGTGAAGGGTGTGCGTCTTGGTATGTTTGGCCAATCGAAGGATGTTTCTGAGAGAGCTACCTTCGTATTGCAGCGCAACATTTTCGACTCTGAAACCGGCGCGATCGCCTTTAATCAACCGACAGCTCCCATTGTGTCCGAGGGCGATGCTGTGCCCATCGTTCCCACAGAACCTCCCGACCCCAATCAACCGCCGCCCGCTTGCGGTAACGACTGGCGTTTAGTTGCGGCCTTGGTGAACCATCGCCATCCCGATAATTCCTTGGCTTCCATTCATATGGGCAGTGAGGATGCTGAGGTCTTTCGCACGGGTATGGAGCTGCAGGGGCAACGCGTCGTCGATATCAGACCCAAATGGGTGGTCTTGCAACCCACGGGCGGTGCCTACTGTGCTTTGCATATGTTTGATGACGCGGGTTCAGATTCCAAAAGCGCGCCGTCGAGTGCGGTCAGTCTGCCTCCCCCTGTTGAACGACCACGCATTATCTCGCCCCGGTCGCGCAAATCGAGCCGCTTCTCGGAAGAGGAGCTTAACGCCAACATTAAAAAGGTCAGTGGAACCAAGTACAGCGTCAACCGTAGTTTTGTCGACAAACTGCTCAATGATCGCGCCGAGCTCATGCGTATGGCGCGGGTGGTGCCCAAAGAAGAGGACGGACGTGTGGTTGGTGCCAAGCTCTATGGTATTCGCCCTGGCAGTGTCCTTCAGAAAATCGGCCTTGAGCAGGGAGATATGTTACGTACCATCAACGGTTTTGATATGACTAGCCCCACAGGAGCTCTCGAGGCCCTTGCCAAACTGCGCACGGCGAGTCGGCTCAACGTTTCCATTGTCCGGAACGGACAACCTACGACACTAGAATACACCATTCGCTGATGCCTTCTTCTCACCCTACCTACTGGCTTTTTCTCAAACCATCCGCTGTGTTTCTTAAAGGTATAGTTGCGAGTTTAAGCGTAGCTTTGCTGGGTGTATTGATAACACCCGGTTTGCTATCTGCGCAGACTCCCATTCCGCCAAAAACACCACCTAACGACAGCGGTAAACCCGTCGCGCCGATCGCAGCGCCCGGCGATAAGGGTGATAAGACGGGAACGCCAAGTGCGCCTAAGCCCTCTGTGCCTTCTGACTCAGTGCCTAGTGCTAAGGACAAGGACGCGGCTACAAGTGCTCCCACGCCATCTGCAGCTCCATCCACGAAAGTCGCGAAAAAATTCAAAGCGCTGCGTCCACGCGACAAGGTTACCTTCAATCTTGAAAATGCTGACCTGCAAGAGCTGGTCAAACTTATCGCCGATATTACTGGCAAGCGGTTCATCATCCCCGGCAAGACCCGCGATATTCAAGCAACGGTGTACGCACCCTCCGAGGTTACTGCCGCTGCTGCATATCAAGCATTTTTGTCGATTTTGGAAATCAATGGCATGACCGTTGTGCCCTCCGGGCGTTACCTCAAGTTGGTCGAAAGCGAAAATATCGAGAGCCGACCCATTCCTTTATACACCGGTGGCAAAGTCCCCAGTTACGACAGCTACGTAACGCATATGCACCAGGTTGGGAACATCAGCTCTAACGATGCGACCGAGTTGCTGTCGCGTTTCAAATCTCCCGAGGGCAACATTACCGCTTACGGCCCCACCAACATGATCATCATGACGGATACGGGCAGCAACATTCGCCGGATGCTGCGTATCTTAAAAAAGGTGGATGTGCCCCGGACGGGCGAGCAGTTGTGGATCGAGCCGGTGCATCATGCCAATGCCACCGAGCTGGCCGAAACCATTCAGAAAATTTTCCCCACTGAGGACGACAAAGATAATTCGCGACCCAATCGCGATGATGCGCGGCAACGCCGCCGTACCCGTCGCCTGCGTAATGACAGTCCAAGCAGTGAACCCAGTTCAAGCAGTGGTGGAGCCGTGGGTGAACCAGGTTTAGATGCTGGCCTGACCAATATTTTTGCCGATGAGCGCACCAACTCGCTGGTTATTATGGCCTCGGAGCGCGCTTATCTGCGGGTCTTGGAGTTGATTCGTCGCTTCGATATTCCTCTCGAAGGGGAGGGACGTATCCGCGTGCATTTTCTGCAAAATGGTGACGCGCAAGACATTGCGGGCACGCTGCAGAGTTTGGTGGGCAGCAGTGGCTCTACGGGTGCCGCATCGCGACGACCGCGTCCTGGGGCGGCTCCCTCGGCGCAATCCTCTTCTGCGGCGCTCTTCGAGGGCGAGGTGCAGGTCACTGCGCACGAAGCCAGCAATGCCTTGGTCATTGTTTCCTCATTGCATGACTATGCTGCTCTGCGTCGTGTGATCGATAAGCTCGATGCCCCGCGGCGGCAGGTTTTCATCGAGGCTGTGATCATGGAGCTTTCGATCAGTCGTACCAATACGCTGGGTTTGAGTTTTCATGGGGGTATTGGCGACCAACCCGTGGATGGGGCCTTGTCCATTCTTGGATTCAACGCGCAGGGATCGCTCTCGCCGCTTAACCAAGATACGCTTACAGGTCTTGCAGCGGGGGTGACAGGTCCCACCATCGCCGAGTCGCAACAGTTGCTAGGTGTTTCTATCCCTGCCTTTGGTGTGGTTCTCAATGCGTTGGCCAATACCGGCGACGCCAATATTTTATCAACGCCTCACATTATCGCCTTGGATAACACCGAGGCCGAGATCAGCGTGGGTGAGAACATCCCACTGCAGACGTCGGGAATTCCGGCAGGTGCTCTAGGCGGCCTGGGCGGTTTGTTGGGAGGCGTTAATAACCAGCAGGGCAATAATAACTTGGGGGCGCTAGCGGGCGCTGCCGGTGGTTTTGCTGGTGCTGTGCCGCGTCAAGATATCGGCACCACCATTCGTCTGACGCCGCATATTAACGACGACAACTCCATTCGGCTCGAGATCGAAGAAGAGATCTCCGATCGCGGCGCTACCGAAGGTTCGCTTGGGGTGGTATCGATTAACCGCCGCGAAGCTTCCACCGAAGTGGTGGTTAAGGATCAGCAGACGGTGGTGATCGGCGGGTTGATGCGCGATACCGTGACCACGGGCGAGAGCAAAGTGCCTATCTTGGGCGATATACCCCTGCTCGGCGTGCTCTTCCGGCGCACCACCAAAAGCAAACAAAAGAACAATCTGCTCTTGTTTCTCACTCCTTACGTGATTCGCGATACCTCTGATTTACGCGCCATCTTTGAGCGCAAGATGCGTGAGCGTCAGGATTTCATCGATCGCTACTTTGTCTTCGGCGATAGCGAGTACACCCCGCCCACCGATTACTCCCGCACGCGCGGCCTGGTCACAGAGATCTCCAATCAGCTGCAAGTTGTCTCCGAAGAGCGTCGTTTAACCGAAGCCGCTCGCTCTCGTCCTGAGCCTAAGCATGTGCCGCGCTCCCCTGTGGGTGTGGCGACCGATACGGATACCATCGTTGAAGGGCAAGATCCGGATGCGACCGCGCCAGAGCCTTTGCCTGATAAAGATAAGAAGGATACGAGCGATACAGCAACGCCAGAGGCTTCTCCTAAAGCAACCCCTGGGTCGACCAAGGACGGAGCGAATAAAGTCGACGAGGCGCGCCCTTAATGGATGCGGCCTATGTCGGGGGCATTCTCAAAGCGCACGAGCTGATTTCTGACGACAAGCTCGAAGCAGCGCTGCAGTCCTCTGCCGAAAAGGGAGTTTCGCTTGTCGATTTTCTTATCGCGACCCACACGGTAGAAGAAGAGGCACTAGTTAAGGTCTTGGCTGAGGAAGCAAGCATGCCTTTTCTCAAAGAGATCGACCCCAATCAAGTGCCCCTCGAGTGCATCGAGAAAGTTCCCATCAACTTTGCCCGTCAGCACAAGGTGTTGCCGGTGAACGACCCCGAAGGGCAGCTGCGAGTTGCTATTGCCAATCCCCTCGATACTTCCTGCGTTGATGATTTACGGGCTCTCCTAGGTATCCGTCTCGAGGCCATTGCGGTGCCGGGTGAAGTTATCGTCGACGCTATCAACCGTGTTTACGAGCGCAAAGACGAAACGGTTCTCGCCGAGGGCGGTAGCGGCCAGGAAGAGGAGGAACTTCAGGACCTCATCGACATGACCGACGAGGCGCCGGTGATTCGTTGGGTCAACAACTTATTTTACTCAGCGGTGCGCGACCGGGCCTCTGATATTCACATCGAGCCCACCGACAACGAAGTCGTCGTGCGCTATCGCATCGATGGTAAGCTCTTCCCCACCAAAACCGCGCATCGTGGTTTCTTACCCTCGATTGTGGCGCGTATCAAAATCGAGGCGGGCCTCAACATTGCCGAAAAGCGCTTGCCGCAAGACGGTCGCATCACCAAAAAAATCGCTGGCAAGCTAGTGGATGTACGTGTCTCCACTGTGCCAACTGCCAAGGGCGAACGGGTGGTCATGCGTCTGCTCGACAAGCAGCAAGTGCTGCTGGATTTGCGTGACCTCGGTTTTGAGGAGCATCACTTTAGTACCATGGCGCATCTCATTGAGCGTCCGAATGGCATCGTCTTAGTGACTGGGCCCACCGGGTCGGGTAAAACCACCACCCTCTATGCGTGTCTGAACCGCATCAATCGACCCGAACTCAATATTCTCACCGTTGAAGATCCTGTGGAGTACGAGCTTCGAGGCGTGGGTCAGATGCAGGTGCAGCCTAAAATAGGACTTACCTTTGCCTCAGGGTTGCGTAGCTTTTTACGCCAAGACCCAGACGTCATTATGGTGGGTGAGATTCGCGACCATGAGACTGCCGAGATTGCGATCCACGCGTCTCTCACCGGTCATTTGGTCTTATCAACCCTGCACACTAACGATGCGCCCAGTGCGATAACCCGTCTAGTGGACATGGGCGTTCAATCCTTTTTGATCGCCTCCTCACTCTTGGGTGTCCTCGCGCAGCGTTTGGTGCGTCGTTTGTGTTCGGAATGCCGTGAAGCCTACGAACCCAGTGATGAAGATATCCGTCTTTTGGGCAGTTCACTGAAGCAACCCAGAAAAGGACTTAAGTTTTATCGGCCTAAGGGCTGCGATGCCTGTGGTCATACGGGCTATCGGGGGCGTATTGGGATTCACGAATTGATGGTCATCGATGAACCGGTACGACGGGAGATCCTCAACAACAGCGATGCTGGCGCGATTCAGCGCGCGGCCTGTGCACGCGGCATGCGTACCCTGCGCGATGATGGGGCACGGCATGTAGCGATGGGCACCACCAGTCTTGAGGAGGTTCTGGCGGCAACTCAAGGTGGCGAGCTCGAGCAGTAAGGGGCGGGTATGGCTGTTTATGAGTGGCGAGGAATCGGGGCGAAGGGCAAAAACGTCAAAGGGAATCGTGATGCTGATAGTCCCAAGGCCCTGCGTGCTGCGCTGCGGCGTGAGGGCATCATCGTTACCTCGGTGGTGGAGCAAACGGAGGCACTTAAGCGCAAACGAGGGGATATCAATATCAAGCTCTTCTCGCGCGTATCCACCAGTGACTTAGCGCTAAACACCCGGCAGCTTGCCACCCTGCTCAACTCGGGCATCCCTTTGGTCGAAGCCCTTACTGCCTTGCTGGATCAGGTTGAGCACGAAGAACTGCGTTCGGCGTTGACTCAAACCCGCGACCGGGTGAACGAGGGCGTGAGTCTTGCCGATGCGCTCAAACATCACCCCAAGATCTTTTCACACCTATTCGTCAGCATGGTAGCTGCTGGTGAGGCGTCGGGTACGTTGGAAACCGTGCTTGAACGCCTTGCCGACTTTCTGAGCGAACAGGCGCGCCTGCAAAGCAAGGTATCGGGAGCCATTGCTTACCCTATTTTTATGGCGCTTATGGGTGCTGCTGTGATCACGGTCATGATGACGGTGGTGGTTCCCAAAGTAACCGCCATTTTTGAAGATTTTGATCAATCTTTGCCTTGGTACACCAGCTTATTGATCGGCATCAGCAGTGCCATTGTGAACTGGTGGTGGCTTATTTTATTACTGCTCATCTTGTTCGTGTATGTCTTTCGCAAGTGGCGCGCGACCTCCTCAGGCCGTGAAACCTGGGATCGCTGGTTGCTCGGCATGCCTAAGGTGGGATCATTGGTCATCAAAGTGGCGATTTCGCGTTTTGCTCGCACCTTGGCAACCCTCTTATCCAGCGGTGTGCCCGTGCTCCGGGCGATGGAGATCACACGCAGTGTGTTGGGCAATACCAAGCTCATGAGCATCATTGAAGATGCCCGAAAAGGGGTTCGCGAGGGTGAAAGCATCGCCTCCACACTCAAACGGCATGCGATTTTTCCGCCCATCGTCACGCATATGATTGCCATTGGGGAACGCTCTGGCCAGCTCGAGCAAATGCTTGAGCATGTCGCTGATGCTTACGATATGCAGGTGGAGTCGGAGCTCAACGCCATGACCTCGCTGTTGGAGCCTTTGCTGATTGCAGTCATGGGCGGCGCGGCTGGAGCGATTGCGGTGTCCATTTTGATGCCCTTGCTCAAGATCAACGAGTTCGTGCAGTGATGCCAAGACGAGGCAGGCGTGCTCAATTGTTGTTGCCTTGGGAGCAGCGGCATTCTGGCGTGCGACTTTTTGCAGGGAGGTTTCGTTGGCGTTTTGTCTTTCTGACCTTCGTTGCTGTTTTTTTGACGATAGCTCTCTACCGACAGGCTGATATGCGTCATCGCGTTCGTATCACCCGGTTGGCGATTGCTGAGGTGCATACTGCGATCACAACATTCCGACTGCGCATGGAGCGTTGTCCGCGCTCGACGCGTGAGCTTTTAGCGCCTCCGGTGGATATTCAAATCGCGCTGACCACCTTGCCCAAAGATGGCTGGGATCGAGACTTATGGGTGCGTTGCCCGGGGCACTGGGACAAGGATGAAGCCGATGTGGTTTCAGCAGGTCCCAGTGGGTCGTTTTTTGTCGACGACAATATTTACTGATCTTTGAGAGACCTTGCTCAGGGAGTTGCAGCACTGGGCGCATCGGTTTCTGTCTTTGGCTTAAGCGCAGGTGTGGTCGGCGTATTCGTTTCATTTTTGGCAGCGGGTACAGCCGCAGGAGTTTGTGTCTCTTGCCCTGCTGTGTCTAAGCCATCTGGGTTGGCAGGGGTATTTCCCTTGGTGGGGTCGACCTCTGCTCCCTGTGCCTCTGGGTTCTCCCCGTTTGCTGTTTCTGGTGTTGCCAAAACAGGGTTACCGTCCGCGTCGACTTTGACTTTGCCGTTCTCGATTGCGACGGGAAACAAAGGCTTGCCATTATCATCGACGGGCACGGGCAAGGGACGGATTGCGCCGATGGCATCCACACTTACAGGCATGCCCTGCTCGTTGATGTAATAGCCAAGGTCGCTGTTGAACTTAGGGATGGCGTGCGCGATGGGAACTTTGCGACGTCCCCGGATACGTCCGCTAACGACGTTGACCTCGATGGGACGCTCCAGATCAAAGACATAGCCGCCGTGTTTAATGGCCATCGTGTAGCTGTAATCCTCGTGAATGAGCTGCCGCTGCAGTGCCACCTGCTGCTGCCCTTGCCGCGTATGGGGGCGGTGAGCCAAAACAAAAGACATCAAACGCACGGCAATGTGATTGTGCAGGCGGTGACAGCCGTGGGAGTGACGGCGCATGATGCTCATGTAATCCACCGAACCGTGGGTGCGGATACCTTCGTCACCGCCATATCGGATATCGTCACCTCGCTTGGTAAATTTCATATGATAAGCGGCCACAAGACCATAGGCCGAGGCATAACTAGGACCGGTCTCATGGTAGTTGACGCGAAAACGCTCTTTGCCCTTGCCGCCTGGGACCCGTGAAAGCAGCTCGCGATGCGGGGTGGACTCTGGTGGCAGCCACACCGGCGCGGCTACAACTTGGTGCCATACGCGCGGACCCGTGGGCGAGTTCTTGTACTTCCACATGACACGGCCATCGACCACCTCGCTGCGCCAACCGCCGATGGTGGTGCCATAACGCGCAATGGGGATTTTTTGGCCAAGGTACTCGGTATAAATCGTGACTTTGGGCCGTCGTTGCACAGGTTGGTTACGGGCCTTGCCCTCTGAATCGTATGGAAATTCATACCAAACATCGCCCCGGTTGATGACCACTGACAGATTCATATCGCCATCGTAGTATTCGGGTAGCGCAGGCATTTTTAAGGCAACCAGGTGACTCCCCTCTAGGCTTCCCAGTTTACTGAGCCATTTCAGGGTAGACTCTGGGTTTTGCAGACCAAAAGCGTCGATCAAGTTTTGCTTGAGTTGAGCCTCGAGGTTGGGAATCTCTTTGTTTTTGCCGTCTGCGCCCTTAAAAGTGCGTTTTTTGCCTTTGCCCAGATGCGATGTGCTTCCGTCTTCAATGATGCCTGCCGCGTGAATCGCCCGTTCGTTGAGCACACGGATCACCGCTTCGTGGTCCAACTGCATAGCGGGCTTGCGCAGGGCTTTGAGGGTTTGCTGGCCGATATAGCCCCACGCGTAAATACGGTTGCGTCGCTCAAACTCAGCCAACGCTTCATGCGTTGCCCAGTCCAGACCGCCTTTGATGTATTTGCCTTTGCCCTCCAAATAGCCTTCGCACTTTAGACGTGCCTGAACCACGCGAACAATATCTGAGTTAGGAGCAATCTTTTTATATTCGCGCAACCGTGCTTCCTCTTTTTTGCTCAGCATGTCAGGCGTGAGCTGATCGATGCTCGCAACCCGGTGCTTCTTGGTCAGCTCCTCCAGGGTACGACCCAGGACGATCGTGCGTGATGCGAGGCGTTTTGCCTGGTCGTTGCCGCGGTACACAATGAAGCCATCAAACTGCTCCAAGGGTTGATTATTGAGCTCCTTTAGGCAGGCTCTCTCTTGAGTGTCTTTGAGTCGCTGGCGCAGTACATTGAGGGTGGGTGCGATGCCATAAAGCTCCAGATACTTATCGCGTCGCGCGCGCTCACCATGATGGTTTTTGGGGTATTTACCCTGAGCCAGCGCTAGGTAGGTGGTGCGATAGTCATTTTCTACGACCTCTTCGCTTTGGTTTCCCCGTTCCGTGAAAATATAAGGCGTCCAATCATCGCCTAAATCAAGCACCACATAGCCCTCATCACGGGCTGTGGCTGCATCGATTTCGCGGGCAATCTTGCCTTTCTCCCAAAGCGGCACCGGCTGGGCCATGGGCGGTGGACGGCTGTCGATGGCGTGCTTGGACGCATCGGTTGCCTTTGTCTTTTGTTTTTCAGGTTTAGGTTGCTCTGATTGGCAGCTGCAATTGCTGAACCAAGGCAGCGTGAAGAATAGCGCGAAAAGCCAAGGCAAGATTAGGGGATGACGGTTAGAACGAAGGCGCCTAAGAGGCGTATTGGCAGAAATTTGCAAGGGTGAAACTCCGAGAATAAGGCAGTTCGTAGCACCGAAATGCGACAACGCTAAATACTGTAAAAGGAAGCTCTTCCAGCCTTATATAGGTATCGGTGCGTGGGTCCCTAACTTGCATTGAGTGACAGAGTGCGCTAAATTCTGCCGACACAAGAATACTTATACTTAACTGTAAGCATAAAATTAAGTTGTTTTTTGAACTTTGGGTTCACAGTCAGATCTCGTTTCTCTTTACTAAGACTGCTCCAGAGTTCCCAACGTGAGGTAAAAGAGATGGAACGAGTGGTAACAAAATATGGACGCATGATGCGCTTACTAGCGATGGCTGGGGCGATGCTTGCGGGGATGGTGTGGTTGTCTGGCTGTAGTACGGGCGACTGTTTACCTGGCGGTGTTGGCGGTGCCTTTTTCTGCCCCCTGAAGACGGTGGACGATGATACGGACGTAAGGGACCCGAATCGGGGCGAGTTGTGTCCTGAGAGCGCAACGCCTGGTG
>CAYWAT010000094.1:0-11124 GCA_964456305.1 uncultured Polyangiales bacterium | reverse complement strand
GCTCGATGACTTTCTCGAGCAGATCGGCATGCTGCAGCAGATGGGGCCTTTGCAGGACTTGGTGGAGAAGCTGCCCTTCTTTGCCGATGCTGCGCCGCAGGGCATGAATATCGACGATCGCGAATTGGTGCGCACCAAGGCTATTGTCAGCTCGATGACTAAGCCCGAGCGTCGCGATGTAGGACTTTTTGCCAAAGAGCCCAGTCGTCTAAAGCGCGTGGCCCGTGGTTGCGGTCGCAGCGATAAAGATGTGCTCGAGTTGATCAAGCGCTTCGCGTCCATGAAGCAGATGATGGAGGGCATTGGCCAGCAGGCGGGCATGTTGTCGCGTGTTCCAGGGATGAAGCAACTGGCGATGGCACGGCAGCTCAAAGGCGCCATGGGTCCAGGCGGGATGGGCGGCATGGAGGGCAACCCAATGCTTGCGGGTCTGAGCGAGTCGCTGTTGGAGGCTGCCGTGGCCGATAATCTCATGGGCGGTGCAGGTGCTGCGCAGGCTGCACGCAATCGTCCGCAGATTTCACCTGCCAAACGCAAAGCCCAGCGCAAAGCGCAAAAAAAGGCGAGACGTAAAGGCCGCCGTTGAGAGCTTCGTTATTGTTTCATCTCAAACGTGCCTGTTGAGTTGGCTCTGTGAGCTTTACACGCTATCGCCGTGTCGGTATGCAAGACT
This sequence comes from uncultured Polyangiales bacterium, assembly GCA_964456305.1. Classification (GTDB taxonomy): domain Bacteria; phylum Myxococcota_A; class Polyangia; order Polyangiales; family CAYWAT01; genus CAYWAT01. The sequence continues at coordinate 10,451 of CAYWAT010000094.1, read as the reverse complement.
TTCGTTAAGTTGATTCGTTAGATTAAGAGAGGGTATTGTGAAGTATTGTGTTTCTTTCTTTGTTTGTGTCTTTGTTTTCGCTTGTTCGCCGGAATCTTCCTCGTTGAACGAGAGCTCAAGTGGTTTGAAATCTGTCGCAGATGAACATCTCTTTACAACGCCACTTTACATCAATGATGATCTGATTTCAGATGCGTTGATTCAACTGCGCAAACAAACCTTCCACTTTAGAATGAATAACTTCAGTGTCGTGATGGATGGTAAGCTTTTAGGGACACGTGGCCTCACGCACGGTAGCCGTATTTGTTCAGAGTCAGATTACATCATGATCTATTCAGCAGCGCCTAGAGACAGCGTTGACGATAAAAATGCTGGCAAGTTGGTAGCTTCCAAAAGAGATGCTGATATCGGCGCTGTTAAGATCTTTAGGAAATCATTGTTCTCGAAAGATATTAAAAAAATAGAGTTCTATAAAACCGATTTTGCGACTCGTGCGTGGACTATGAGTCCAATCCAGAAACCCGTCGGACTAACGAGTGAGGTCGGTTCGGACATTCCCGATAATGTCTGGAATGTTCTCAACCGATGTCCCAAGACATCGCCTGGTGTTCTTCATCTCAAACCCAAACCTGAGTGAGCTTGAAATCAGCGCCTAGGTAATCTCCGTGCCGATGCCGCGGTCGGTGAAGATTTCGAGCAGGACGGCATGCAGTTTACGGCCGTCGATGATGTGAGCTTTGCGGACGCCGGCCTTGAGTGCACTAAGAGCGCATTGCACTTTGGGAAGCATACCGCCGACGATGACCTCTTGCGTTTCGAGCTCGCTGATGCGTGCCGCATCGAGAGAACTAAAGATGCTACCGTCTTTGTCGCGCACGCCTTCGGTGTCGGTCATGAGCACCAGCTTGCGAGCGGGTAGCGCCGAGGCGATGTTGCCTGCCGCGGTGTCGGCGTTGACATTGAGCGAATTGCCCTGAGCATCGATCGCAATGGGCGCAATGACTGGGATAAAGCCGCCGTCGATGAGTTGACGAATCACCTGCGTACGCACCTCGGTGACTTCGCCGACGCGACCTGGGTCGACGCGATTGCCGTTGGTGGCAATCATTTCGTGCTTACGGGTGGCCTGTAAGAAGCTGTCATCCCGACCGGTAAGTCCCACCGCACGACCGCCATGCTGACCGATGAGCGACACGATGGCTTGGTTGACCTGCGCGCCCAGCACCATCTCGACGATTTGCATGGTGTGCTCGTCGGTGATGCGAATACCGTCAACACGCTGCGGCTTAACCCCGAGCTGCTGCAGCATTTGGTCGATTTGCGGTCCACCGCCATGCACCACCACCGGATGCAAGCCCACATACTTCATCAGCACCACATCGCGGGCAAAACTATCGCGCAGGGCTTCATCCACCATGGCGTGGCCGCCGTACTTAATGACAAAGACCTCGCCATGAAACTCGCGAATATAAGGCAGGGCCTCGTGCAGTATGGCGGCCTTGTTGACCAAGGATTCCAACGCGGCGGGATTGCTACTAAGGGTCATAAGCCTGAGTTTAGAGCACGTAGCGGGCGAGGTCTTCCTGATTGAGGATGGGCTGGAGTTTGTCCTGCACATACGCCGCATCGATGGTGACGCTGCTTTCATTGCGCTCAGGTGCCGTGAAGCTGAGCTCCTCGAGCAAGGCTTCCAAGATGCTGTGCAGTCGCCGTGCGCCGATGTTTTCGTTGTTTTCGTTCACCTCGGCGGCGTAACGCGCAAGCGCCTGAATCGCACTGTCTTCGAAGGTTAGAGTGACTTTTTCGGTGGCGAGCAGAGCTTGGTACTGCTTGATGAGCGCGTTTTTGGGCTCGGTCAAAATGCTAACGAAGTCGTCTTGAGTGAGCGATTCGAGTTCGACACGGATGGGAAAGCGCCCCTGCAGCTCGGGAATCAAATCGGAAACCTCTGCCACATGAAACGCGCCAGCCGCGATGAACAGGATATGATCGCTTTTAACCATCCCGTATTTGGTATTCACCGTAGAGCCTTCAACGATGGGCAGCAGATCGCGCTGCACGCCTTCGCGCGACACATCGGGACCTGTGGATGACTTGCTCTTGCCCGCGACCTTATCGATTTCATCGAGAAAGACGATGCCCATTTGCTCCACCCGCTGAATGGCATTGCGTTGCACCTCGTCCATATCGATAAGCTTGCCCGCTTCTTGCTGCTCAAGAAGGCTACGCGCTTCGGGAACTTTGACTTTGCGCTGCTTGGTGCGGTTCTTAAAACCCGGCAGCTGCGACAGCATATCCCGCATCTGCATTTCCATGTCTTCCATGCCGTGCATGCCCATGACGGTCATGGTGGGCATCGCATTGTCGGCAACATCGAGCTCTACCATGGCATCGTCGAGTTCACCGGCACGCAGACGCTTGCGGATGTCATCAAGCGTTTCTGGGCTAATGACGGGACGGGCTTGCTGGGTCTGACCAGCTGTGCGTTTGGCGTTGATCACAAAGGGGCCCATGAATTGAGGCGCTGCCTTTGCTTGATCATGGAGTGTCTCTGAGTCGTCCTCTTCGAGTTCACCTTCGATAGGCGCTTCTTCTTCGGCTAGCAGCTGTACCAGGCGATCTTCGGCATGTTCAGCCGCACGGGTTTTGACCTGCTCAAGCGCTTCTTTTTGCACCATCTGCACCGCGGTTTCGGTGAGATCGCGAATGATGGACTCGACGTCGCGGCCGATATAACCCACCTCGGTGAACTTGGAGGCTTCGACCTTAATAAAGGGCGCGCGCGCGAGCTTGGCTAAGCGTCTGGCAATTTCGGTTTTACCCACACCCGTGGAGCCAATCATGATGATGTTTTTGGGGGCGATTTCGTCTCTGAGCTCGGGGGCGACGTGCTGGCGACGCCAACGGTTACGTAAGGCAATCGCGACGGCACGCTTGGCTTTGTGTTGGCCGATGATGTAGCGATCGAGCTCGCTGACGATTTCGCGGGGAGTAAAACTCCCGGTGACGCTTCGGCTGGAAGTAGAGGTATCGGGTGCGGTCATGGGGCCAACTCTTCAATGTGCAGATTGTGGTTTGTGTAGACGCAGACATCGGCAGCAATGCTTAGGCTATGCTCGACGATATTGCGTGCACTTAGCGTGGTGTGTTGGCTGAGAGCGCGGGCGGCCGAAAGGGCGTAGCTACCGCCGGAGCCCACAGCGAGGACGTTTTCGTCGGGGACGATGACATCGCCTGAGCCGCTGACCATTAGAGAGACCTCACGGTCCATGGCGATTAACATCGCTTCCAAGCGGCGCAGATAGCGGTCGGTGCGCCAATCTTTGGCAAGCGCCACGGCCGCGCGCTGTAGTCCTTGGCGGCTTTCTTTGAGCTTGGCTTCGAAGCGCTCCATTAAGGTGAAGGCATCGGCACTGGCACCGGCAAAGCCCACGAGCACATTCCCGTTGGCGATGCAGCGTATTTTGTTGGCGGTGCCTTTGACGATGGTCTGCCCTAAGGTGACCTGACCGTCGCCACCCATGGCTGCTTGGCCATCGCGCCGTACGGCCAAAATCGTGGTGGCATGCATTTGCGGAAGAGAATGAGCTGCGGTCGTTGACACAAGGCGCCCAAGCTAAGAATGAGCCTTGGTGGTGTCAAGTCTAAGGACACGCCTTGCTGAGCGCGGTCTAGACCGCGCTCACTTCACTCTGATCCTGGCTTACATCCGGTCCTCGTCTCTCAAGGTATCTATACATACATCATCGTTCCTGCGGTCCGGGTGCACTCAGGCTCAACGCAAATTGAGCGCGGTCTAGATCAGCTGCCCAGACCACAGTTGCTGACAAAAATGCTGCCATGGCCAGATGTCGATGCCGTCTTCCGTGCGTCGTGCTTCAGCTACCCGACTGACTAAGATGCATCGCGTATCAGGATGGTCTTCTTTTAAAACACGCAGTCCGCGTAGGTCGTCATGGCGTGGGGTACGCGATGACTTGAACTCGCAAGCGATTTGCATTGCCCCCATGATCAAATCGACTTCCTTGCCCGAATGCGTTTGCCAGTAGTAGAGCCGCTGTTCTTTGTGGGTGTAGGCAAGGTAGAGCCTGGCTTCGTTGATAAGCAGATGTTCAAAGGCACGCCCATACTCGCTGCTCGTGGGAACTCCTGCTTGCCAATCGGGGTGCAAGCGTCTCGCCACCCCCACGTCGAAGAGGTAGTGTTTTGCTGTCTCGACGAGGCGGCGCTTGGTTGATTTGCGCCATGGTTGTAGGTCGTAGCCCAGCAAGGTGTCACGCAGGATTTGGTAATAGTTGCGAACAGTTCCTGCAGATACTCCACAGTCTCGGGCAACGGTGCTGTAGTTGAGTTGTTGTCCGTTGTTGAGCGCCGCAACTTCGAGGAATCGCGCAAAAGCGGGGATATTACGCGTCAATGATTCGTCGAGAATTTCTTCTCTCAGGTACGCGTTGACGTAGCTTTTTAGTATCGTTGCGGGCGCAGGAGAGAACCATGGTAGCGGTAGTGTGCCAGTACTGAGCGCCTTATCTAAATCAAAAGCCTTGCCGAGTTCGTGCGTGGTGAATGGCCCCAGATGGTGCTCTACGGCGCGACCTCCTAAAAGGTTGCTTGCAACGCGTCTGAGTTTGCGTGCACTGGATCCACATAGAATTAACTGCCAGGGCGTGTTTTCGAGCAGCCAGTGTACCTCGTCGAGTAAGTCGGGCACTTTTTGAATTTCGTCTAAAACCACCACGTTATGAGGAGGCTTCGCATCGGCAGCCAAAAGCCGCTCGCGCAGGGATCGTGGTCGTATGCTCAGCTCGGCGCGGACTTCGCTGTCGAGCAGGTCATACCAATGCGCATCTGGAAAATGCTCGCGTAGAAAGGTGGTTTTGCCCACTTGGCGTGGTCCCCAAAAAAAGAGCGCGGCTGATCCTGTCAGGGGGTTAGGGACAAAATTGAGCGTTACGTGGCGCTTAACTGTGGAAATCGTCATCGCTGTTGATGATTTTCACGATAATCCACATCGTGGTCAACGATTTTCACAAACATGAGCTGTGGTAATCGAGGCCTGTACAGCTGCGTCTCAATATAAGGGCGTGTTCAATAAAAAGAGACTTGCAGCGCGTCCAAGTCGATGGGTGCTTTGCGTTCTTGATTGGCGGGATGCAGCGCGAAGATGCTGCGCAGGGTTTTGAGTGCGGTGTAAACCTCCTGCATGAGTTGACGCTGCTGATGGCTGTAGCTTTCTTTTTCTTGCTCCGAATCGCGTACCGCTTTGGGTTTGAACTGCTCGGACTGAATGCGTTTTAAGGTATTCAGCAGATGCTCCACCGGCGCTTTATCGTCGGCGCAAAAAGCATGGCGAATCCAAGTGGAAAACATCCCCAGCGGATGACGAATGCCCTGCTTCTGAAAATAAGCCTGTTCGCGCTCAAAGAACTCCGAGTTGAGGGATTCGATGCTGTATTCGAAGAGTTGCTCGATAAAGCTGTGCCAACTCTCTGTGCTGTCACGCAAGAGGAAGCCAAAGGCGGATGAGCTTTCGGCATAGTTGGGGGTATGCTGCCACAAGGGCGCGCGCTGCATGCCCAAGCTGAGCTGATTGATTTCTTGCATCTCAAGCAGGCAAGCCTCGAATACCGGGCGATGAGTGGGCCATGAGCCTTCGAGTTGCAGGCTTATGTAGTCGGCGTGTGTGGTACAGGGCGCATCGATGAGATGGTTGGCCCAATGTTGTTGGTCTGCTGCACTTAGGCGCGCGAGGTAGCTGATGAATACCGCAACGACCCTCCCTTGGGTGCTGTGATCGGCAAAGCCAAAGGAGGGCAGCACACGCTGAACCGAATTGAGAGCACTGTGAGCACTCCGTTGCCTACGCACGATGCTGCCTTGGAGGTGGCTGGCGTGGATGCGATAGGCAGGGTCCTGCCAATAGCGCTCGAGGACCTGAAGCTCGAAATGCAAGGGCAGTAAGTCCGCCGTGCCCCGTTGTTGCTGCAGGCTAAAAGGCTCAAAGATTTCGTTGCGCTCTGCTGTTGCGGGTGCCGACGAGATGCCTTTGGTGGAGCGGACGGGGCGATGGCGTTTGTGTTCGGTACCTTGGGAAGGATTTGCTGCTATGGACTGAGCGCTCATGATCTTCGCCCTTGAAACTCCATACCTGACCTTATTGTCAAAAAAACGATCACGATGGAGTGGTCTGGGGTTGGGGGTTGCGCTGCTGCTTGCTCAGCTTTGGATGGGCTCCGCGTCTGCACTCGCTCAGCGCGATGTGAGCTTGGGTTTATACCGCCCGGCGTGGGGATCGTACAGTTTTTTGACAGTCAATACACCGCGAACACCGGGAGCTTGGCAGTGGGATGTGGGCTTGGTGCTCGACTGGGACTATCGACCTTTGTCGATGACCTTTATTGGCGGCGATGAGCGCGAGGTGGTGCGTCATCGCGTGACTGCGCATGCGCTCGCCCAGGTGGGTCTTTGGGAGCGCATGGCTCTGGGTTTTGATCTGCCGGTGATCTTTCAGGATGCCGATGGCGAGCCTTTGCAAGATGGCTTGGGCGATATGGCCACGGTGGCGGGGGGCGATTTGCGCATGAGCTTGCGTTATCGCTTTCTGGGTCCCGATAAGATTCTCGCGCACGAGCCTCCCGAAGGCTGGGACTTGGCGCTGCAGGCGAGCGCAACCCTACCGCTGGGGAATGGGCGTGCCTTAGCGGGCGAGGAAGCCATCACCACCACCTTGGAAGCGCTGGTGGACTTTCACATCCTGGGTATTGGCGTAGGAGCGAGTCTTGGCTGGACCCATCGTTTTCGCGAACGTCAATTGGGCACGGTAAGACTTCGCGATGCATTGCACATGGGTGTGGGCGTTGAGTTGCCGACGATCGTGATTCCCGGTCTATCGGTATTGACGGAAGTGCGCTTTGCCTTTGATCCCGAAAACGCTTTTGGCGATGAAGCAACCACGCCGGTGACTTTGGATGCAGGCTTGCGTTATGGCGTGGGCGAATGGACGATGACGGCCACCGCAGGCGGCGGATTGACCTCTGCGATAGGAACGCCTGAGGTGCGTGTGATTGCAGGGCTTAACTGGTCGCCGCGCACGCCGGATAAGGATGGCGATGGCGTACCCGATGCGCGCGATGGCTGTCCCTTGCTTGCTGAAGACCGCGATGGCTTCGAAGACCATGATGGTTGTCTTGATCCCGATAACGACATGGACTTTTTGTTGGACGAAGAAGATCGCTGCCCCAATACGCCTGTGGGTGACGATAACGACGCCAACAACGATGGGTGTCCTGATTGATAAACGCTGCCTCAGTTGCGTTTAGGTGCCGTGAGTAAGTCCTGGGTTTTGTGATGGCTATCAAAATAGCAGCGTAAGATGCGTTGCTCGACCCGTCCTTTATCGCGGGCAGGAGTGGGGACGCGTAGAAGCAGATTGATATGGTCGGGGTCGATCACCTGCAGCATGACGCGCGGCACGACAGAAGGCGGCAGCAAGCCATGCTTACGCGCGGTCGCGCCCATGTAGCGGGCTGCATCCTCCAAAAATTCATTGCAAACCTCACGCGCGGCTTCGAGCAGCAAACGCTCTGCTTGTTTCCAGTTATGCTCGCGTCGCACCGTGAAGGTGATCACATGCAACACATAGGCTTTGGTGAAGGTTTCGTTGATGACTGTATCGGTGAGAAAAAGAGAGTTAGGAATGACGAAGGAGCGCCCTGTGCGTTGATGCCCCGGGCCGATTTCCAAAATCGTGGTGGTAAACAGACGATGGTCGACGACATCACCGCGCAGCCCTCGGATCTCGATGCGGTCACCGATCGAAAAACTGTTACCGCTAGCACGCAGCAAAGAGCCTAAGAAACATAAGATGAGTTCTTTGGTGGAGAGCACTAGAGCCACGGCAATGGCAACCAGCGAGAGTGCCAAATCCCTTAACTCGTTGGCCCAGATAAGGGTGCAGCCCAGCACAAAGAGGCCCAACACGATATTGCGAAACACCATATGTAGGTGTAGTCGCGAGGGTTCGGATAGGGCTTCGCTTCGTTGCAGTATTTTGTAAGCAATCAGCCGAATGAGCAGCAGCGCTGCAAGCAGCGCCACAGTCCCCGCGATGTGAGCAAAGAGACGATGCTGTTGTACGAGGCTGATCCAATGTGTCCATGCGGCGAACATGGGGTCAGGGATACAATGCCTTCCGGTATGTGCACCTCCATAAGATGCGATTGAGTGTTGTAGTCCGGCTTCGATATCGTCTAAAGTCGGATGTATGCGTTTTCTGACTCCGTCCTTAGAACGATGCCTCGGGTGTCTTGCGATTTTCTTGCTTGTTGTAAGCTGCGAAGAAAAAAAAGAAGAAAAGGTTTCTGTTGCGGCGCATATTCGCCCCAATCTGCCCAAAGTTCCTAAGATACCGCCTCCAGAGCATCCCATCACCTACAGCGATGGGAGTTACAGTCTTTATGGGGCGCGCAAGAAAGCACGTCTCACCATCGATCATGAAATCGATGTGACGGGATACATCGTGCGGATTTATGAGTCTTCTCCTTGCGATAAACAGGACGAGGATTGTACAAAGCCCGCGGCACCTCATGTGTGGATTGCGGATAAGCCCGGCGAAAATGCGCCTGACAAGCTGATGGTGATCACCGGTTATGCCGACAATGAAAAAGCCCTGCGCCGTGCCATCGCAGGTGCTGGTGGGCGTAGTTACGTGAGCAAGGGCGACAAAAACGTGCCCACCGACTTTGCTGTGGGGCACCGTATTAAGGTGTCAGGTCAGTTTACTCGCGTGACCAGCAATGGTTTTAGCGATAGCGGTGGGCTCATCGAGTACAAGAGCCACGAAACGCTAAGCACGCAGTAGCGGATTATTCTTCGGCATTCTCGATAGTTGCTAGCAGATCGCCAACGCTTTGCTTGACGCCGCCGCTCATATTGACGCCGATGGTTTGCAAGGTCCAAATCGGCCCCCAAGGAATCCCCCACCAGCCAAAAATGAGCGCTAGGAATGTGTATGCGACACCTACAGCTTTGCTGGCACGATAGCTCTGTGTGACTCGGGTTGTCGCGCCCGTTTGCGCGGCTTCGATATAGTACTGGCTATAGTACCTGAAGGTCATCACCACGATTGAGACCGTGCTTTGATAACGCCGAATCACCGTGTTGGGGGTAATCGGAATGCCCTCATAGGTCGCCTTTGATTGGCGCACTTCGTCGACATGCTGGAGCAGCCATAACAAAAAGCGCTGCTTGGCTTTTTTCTGCGTGTACAAAAGCCAAAACCAGCCTGCAGGGATCAGGGCAACGACAAGGTTAACGATGATTCCGGCTGGTCTTACCTCGTCTTTGATGAAAGCACCGTTGATGGCTCCAGCGAGAGCGGCGATGCTGATAATCGGCAGTAGCCACATGCCCATTTTTTAACTCCCCGCCAACATCATGGCTTGCACTTTGAACGTTGGTGTTGCGGTTGAGGTACGCAGGTCGAGATCGTTGGCCACGGCATCGATGCGATGCAAGATATCGTTGAGGTTAAGCGAAATGGTTACCTCGGATACAGGAAAGCTGAGCTTGCCTTTGTCGATCCAAAATCCCGATGCGCCGCGACTGAAATCGCCGGTGACGGCGTTGAAGCCAAAGCCCATCATGTCGGTGACATAAAAGCCCTCTTCCACCTGCGCTAAGAGCTCTTCGGGGCTGATGTCGCCTGGCATCAGCATAAAGTTACTGGTCGAGGGACCTACGCCGCCGCTGGCTCCGCGTGCTGCACTGGCCGTACTGGGCATGTTGAGCTTACGACCGCTGTAGCTATCGGTGAGAAAGGTTTTGAGCATGCCTTTCTCCACCACGATGTTGCGCCGCGATGCGAGTCCTTCGCCATCAAAAGGACGCGAACCTGTCTCTCTCTGAATTAGCGGGTCGTCGATCAGGGTGACCTTGTCGCTGGCAACCTGGGTATTTAATCGATCGGCGAGGTAGCTTGAACGTCGCCAAATGGCGCTGCCATTAATGCAGCCCGCCAGCAAGCCGATGATGCTGCGTCCGGCATCGGGATCGAAGACGACGGTCACTTCCCGCGAGGGCACTTTGCGGGCGCCCAGCTTAGCCAGTGTGCGTTTGGCTGCCTCTTGACCCACCGAGGCGGCACTGTGCAACTGATCGCGGTGCCGTTTGGCGTCCCAATAAAAGCCCGTGCGTTTTTTGCCATCGGTATCGTCAACGACGGGCTGCACCGCCATGGATGCGTAGCTGCCTTGATAACCCGCACGAAAGCCACCGCTGGTGACGAGAGCGCTGACACCGCTTATGCGGTCGAAGGAAGCGCCTTCGCTATTGCTCACACGCGTGTCATGGGCAAAGGCTGCGCTTTCTCCGGCTTTAGCCTGCTCCAAGGCATGGGCTGCATCGATATCGGCAATGTTCGCATCGAATAAGTCGAGGGCGGGATGCTCTGA
>CAYWAT010000093.1:0-11152 GCA_964456305.1 uncultured Polyangiales bacterium | reverse complement strand
AACATTCTGTGCGGTTATGGCAAAGAAGCAGGCGCCGCCCTCGTCGAGCAAAAGCATTGCTCAGCTTGGCTATCGGTGGTGCTGCACCATCGTTGATCGATGCTCCTCTGATGGATCTGCAGCAGGCCCATCATCCGCTCTTGCGATTGCGTCACGATACCACTGTAGCCAACGACATTCAGTTGCAGGCAGGTGATGCCCTGGTTCTATCAGGGCCCAATGCGGGCGGTAAAACGGTGGCACTTAAGCTGCTGGGTGTATCCGCCTTGATGGCGCGTTCGGGACTTTGGTTAGCTGCTGATGCAAGCAGTCGTTGTGGTTTTTTCGCAAATGTACTGAGCGATATCGGCGACGAACAGTCCCTGGGCGCTGATCTGTCGACCTTTTCTGCGCATATCACGCGCATCAAGGGCATGCTGAGCCAGGCTAAAGAAGGCAGCTTAATCCTCCTCGATGAGCTCGCGCGTGGTACCGACCCTGTTGAGGGCGCCGCTTTGGCCTGTGCAGTCGTGGATGCATTGCGTACGCGTGGTGCCGCGCTGGGTGTGACGACCCATTACGATGCGCTCAAAGCGCATGCCGCTGCATCGCCAAGCATGCGCAACGCGTCTTTTGGCTTGGATTCCCAGTCTCTTACACCCTCGTATCGTATGCGTTACGACTTGCCCGGAGCGTCGCATGCCCTCAATGTCGCGGCGAATTTTGGCTTGCCGCAGGCTATCTTGGATGATGCCCGTGCGCGCATTCCGCAGCAGCATGAACATATCGAAGCCCTGCTTCAGCAATTGCAGGGGTTACACCGTGATCTGCAACACGAGCAACATCGATTAAAACAACAGGCTGAGACGCAGCAAGTTGAACTGCAGCGTTGGGAACGCGATTTTCGTCATCAGCGCCAACGCGCCTGGTCCACTCTCGAAGGCGATGCCAAGGAGCTCAAAGCGCAGTTGCAGCACGCGCGCGATGATTTGCGGCAGATGCGTAAAGTCTTTGCCCAACAAAGTAACGTGACTCAGCAGGATATCGACCATGGGCATGCGCAAGTCACTGAGGCCTCAGCTCAGCTCGAAAAATGGCAAAACACCCAAGAGCTGAAACCTGCTTCGCCCGCCGATCATAGCCCCGTGGTAGAAGCCAGAACGCCTGCTGTAGGTGACCGCGTTTGGGTTAAGGACTTGCGTCAAGAAGGGCATGTGCTCGAACTGCAGTCCAACAAGGCACGGGCGCGTATTGCCATGGGTGTCATGCGCGTATGGTGTGCTTTCGATAACCTGCGTGTGCTTGCAGCAGACGCGAAGGTCGATGATGCCTCCGCTGCTTCTGAATATCGACAGCAGCCACGCGCAGAGGATGATAAAAAGCGACATGTCGAGACTGCATTGCGCACGGTGGATAATACTGTGGACGTGCGGGGCATGCGGGTTGATGAGGCGATTGCGATGACCGAAGCCTTTTTGGATCGATGTTACGGTGCATCGCATCGCGTGGTGTATGTGCTGCACGGTGTAGGCTCAGGTGCACTGCGCGATGCCCTAGGAGAGTATCTCAAACAAGAGTCGCATTATGTGCGCGGGCTGCGCGCGGCTACCCAGGACGAAGGAGGTCACGGTGTCACGGTATGCCTATTGGATTAGAGTCGGCAGTTTCATCGGTATCTGCGTTGGCGTCGCTGCTTGTCAGTCGTGCGGGTCAAGTCAGTCGGATTCGTCGCAAAAAACCTCTACGCAGCAATCCAAAACCAAGCAGGGTTCGGACTGGGCGCGTATGCGAGAGCGCTATCCTGCTCAAGATCGGCTGGTGCATCATCTCATTCGTCTTGCTGACCAGCACGCCGGATGGATGGTTCCCGATGGGGACATCACCTATTTTTCGCTCAACCAAAAACTCCCTTACGCCGATTACCGCATCGTTGTGACCAAGCGCCTTTGTTACAAAGTGCTCGCCGTGGGCGAAGACAGCATTCACGAGCTTGACCTCGAGGTGTACAACACCGAAGGTTTTCTGATCGAAAAGGACAACCATCAAGGTCGTGTTGGTTGGTTGGGCAAAGAAGACTCCTTGTGTCCCGGCAAATCGCAAGCTCTGCGTGTGCATCTCAAAGCCTCGCGCGGCCATGGCCGAGTGGCCGTGCAGTTGATTCGCTCAGTGCTTTGAACACAGTGTTTTGTAGGGGCATTTTTTCTTTTAGACGCGACGTAAAGACTTGCTTGGCTCGATAAGCTTGCATTCATAAAAAAATCGACAATACTTAGCGTCTAAATTTTTCTTATCTTGAGTGCTTGTTGTTCGCGCTTTCTTACTTAGGAGTTCTTATGAAGATTATTTATGTGAGTGTTCTGCTGGCTTTAGCTTGCGTTGGTTGTGCTGCTGAACAAGATGGAGTGATAGTCGACGAAAAAAGCTCTTCGTTTCGTTTGCCAGATGATTTGGATGCTACTTATCGGTGCCGATTCGGAAAGCACTTGCCGAACCACAGATATGGGGAATTTGACGTTAATATAACGAGCAGCGAAAGTCTGAGAATTGTTGGACAAACTGGTGATGTAATAGGTTTGCTTGGTTCTGTGAGTATGCCTGTGGATTACGAGCACAAGATAGTCTTGTCTCAGGGAGGTAATCTTTCTTATCGGTGCATTGATCGTCAGCAAATACAGTTGTACTCTGATAGTTATTGGTTGATAGAAAATAAGCAGGATGGTCAAGAAGGTGTAATAGAATTGGAAGTTGATTATGTGCATTTTTCTCATTCTATGATGCGTATTACTGCAAAGAAAAGGAGTCAAAGCGAGGAGCCATTTTCTGTTAGCCTCAGCTGTGATGGTATCCCAGATACATTGCTAAATGTATGCTCTAAGTCTCGGCTGTAAAACGAAAAATAAACCAGGAGACAATATCGCATTACAGGCGAGTCAAGACGTCTGCCTGCACATATTCAGGCCGTGGTGGGCGTTTGAGCCAGGCGTAGAATTCGACTATGGCGCCTCGAGGATTCGAACTGTCCCCGCTGCCGTAAAGCTTGCCCTCTCCGTAGCCATCAGCGTGCGCTGACTCACGACTGACTCCTACGCGCGGAGAGGGTGCCCACTTTTTTCAGAAACTCGTTCGTGCGTTTGAGTCCTCTGCCCGTGCGTCGTGATGTCTCATGCTCTTACTTCTCGGCGCTGCGACGAAACCTCATCGCACTCGACCTAAGAATTAATCGATCGCCCTTGCGCATGTGCAAAAATGCGTTAATTAAAATTCACTTGTTTTTGTGATTAATCTTAGATTCTCTTAACTACAAAATTACCATTAGGTCATCTCTTAATCTGCTCTGCCTAGGCATGGACCAGCATAACGTTCGTATGTGCTTTGGTTGCACGTAGCGAAGAATATCGTTGTGTTATTCGTGGTCAGGCGATTTGGAGTTTAGCCTAGAGTTGTAAAAAAAATATTTTAAATTATTGCTTGGAATTTTCTTATGATGCTTAGATCTTATTGTTTCTTATTGTCAATCTTATGTGTTGCTTGTGCTGCTGAAAGTTCCTCTTTAGGACTTGAAAGTGAGAATAAGCAAATCGGTAGCAATGGTTCTTTTGATTTTCAATGCTCTAGTCCAGGTGTATCGATTGATTTGTATGGATTTCTTAGAGTTGATCTGGATGGTCAGAAGAATAAAATTGGTCACAGAATGAAAGAAAGTCCTTTAGGTGGTGAATCAAGGCATATGACCATTGATGGTCTATGTAAGAGGAAATTCCCAAGTCATACTGAAGTTGATCTCAAGGCTGACGTTGGAGGAAAATCTTTTGGCAAGCTTGTGATCGGAAGTAACGACCCTAAGGGGGTTGGTCTGATTCGCGCATCATTCAGCCCGTTTCGCAACAGTGATACTGTACGTTTAACATCGATTAAGGTGTATGGAGACCGTGAAGGAAATAGTCGTATTATTACCTTTGAGTGTAATAATATCTACAATATTGCTAATGGTATAAGTGGATTAGACGGCTGTTGATAGTGAGGTTTTGAGTCTGGTAAATTATACGTCTTAGTTATTTTTTTTGTCTTATTGTTTGTTAATAAATTCTTATCTTATTTCTTAATCTTGGGTTGTCTTAATGAAAAAAATATATGTTGTTGCTTGTCTTATTAATTGCGTGTTGATGATTTCCTGCAGTGCTAGTGAAAATCTTTTGGGCAGTGGTCTCAATCAAGACAAATCGGCTGGATCCTGTGTGGTCTACAGCTCAAATCGCTATGATGTAGACGTCAGTGTGGCTAATGGAAAGTCTGTGCAAGTATACGCGGGCGAAGAATTTAACGTTCCAGCCAATCGCCGCATTGTGGTTGTCTCTCACCGCAAATATAAATCTGGAGGTGGTGCGGATGTTGAAATTCAACGTAAAGATGTGGTCACTGGAAGTTGGTCGACTGTGGTAGCCAATAATGAAGAAATTACTGGTCTTAACCACAAAGTATCAACCCTTGTAAATGCTGGGGGAACCTACCGGTTTTGGATGAATGTCAATACGGGGGGTAGCCCGGTAAGCCTGAGGTATGTGGTTGAGGTGGTCTCTCAAGGCTGTAAGGGAGACGATACCTGTTTCGGTGCGGTGGGAAAAAACTGCAGTGGTCTTCCAGGAGGTTTTTGCAAGGAAGATAAAGGCAGTTCAAACGTGTTTTGTCAAGTGTCTGTAGGGTCTCAGATTCATGACACCTGCTGCTCTAAGCACCCTGACGGGGAAAAATGCGGTGGCCCTAATGAAGGCACAGATAGGAGTTGTTTAGTCGATGGTGAGCCCTACTTGTGTTGCAAACCTGACTGGGATCATGCCTTGGGTGATTCTGCTGCGGGACGTTATTTCATTACGGAAATGGATCCCTTGGAAATTACCTATCGCGGTACCAAAACTCTGGGAATAGCAAAGCCGAATTCGGACATTAAAGGAGATCGTATTTGGTATGGTGAGCCAGGTCCTGATGCTCTGTTATTTCCAGACAGAAGCAAAGATTCACCTAGCAAGCTCTGGTCAGAGGATGGAGCGCAGTGGTGTGCCAGCGGGGTGAGTCATTTTTCTGATCAAATATTCTCGCCTAAGCCTGATATCGTATGTGGCCCGGCGCCTGAATAAGGCAAGGTTGCCATCGCAAAAGTAAATGTGCAAAGACAGCTCTTATTGATACGAGGGTTGTTTTTGCACGTGTTTGTTGAATTTATTCGCAGTTTTGATTGAACTCGAGAAAGCTAGATTCTTGAGTATCACATGTAAAAGATAGGTCGTCGATAGGGTAGACAGCACCCTTGTATGCAAAGAGGTCGATCTGTTTTACCTTTTGATTATAGTTAGTTGTTATCTTTACCTTTGCGACAGAATGCGTTTTTTCTATTGGTTCGACGTACACAGTTCCGTTTTGGTCGTTGTAAGCAAAAACGATAACTGAGTCATTAGATCTACAGGCGCTGCTTGGATTGCTAATCATCGCGTTTGAACGTGCTGATATCTGTCGCATCGTATATCGGTTTTTGCCTTTTGTTCCTTCGAATTCAACAGGGTATCGATGTCTCGAACTTTTTTCATATGAGAGCGTTCTTTCATTATCTCCGTTGACGCATTTGATAGAAAAGGTCGATCCGCGTTTGCTTGTTTCTTCTTTGAATGATGTGTCGCTTTCATTAACGACACATGCAGATAATAAGACAATCGAGAAGGATAAGTATATAGGTGATAGTTTCATCGGGTTTCCTCTTAGCGCGCCTTGCGAGCCCACATTGAGTTGCGTGATGACCGTACCTGTTTCGACAACTTCATATGATGTCAGCGAGAAGCTAAACGAAGGGACAACATCGTGTCGCAGACGTGTCGGTTATAAAGCAGTTGATAATAAATAGTGGCCGGAGAGCTGGCATGCGTCCGGCTATGTCGCAAGCTGTGTCTTTAGGGTGGCGTTAGCGTGTAGGGCATCAGGGCCATGGGCATGCCTGCTTGGGTGTAGCTCAGGGTCAGGGCCTGTTGGGCAACCTGTCGTAGACCTGCAAGAGCGGGACGTATTGCCTGGTTTGCGCTTTGGGCGGACGATGAAAGCACATAATCAAGCAGCGTTTCTGGTCGGCGCGGTGCTACCAAGACCTCTGCATTTGCAGGCAGGTGTGCAAGCTGTCGTGCGCGCCGAAGTGCTGCGAGATAACCTCCCAAATGATCGATCAGTCCCTGTTCCAGTGCTGCATCGCCCGACCAAATACGACCCTGACCGAGGGCATGGGCACGTTCGACAGACATCTTACGGCCGCTCGCGACGCGCTTGAGAAAGAGTGCATACCAATACTCAAGCTTGTCTTGAACAAGCGCGCGTTCTTCCTGACTAGGGGCGCCATAGACTATCTGCACCGGCGTGTTTGCCACGCCCCAGTTGCTCCACCCCGATGTGTAGTTTTTCGGCAAGCTGCACCAGGTCGACCTTGCCGAAGAAGATGCCGATCGAGCCGGTGACGGTTGAGGGTAAAGCCCAGATTTCGTCAGCCGCAGCGGCGATGTAGTAACCCCCGCTGGCGGCGACGGCGCCCATGGAGGCGATGACGGGTTTGCGTCGGCGCGCGCGGCGTACAGCTCGCCAGATTTGGTCAGAGGCAAGCGAAGATCCGCCAGGGCTGTCGATGCGTAAGACGATGGCTTTGATGCTGGGGTCGCGACTCATCTGCTCGAGGGTGGCGATGACAGTGCGACTGCCGGTCATGTGGATATCCAGAAAGGGCACATCCACATTGCTGCCGTCGATGATGGTGCCATCGATAACCACCACGCCAACTCGCGGTGGTTTGGCCCAGTGGGAGGCTGCCTTGCTGGGCAGGCTGTTGCGTTTGGGATTCGCGATGCGCCGATGCAGGGGTGAGCGAGGGTCGTAAGGATCGGCCGCGGCGCTGATAAGCGTTTGTTGCAGCGCTTCGGCGGTATTGAAAGGACCGCGATCGATGAGCTGGCGAATCGACTTGGCACTGCGCTTAAGATCATGGCTAAGGTCGTCGACCAAGCGTTCGTACACATCGTTGAGCAGGACATTGCGCTGCTCACGCGCAGGCGCAGAACCGTGATTGCGGGTCCACTGCTCGGGCGCGCTTTTGTATTTGCCTATACGAATGAAGTCAGCGCGGATGCCTACCTTTTTAAGAACATCGCCAAAGAAGAGGGCGTTGAGGGCAGGACCAAGGAGCTGCGCGCCGCCAGCTGGATCCATATAGATATGCTGGGCTGCACGGCAGGCGTAATATTCGCTTCCGCTCGCCGCTTCGAGAAAGCAGTGCGTGGGCTTTTTGTGGCTTTGTATGTGATGAAGCGCCCAGCGTAGCTCTTGCGCATAAGCCATCCCGATGCCGCTACTGCCTAGCTTAAGCAGCAGACCGACGACGCGTGGATCCTGAGCTGCTTTTTCTAACTTGTGCAGACTCGTGAGCAGGCTGCGGGGGTTACGCCCGCTTTGGATTTCAACCACGTAGGTGAATCGTCCGGCTGGCAGACCGGGACGTTGCTCGCCATGCACGCTGGCTAAGGCATAGCCACCCAGTGAATTGCCCACCGCATCGCCAGCGTAAAGGCCGCCGCCCACCGAGAAGATTTCCCAGTTGAGAGTGAGACCTGCGCTCACCTGCCATTCGGGGTTGCGATCGATATCGCGCAGCTGTCCGCTCAGATGCGCTTGGCCCACATAGGGAAGGGTGGCGACCAGCGCGGCTCGGGTGGAGCCTTCGCCCTCGGTATTAACATTGCCCGCCAGTTCGAAACCCAGATGAGGGTCTCCCCAAGGACGAAAGGCCACAACCAAGCTTTGATCCATGGGCACAGGGGTATCGGCGCCGCTTAGCTTGAGTACACCCAAGGGGTGATGGGTGAGCAGCGCAAAAGAGAGGTAACGCGATGGGCGCCATTGAATGGCTAGATCCACATCGGCTTGATTGATACGGGTATCGCTGGATCCCACATAGCGCAGGGTGCTGCCGAGGCTGAGCTGGGGCGTGATGGCGTAAGCCAAGGCAAGGCTGACACTGCCGCGGTTGGCGCTGGGATCGGGGCTGTCGCGTCCGGGACGGAGATACTGCACGCTCATGCCGGCGGACAGGCCAAACCAAAGAGGGGTGGCGAAAAAAAGCGCGTCACCGCGACCTTGCAGTGCGCTATTGCGGTCTGCTTCTGCGTGCAGGTAGCTCAGGTCCCAGGCGGCCAAGTCACTCAATGCCGCGGGGTTAAGGTCCACGGCAAAAGCGCTGCCTGGATAACTGAGCAGCAGGGGTGCTGGCGTGATGGTGTTCACCACCGTGCGTAGTTGTGCCTGGGCGATTCCTGTGCAGAGCAGAAGACATGCCGCGCTGAGGGCAAGGAATTGGGGACGATGCGGATTCATGGCCTGACAACGACTGCGCTGACTTGGCCTTCGAGTCCAGGCGTACCGGGATTGCGAGGTGAAAAGCCGCCCTCGCCACGGCGACCGGCGATCCCTAGCAAGTCGATGGTGAGCTCTTGGTTGAGTTCATTGAGATAAGCCGCATCGATCGCTTGGTCGGCCTGACGAATGTAAATGCCATAGCTATGTCCGCCGCAACCGCCGCCGCCGCCGCCACCGCTGCCGCCGTTGCCGCCCGCCGCGCCATCGCCGCCGCGTTCTGAGCAGAAAAATGCTGCGCTGCCGCCTTGGCCACCATTGCCACCACGACCTCCCGTGGCTCCCGCACCGCCGCGTCCGCCGTTGCCAGCGCGCTGCGTGATGATGCGACTGTCGCGTAGGGTGGGGCCTTGGTCTTGACCGTTGCCCAGCTGGATGATCACGCCCACCGATGAGCCGCCGCCTTGCCCGCCTAAGCCGCCGGGCGCGCCACAACCGCCTGATCCGCCGCCGCCGCCCGAGCCACCTGAGCGATCGCCGCAGCTTGAGGGAGTGCCTGTGATTGCGGCAAAGCCACTGCCAGCGCTACCGCCGCCTCCGCCGCTTCCGTTGCTGCCATCACCGCCGTTGCTGCCTGCCCCTTGGACTAAAAGGCCCGTATTGGTGTCCAAACTTTCGTTCGCCGCGCAACCGTTGCCACCGTTGCCGTCATCGCCAGGTCTGCCAGCGTCGCCATTGTCGCCACGTCGCCTCAAGGCTTGATCATCCGCGCAGCAATTGCAGGCGGGGACGCCGCTGCCGCAAGCACGGATGCTCGCTGGGGCGTTGTAGGTAAGCTCGCCGGCCGCGCCAAAGCCAGCCGCGCCTTGGCCGGCTTCAGCGCTGGGGTTGGCCACGGCGAAGGCATTGATGGTGGCCGTGTCGCAGACGCCGCCGCTGGTAAAATCATCGCAGCCCGCGTTGGCGCAGGGATCGTTGAGATTGCATCCCAAGTCAGGGCAGGCTGCATCGCCGCCGCGTCCGCCGTCGACGACATCGCCTCGGCAGCTCTGTTGCCCTGCGGCGCCTCCGTCTAAGGTGAGGCAGCCGTTGTTGGCGCCCCCTGCGCGGCCGCTCTCCCCATCGCGGCCGTTAAGCTCGGCCAGAGAGCTTACGTTCCAATCATCGAGACGCTCACTGGCGTCATCACCGCGTTGCCCTTCATTCGCTCGACCTGCTTGAATGCTTAGCTGACTCAAGATCACCGCGCTGTTGCATCCGCGGCTGAAGAGGGTGGTGCTACTTCCGCCCGCGATGCTGCTATCGCTGCCCACAAGGGTGAATCCATCGAGCTGCGTTGCCGTTGTGATGTCTTGGCAGCGGATCACAGGGAGGCCTGAGTTGTCTGGCGCCTCGATGAGAGAGGGGAAGAGCTGCATGTTGCGTTCGCCAAAGTCAGGGCGATAGCCGCCAAAGAGGGATACGCCGGCAACGAGGTCCACCGGGCCCTGGTAAATGCCTCGGGCAACCAAAATCGCCTTGCCCGCAAGCTGCGCTTCGTCGATGGCTTTGGGCAGCGTGCGCAATGGATCGTTGAGCGTGCCGGCGCCGTTATCGTTACCGGCATTGGTGACAAAGATAAAGTCGGCACGTTGGTCTTCACTGACCCCGTCGCAGTTCGCATCGCCGATGATCGCGTTGGGAGGACCAGTGATGCCGTTCGGTTGCTCCTCGCAACCATTGCTGGGGTCTTGGTCGCTATCGACGAAGCCCTCGGTGCAGCTGCATTCGCAACCATTAAAAGGCAGCCCGTCGAGGTCGAGGCTATTGGGCTGACAGCGGGTGATGCAGGTGGGTTGGCTATTGCTCAGTTCGCAGCGGGTTTCGGTATTCATCCCGCCGGGGTTGCAGGGCATCTGACAGCCGCCGCAGTGGTTGACGTCGATGTAAACGCCGTTGGCATCGCGGAAGTCTTCGTCCACCGCATTGTCGCAGTCATCGTCCACCCCGTTGCACTGTTCAGCGAAGACGGCCGTGCAAACGCTTAAGCCAGTTGTGCTGCAGAGCTGCTCGCCGGCGCAAAAGTCGCCCTGGTCGTTGCTGAGTGTACAGCCGAAGCGTTGCCCCTCGGTATCCTCGGTGCAGCTGCAGTCACCGGTGCTGGGCAAGCACACCCTGCGGGTATCGTCGAGCGTGTGGCAGTCTAGGGATTCGTCAGCGCAGCTCTGGCCATCCGTGCAGGGCAGGGCGCAGCGGGTATCGTTGGGATTGCCCACCAAGCTGATGCAGAGAGCATCGGGATGGCGAGCGCGACAATCCGCATCGTCGTTACACGATAGGCAGGTGACTGTGGCGACGGGCACGCAGGCGCCGCTGCCGTTGAGCTCGAAGCCCGGCGCACAGGTGGCGATGCTGCACTGTGCGTTGTTGATCGTCGCATCCGGGGTGCAGGTGGTGCTGGCCGCCGTGGGGAAGACCGCGTCGCAGCTTACGTTACAGCGACCGCAGTGCTCGAGGCTGGTGTAGATACCCTCATCGTTGCGAAAATCCTCGTCGATGACGCCGTGGGCACCTCCATCGGAGTTCCCCGATCGCGATAGAAAGGCTGCGGGGCTACGAGGAGGACGCGCATGCACACCGGAGCGATACGCCCCCGGGCCGCGTCACTTCGATTCGCTCTCTCCGTCGGCCTCTTCGTGCAGGCCAAGATCCAGGGCAAGACGGCTGAGGGCGTCATCGAGATTCCGCGCGCCGCGCTGCGCGGCAGCAACAGCGTCATCGTCGTCGACGACGAAGACCGGCTGCGCACCCGCACGGTCGACGT
>CAYWAT010000092.1:0-11247 GCA_964456305.1 uncultured Polyangiales bacterium | reverse complement strand
CCCCGCAGCTTCGATCCGCTCCTTCGCGATCGCGTGCTGCTCCTTCGAGATCGTCGTCGTCGTCTTCGAGTTCGCTTTCGATCGAACAATAGCCTTCGACGCAGACCTCGTCGTCCATACAGTCTTTGTTGCTTTCGCAGGCCAAGAGATTGCCGCCAGCTGCAGTATTTTCGCAGTCGGTATCGCCAGGTGGGCAACTGGGGACATCACATTGCTGCGGGACGGGACGTCCTTCGAGACCGGGAGCAGGGTGTGTGCGTTCGGTGACGATGGGTACCTCGATGGGTTCTTGTCCGGTACCGGCAAACCCGATCAGCGTTCCGTCCAGCGCATAAGCCTCGATGTAGTACTCCACCTTGGGCTCGTAGACATCGGTGCAGGCGATTTCGGCGCCATAACCACCGGGCACACGCTCCATGGTGAGCTGTCGATAGCCCTCCATGCCCAGACTGCGATAATGCACGTAGATAGGCCCCACTTGCGCATCTTCAGGGACCTCGATGAAGACCGGCACAGCGGTGTGCACAAGCTGCTCTGGCACAGGAATGTGCGGAATATTGCCAGCCGCGCTGGTATCGGGTGGGGGAGCGTTATTGTCCACCCCGGCGGATGCAATTTGCGACTTAGCGAGGTCAAAAATAGTACGGATTTCAGGGGTACTGGTCACCGGGTCGAGTTTGATGCTTGGGTCAATGCGCAGGGCACGAATGCAATATTGCAAGCCTTGCGTCTCATCTTGCAGGCCTCCCACCTGGATAACCGCCATGTTAAGTTGTGTACGTGCGGCGACATTGTCGCGAACGGGATGACGCTCGGTGAGCGCTAGAGCTTGCTCGAGGAGGGCCTGCGATTGGTCGATCTCAAGGTTGGTATAGGCCTGCATGGCCTCGCGATTAAGGCGAAGCACACGGGTATTGTAGTTTTGTGCAAGCAGGTGCGATGGGGTCACCAAGGATGCTGTCATAGCGATGCAAAGCTGAAGAAGAGCGATCCTTAAGATGAGCAGTAGGTGTGATGGTGCCATGGGTACTACAAGCGAAATGATGGAACAAAGAGTTCCCAACATAGAAATAAAGCAAAGGCTATGCCGTTAATGCGGCAGAAGTGCATAAATGACCAATTCGTACTATAAGCTCGCAGCTATACATCGCTATCGCTTTATGTCGTGCCCATCTTATTCAGATAATGCAGTCAGCGCATGAGGTTTGAAGGCCTCAGCGATGCCTTTCGTCATGCCCTCGAGCAGGGGCATTGGCCGCTTGCCTTAGTCTTGGTGTTTTTGGCGGGTGTGGGCACTTCTCTGACGCCTTGTGTCTACCCCATGATCGCGGTCACGGTGAGCATTTTTGGCGCCCAGCAAAGCGCTAGTCGCGCTCGTGCAGCCCTCTTGTCGCTACTTTTTGTCTTGGGCATGGCGACGCTCTTTACTCCTTTGGGGCTTGTCGCTGCGCTTACAGGAGGCGTGTTTGGTGAGCTCTTGGCACACCCGGCGGTGCTAGTCGGTCTCGCGCTGGTCTTTGTGCTCTTAGCGCTGAGCATGTTTGGGCTCTTTGAGCTCAATTTGCCTGCGTCTTGGCGCAATCGATTAGCTCAACAAGGAGGCATCGGTCCGCGGGGCGCCTTTGTCCTGGGCATGGTGACCGCGTTGATCGCCGCGCCCTGCACGGGTCCAGTGCTGGCTTTTTTGCTCACCTGGGTGGGCAGCAGTGGCAATCTATGGCTAGGGACCAGCGCTCTATTTGTCTACGCTCTGGGTCTGGGATTGCTCTTTGGTCTTGTGGGTACCTTTGCCATCAGTTTGCCTAAATCGGGGCAGTGGATGGAGTGGGTGAAGAGCGCCTTTGGCATCGCCATGTTGGTGATGGCTATCTATTACCTCAAAGATCTTTGGCCCTCTTATCGTCAACTGCGTCATCAGCTTGTTTGGCTGTGGCTTGCCTTGGCGATGAGCGTGACAGGGCTTGCCTTAGGTGCTGTGCATGGTTCTTATTATCACCCACAGCGCAGTCATCGTTGGCGCAAGAGTGTGGGCATTGCGCTGCTCGCCTTAGGTCTAGGTTTGGGCATGGTGTGGTGGCAGGGCGAAAGACCTGCATCGTTAAAAGACGGGCAAGGACACACCGCGTTGCAATGGCGCAGCGATTACCAGCAAGCACGTCGCGATGCGCTCGAGGCAGGGCGTCCCTTGCTGGTCGATTTTGGCGCATCCTGGTGCAAGAGCTGCCAAGAGCTCGACGAACAAACGCTGAGTGATGCCAAGGTACAACGAGCGTTAGCCGATTTTGTAGTGGTGAAAGTGGATTTGAGTGCAGGTCAGGTTACCCCAGAAAAACGCCAACTACTCGCCTCTTACAATCAGCGTGGATTGCCTTTTATCGTTGTGCACAACGCCCGCGGCAAAGAAATCTGGCGCCTTACCCAGTTCATCGATGCCGCTGCGTTTATCGAGAAAATCAAAGCGCTTCAATTGCTTTAGTTGACTTCTTCTTATTCGTATACTAGAGGCGAATGAAATTTACCGGAGGTCTTGATAATGAATTGTTCCCATGGTTTGCGAGTCATCTTATTGACTACGATAGTTGCCTTTATTGCTGGATGTGCAGTTAGTCCTGAAAGTAATCAAGTCGATAAAATCAGTGCATCAGATGATAGTCGTCAGTTGCGCTTGAATGAATTTCAGGTCGCAATGACACACAACTCAATTCGGACTGATTATGAGAGCATTGACGCTCAGCTTAGTAACAGTGCTGATATCCATAGCGATAATATTATAGATGGAGCAGGTGGTCTCGAAATCGATTTGCATTGGAATGGCCATGATTTTTCGGCTTATCGTAAGCCTAGAAGGTTACCGCGAGATAAAAGTCTTTGTAGTTCTATCTGGTCTTGTTTTAGGCAGATAAAAACCTGGCAAGACGAACAGGAAGGTGCTCACATTCCTTTGTTCATAGGCATTCAAGTCGATCTTGATACAGGTGACTCACAGGAAATGAAAAGACGATTAGAAATAATTGATAATACATTTCGTCAAGTTTTTGATGAAAATAACATTGTAACTCCTGCTGTGATCAAAGCCATTAACACGACCGAAAATAAATGGCCCACGATTAACGAAATCGAAAGAAAAATCAATAATTCATCTCAGAAAACCGTTGTACCTCTATTCATATCAGATAATGAAACCGTTAGAAGTAACTATGATCAGGTCAAAAAACCTGTCATGTTTACCATGTGCCGTATCAGCAAAGGGCAATGTCGAAAGGATGATCGATTTGCATGGTTTGATAAAAAACTTACTGAAATTGTTGAGATTGATGGGCATGAACGAGAAATGCAGGACCTAGTCACTGAGGCAATCAGGAGTGGCATGATTTTGCGAGGACACGAGCCCAGCTATAACGGATGGTTAGCCGACCCAACCCAGAGATTTTTGCGTGACCGATCAAATAAAAACCGTGATGAAAATAACAAAAATTTAGACGAATTCCTCGAATCAGGAGTTCATTTGGTGGTTTCTGACTGGTTTGTTGGCGATCCTAGCAAGGAGTTTCTTGCTCGTATGCCACCGCGTTACCCTTGGGGGTGTAATCGAACGGTGGTCAATGATCCTTCAAGGTGCAGATGAATAGGGAGCACATGAGAATTTGAGCGTCTCTTCAACCCTAGACCGCTCTCAATTTGCGTTGAGCCTGAGTGCACCCGGACCGCAGGAACGATGATGTATGTATAGATACCTTGAGAGACGAGGACCGGATGCAAGCCAGGATCAGAGTGAAGCGAGAGCGATCTAGAGCTGAGCCAGTTGTGCGCCGAGTGCCTCTACGGTAAGCGGCGCGCAGCCTTCGCTTTTGTTGCCCACAAGGATAAAGAGCTGGCCTTGTTGAGCCAACACCTCGTTGGCGATGGTACGCACGTCGTCGCGCATTTGCGTTTGCGGCTCTTGTAGGTGTTGAAAAGGCTCGAGTTGGCGTCGTCGCTTTTCGTAATCACTGCCCGGTGGAAGCAATAGACGCAGAATCGTTTTGCTGTTTTGGGGAATGGAGATGTGTTCGAGCTGGCGCTTCAGTGAGGGCATTTGCGACCAAAAGTTGTACACATGGGTAGCGCCGCTGTGTTGTAGTAGTTGGCGATAAGCGGTGGTCAGCAAGCGAGGGTCGCGTAGCTCAATGGCGTAGTGAAACTCCTGGGGAGCATGGCGAAGGAATTGATGCAGCTGCTCTACAAAAGCATCGGCATTGATGGGACCTGGGATGCGACTAACTTCGATCACCAATGCCGCACTGTGGGAAAGAAAACTCTGGCGCAGAGGAGTAGCGATAGTTTCGACAAAGCGCGCGACGTTGAGGAAGTCTGGGTTACTCTGCCCAGCAAGCGCACCATAACGCCGGTGTTGCGGGAAGACCATGGTGCTGAGCTGTTGCCACATCTTGAGCACGCAAGGAAAGCCTGGCGGCAGTTGCTTGGCGTAGAGCTGCAGTTCGTCAGCGGTGATGGGCTGGTAATAACTGCGGTCGATACCGACGGTGCGCATCAAAGGGTGCGCTGCGTACTCCTCCAATGAATGGCGGCGAAAATGCTGTGCGTTGGCGTAATCGCGGCGATAGAACAAACCCTGCCAGCCCGGAAAAGTCCAGCTCGAGGTGCCCAGATGAAAAGCCGCCGGCAATCGCTGCGCTATATCGCGATGGTCGCCCATATACGCGGGCTGTGACTCAGCTTGTGCTGCCGGTGGCGAATCTTGGCTAAAAAACGCGAGCTGCTGAGGTTTGGGGCACACGCAGTCGCATTAGCATAGCTTCAGAGTCCCTGTTCAACGCGTTGCCAAACAGGGACTCGTATTAGTTGAGTAAAGTTAGAATGATGCGAACAAAAGCGGAGGATTCGAGTTGAATGTGGCTCCGAGGTAGACCGCTACAGGAACTTTGGTGAGCTTTTTGTTGTCGACATTCTTCGTTTTGTTGTCGACATCCTTCGTGTAGAAGACTGCAGCACCGCTATGGCTGTGCTTGAGTGGACGAAAGTCGGGGTGCCCTCCATAGCGTCTATTGTCGGCAAGTTGCTGAATGATGACTTCACGAACGCCCTCTCTCTGCACATGGATGACGACGCCATCGACTCGCTTAATGACTTCTTTGTCGAAAAACTCTTCAGTACGGGGATTAAAAGCAGTGACCGTACCGGTTACAAAAAACGTGACTAGGTCATTTTTCTTTAATCCAGGCAGACGAACTTCTTTTGATATGTCATCGCCCGATTCCACACTCTGAAGAACCACAGGCTTATGATTTTTTATAGTAGATGGTCTCACTAACTGATTTATTGTAGGAATTGAGTTTTGCCGTAGTACTTGGAGCAGATCGTCGTCATTTTTATCTGAGACATCTTTAAACTCATTGTCGCGAACAATATTAAGGATTTCTCTTTTGCCGTTTGGATTATCTAGATCGTAGGGGTCTTCGCCTATAGAAGAGAGAGCCATTTCAGCTGAATAAGTAAAAGGAACTGGTGTTCCATTATCAATATTTGTGCTTACCGTTAGGTAACCCTTTTTGCCATCCTTGATGACTTCTGTATAGACACCTTGATAGGTAGGGCGGTCTATAGGTCGATAACGTCGGGGAAATCCATCGCTATTAAATTGAGCGACGATATCCGCATCTGTTTGCGACTGTTTGAAGTTTGCGTCTAAACTTGTGTCGTTACTGCATGCGCTCAATAGAACCATGGCAACGCACAGACTAAGAAGAGTTATTGATGATCTCATAAGTCATACTCCTATAATTTAAATATTAATGAGAGCAGAAGGTTAGCAAAGACTTGTGCGGAATCTATATAAATTTATATTTTTGTAATTTTTCGAAAATAACAAAAATATGCGACTCCTTAATGCTGAACATTAAACCGTAACTGTCTTAGCTTGAGCACTCTGCCCATCGAACTCGTGGCCAAGGTTTAGAGGATCCAAAGGCGCTAAAGGGACTGATGGCAATTCATAAGCATCCTGTTTTGGGCTTTGCACCAGCAGAGTTTGTGCATGCGGCAACGCGAACTGTTCGCCATAAAGGCCCTTGATAAAACGTCCGCCAAGGACCTCCCCTTTGAGCTCCAATGCACGTAGGGATTGGAGTAGACGCCGCCACGGCACGCGATGACGTTCGCGCTGCATCAGGCTGTAACAAATCACGCCATAACGCTGGAGCATTTGCCTAGCCAGCATGTCGATTATCGCCTCAGCCTCCAAGGCAGGCACCTCGTCTAAGAGTTGCCGCGAGGCGAGAATACTCCAACGCCCCCCGGGAGCGGGCAACCGCTTGCGATGATGCGAGGCGAGTAGCAACCAACGCAAGGCGGCAAAGCCATCACAACTCACCTGCCCTTGGGCGATGAGCTGACGTAGGGCCATCTCCACATGCTCGGGTAAGAGACGGAGTTGCCGTTGCATCTCGCCGAGAAAAAGGGCGCCCCGTTGCTGCAACAAATCTGCAACAGCCTGACTTTGGCTGCCCATCTCGATATCTGCATCGGGGCTCAGCGCTAGCCATGACTCGAGCTCTGCTCGCGGAACAAAGGCAATGGGCGTTGCATGTAAGGAGTGCGCGCGTTTGGGCATGGTGCTGGGCAGCCACAGTCGTGCCCAGGCGAATTCCCCTTGCAGGGTGAGAGCATCGAGCCACTCAGGATCAAAGTCGCGCACCCGAGCGGGCAAGATGGCATCGAGCCATTGTTTCGCAGGCGCTTCCACCCCCGTCAGCTGTCGCAGCACAGTGGCAAGTCCGCGTGGTCCTTCGCATTGATGATCGGGATACACATGTTGCCAGCGTTCGAGAAAATGACGAAATTGCGCCAGGCTGACCGTATGCTCTACGCATTGTCGCATGCTGCGCATCCTGCGGTGAATGCGCGCAAGTAGTCGCCGATGACACCACATAGCCTGTCCCTGCATACGGGTGCGCAGGACTAAGCCCTCGTTTTCAAGCTCCAGCATCAGCGGATCGTTGCTGAGCATCGGTCCCTCAACTTCGAGACGCCCGCGCAGCAAGGCCTTGGCTTCTTGCGAGGCATCGGCTGCATAATAACAATCGCCTTGGCGAATCACCCGGCTTGCTGCCTGCAGCTCGTCTAACCAGCTTTGCCAGGTATCGGCTTCCTGCACCTTGAGATAACCCATCCAACTCAAGGCTTCGTGCACCTCCTGAGCATTGCGCGGCTTGGGCCAGATTTCATCGCGCACCTGCGCCACTGCAGCGGGATCCAAATCACCCGGTGGCGCCAGGCTAAACAGACTCGCTTCCTTAGGGGGCGATACCGCGCGGGTACGCCTTTCCTCTAACGGCACATCGTCGAGAAAGGCATAAGGCGCTGCGTTGAGAATGCTCTGCGCCAAAGGGCTAGGTTGGGGGGTGTCGATGCTATGCGTGTGAATCTTGCCTTGCTGAAGTTGCTGCAACAGCTCTTCGAGAGCATCGATATCCATCAGCTCATGCAGGCAATCGTGCAGCGTTTGCATCACCAAGGGCTGGTCTTGCGGAATGGGCAAGGGACCTGCGTCGAGGTTTTCCGGGCAGGCCAAGACGGTGGGAAAGGCTTGGCCTAAGGCGTCGTTTGCGCGCAGGCGTATGAGATGCGGCGGCACGCGTTTACCGCCACGAAAACGCTCCACCACCAAGGCGCGGGTGACATTCCAGCGCCAACGCGTTTCGAACTGCCCTCCAGTAATGCAGGCTTGGGTGAGGATTCCGCGTACGGTCTTGGTCGAGAGATATTGAAAAATCGTATCTAAGGGAAAGCTGTTGGTGGGAGCCAAGGAGAGCAGCAAGCTGTCTTCGTTGGCGGCGGCTTCCAGTTCGAAACCAAAGCCGCGGCAAAAGCGTTTGCGCAGGGCCAAGGCCCAGGCGCGCAAAAGGCGTGCGCCCAAGGGGGCGTGAATGATCAGCTGCATGCCGCCGGTGTCATCAAAAAAGCGTTCGGCGACGAAGGTCGTGTCACTGGGCAGATAACCCAAGCTCTGGCGCGCGCGCTCGAAGTAATCCCACAGAGACTGAGCGACTCTTGTATCCACGCCATGGATCGCTGCAATATCCGCCGCGCTTTGGCTTTCGCGTCGCAGTCGTCCCACAGCAAGACTTAGTTCCGCGCTGCGTGCCGGCGCTTCGCCGATCCAAAAAGGCACGGTGGGCGGCGCACCCTGGGCATTGGCCACACGCACTACTCCGCGGGCGGCTTCGACCCGCACCACGCGCCAGGAGGTGTTGCCCAATTGAAAGATGTCGCCCTGGCTCGACTCCAGCGAAAAGTCTTCATCAAGACTACCCACAAGAATATCCTCCGGGTCCTCGCGTACCTGAAAATCCGCGTTATCGGGAATGGCGCCGCCGCAGGTCAGCGCCACCAGTCGGGCTCGGCGTGTCGCGCGCACGCGTTGACCAATGCGGTCGTAATGCAAAAGAGCCCCGCGTCCTTGGGTATGCAGCGCGATCACCTGCTCGACCTGCGCTTCACTGAGCATACGGTAAGGCCAGGCTTGTTTCGCGAGTGCATGTAAGGTCTGTGGGGAGATGCCCTCCTCGCCAGCGGTGACACAGGTGGCCACCCATTGCTGGGCTAAGATATCGAGAGGCATTTGCGTCTCGATCAACTGGTCCAACTCACCGCGCTGCACTGCGGCCAAGAGGGCGACTGCTTCGCTTAATTCATCTTGCGTGAGAGGAAACAAGCGTCCCTTGGGGGTACGTTGCGGACCGTGACCTGCCCGTCCCACCCGCTGCAAAAAGGTTGCGATGCGTCGCGGCGATGCGATTTGCAGTACCAAATCGACGTCGCCAATATCGATGCCCAGTTCCAGTGAAGCGGTAGCCACCAAGGCGCGTAGACTGCCCTGCTTGAGGCGCTGCTCAGCATCGAAGCGGCGCTCCTTGGATAGGCTCCCATGATGGCAGGTGACTTCGTTTGTCCCTAAGCGTTCGGCGAGGCGTGCCGACAAGCGTTCGGCTAATTTGCGGGTGTTGACAAAAATCAGCGTGGTTTGGTGCTGCTGAATCAACTGCACCATGCGCGCATACAAGAGCTCCCAGGTATCGTGCGAGCACACCGCGCTCAGCGGCAGCACCGGCGCCTCGATGCCCAAATCCATGTGACGCAAATGGCCGGTGTCGACGATATGACAGCGGCGCTCTGGGCCCACCAAAAAACGTCCCACGCTGTCGATAGGCTTTTGCGTTGCTGATAGACCAATGCGCTGCACCGGCTGCTGCGCCACTCTGCTCAGGCGTTCGAGCGACAGGGTCAGGTGAGCGCCGCGTTTGCTTTCAACCACTGCATGAATTTCATCGACGATCACACAGCGCACATGCCGCAGCATCGCTTGGCCGCTTTGGGAGCTCAGCACGATGTAGAGGGATTCCGGCGTGGTCACGAGCACATGCGGTAGCCTGCGCCGCATCTTCGCCCTTTCTTTTGCGGGCGTATCGCCGGTGCGCACCATCACCTGAATCGCTGGCAGTGAAGGATCACGGGCTTGAAGCGCTGCTAACGGCGCTTGCAGGTTTTTTTCGATATCGTTGCTGAGCGCTTTGAGCGGCGAAACGTACACCACCTGGGTGCAGGGCTCGAGGGCATCGCCCTGGCGCAACAGCTGGTCGAGTGCGCACAAAAAGGCGGCGAAGGTTTTGCCGGAGCCTGTGGGCGCCGCGATGAGCACATGCTCGCCACGGGCAATGGCAGGCCAGCCGAGCGCCTGGGGAGGTGAAGGAGTACCGATGGTATCGCGAAACCACTGCGCCAAGGTGGGATGAAAGAGACGCTCAACGCATGGGTCCTGTTCTGCATGGGCGGCAGTTTTAGGCACAGGGGCAGCATGCGATCGGGTGGGGATTTCGCCAAGGGCTGTGCTTCGCCATAGGTTAGACCCGGGCATTTCTGGGCATTGTCTCGAGAAGAATGACGCTGATCGTGAGCCCGATGGCTGTGACAGGCAGGGCGACACCGCGATCGGGGCATGAGCACCTTGTGGACTAGCGCTAGCCGATCCGATTTTGATCCGTGATTTCATTGATTTGGAGCGGAGGTGGATCTTGACTTTCCGCGTACGCAAATTTTTTGCAAAGGGTTTTGGCAGCGATCTTGGGATCTTAGCCATCACGAAGGGTTCCCGTGTAGACGGCCTCGAAGCATGCTGCTAGCGTCGAGCCCTATCCTGCTGCGTCCTGCTGGCACAACGGTTCTGGAGCTTCTCCAAAACGTTGGTTCACTGGGTGTACACAGGTGTGTGCAACCTGGGGAAAAAGGTCTGTAACATGTCATTATTACAGCAGGATCATAGTCCAGAGTCCATGTGGAAAACAGCCCTTGGCTGGATGCGTCCCAAGCTGTCGGAGGAAAACTTCAGCACCTGGATCGAGCCCCTTGCCTTGCATCAGGTGAGCTCTGACGATGCGGTATTGCGTGTCCCGAACCGCTTTCACGCGGAGTGGTTGCAGGTGCATTATAACGACCTCGTTTTGCAAGCCTTAAGCGAGACCACGGGCGCTAGCGTGAAGCATATTCGCTGGCAGGTAGACGCCGCGCTGCAAGTACGTCAGCCCTCTCCTGCGGTACAGCGTCCGGTTCTAGATACGACTGCACGAAAAGGCCAGAGTGAGTCGACGGAGACCTTGGCCCCGCCTGATCTAAGCGAAAAGTACCTCTTTGCTAATTTCATCGTCGGCCCCTCCAATCAACTGGCGCATGCCACCAGCATGGCCGTCGCGAATCAACCAGGGCAACGCTACAACCCTTTCTTTATTTATGGCGGTGTAGGGTTGGGCAAGACGCATCTCATTAACGCCGTCGGTCATACCATCGCGTCGAATATGCCCCAGGCGCGCATTATTTACGTATCGGCCGAGCGCTTCACCAACGAGTTTATTGCGGCGTTGCGCAACCATGAGATCGATCGTTTTCGTGCCCGTTACCGCCACCACTGCGATGTATTGCTGATGGACGATATTCAGTTTTTAGCAGGGCGTGAGCAGACGCAGGAAGAATTTTTCCACACCTTCAATTCCTTGTACCACCGCAATAAGCAGATCGTGCTCAGCTCGGATGTGGATCCCAAAGAGCTGGCCGGTATGCAAGAGCGGCTCATCAGTCGATTTCAATCCGGCATGGTTGCCGATACGCATCCGCCCGAGCTCGATACCCGCGTCGCGATTCTCCAGCAAAAAGCCGATCTTGAGGGCGTCCATTTGTCCGATGATGTGGCCTTTTTTG
>CAYWAT010000091.1:0-11359 GCA_964456305.1 uncultured Polyangiales bacterium | reverse complement strand
GAGAAAGCGCCGCACGAGCTCGTCGATGGTTGCATGCAGCTCATCGCTTACCTCAGGCAGTTGTTGAGCCCCGCGCATAAGTGCCGTGAGGGCTTTGTTCGTTTGGTCTTTTTGTGCCGATTGGGTGCGTGCTGCATGCCTCAGTACGTAGTCCACATCGCGACTTTCCGCGTCCTCTGGTGCTGCTGCATAGTCGTAAGCCATGGCGATAAGCGCATTGGCATAAGGGTGACTGTTTTCATGCGTGGGTTGAGCATTCGCGGAGTCCATCGCATGTGCGGCAGCAATAAGCGTGGGCCAAGTATCCTCCTCGGCGGTGACAAAGCGCAAGGCTTGCTTGAGGTAGTGCAAGGCGCGTTCTTCATCGTTGAGCCGAGCAGAGCACAATTCTGCCGCTTGAATAATCCAGCGCAGCTCGCGGGTCGCGCTAGGACTGTGTTGGCGGCAGCGTTCGTAGACCAGCAGTAGCTCTTCTAGGCGTTTAACCTGAGGCGCGAGTCGCTCGGCGCGATCGACCAGTGAGACCAGCATCGCAGCACTGCTTGCGAGTGCACAGGCACGCAAAATACAGTCGAGCGCAGCGTCTTGGTTGTTGGCCTTCTGCTCTAAAAAGTCAGCTCGGCGAATCAGCAGTTGGACTTTATCCTCTTCATCGTCTGCTTCGCGAATCAGACGCTCGTGCACTTGCTCAATGCGCTCCCAGTCCTTGAGCTGGCTTGCAAGTGTTTCAGCGCGTTCCAGATGCTGGGTATGCTCGAGATGAAGGGCAAGCGCTCTCAGGATCGCTTCGAGTGCTTGTTTGAGCTGTCCATTTTCTTCGTAGATGGAAGCCGCTTTTTCCCATAACAGCTCTTGGTGTTGCGGTGTTTCGCCTGCATGGGCTTGGGCAATCACAAGCTCGGCAAGGTCTTGAATTTTCCCGTGATTTTGCGCCAGGATCCTCAGTTGA
The DNA here is from genome assembly GCA_964456305.1 of uncultured Polyangiales bacterium. Taxonomy (GTDB): domain Bacteria; phylum Myxococcota_A; class Polyangia; order Polyangiales; family CAYWAT01; genus CAYWAT01. Next base: position 10,410 of record CAYWAT010000091.1, on the reverse strand, counting down.
GCCTCGGCATCCTCGTGCCCTTGTTCAAACAAAGTGGCAAAACGACCCCAGGCCCCCTCGACATCATCGAGTTGCTCGGCACATATACATGCGGCTTGGTAGCGGTAGGCAAGCGATTGAGCAGGATCATCGCTTAGGGATTCAAGCGCATCCAGATTTTCCAGCAGCTCTTCCCAGCGTTTGTCTTTTTCGAGGTAAGGGATGAGTTCGGTGCGCGGCATGGGATTATCCGCATCAACCTGAGCCCAGCGCTGCAAGGTGCGGATAATGCGCGCGGCATCATGCTTGAGGCTATCGTGATGGACCAAGGTGGCATGAAGTTGCTCCGCCACAGGCATTTGTAAGCCTGCGTCCTCCAGCTTTTCTAATCGCCTTTCGAGGATATCAGCGAGTTCAACAGTGCGTTCTTGTTTTTTGTACAAGTCCGAAAGCTGAACCAAGGCGGGCAGAAAATCTGGATCGATCTCATCTGTGACACGTCGTAAAACATTGATTGCCTCTTCCTCTTTTTCAGTAGACTCGAGGCTAATAAGCAGTTGGACATGCTCCATCGAGAGGTCCCGCTTGGCATGTGCCGTAGGCGCCATGGCGATGAGACGCACGGTACTGTCGATAACCGCGTCGTGATCATCGTGTCGCTGTGCATATTCTCGGATGGCTTCAAGCGCTTCACGGTCCTCCTCATGCTCCAGTAGCGCATGCCAGTGTTCCATGGCGCGTTTTTCATCGTCGAGATCCGTTGATAAGCATCGTGCGATGCGGCGATGAAATTCGCTCGTTGCGTCGCCAAGATCATCGGCCCCAAGACACTCTTGCAGGTGCTCAACAAAGTTTTCGAGCTGCTTATGACGGGCATAGAAGTCGTGCAGCGTATCGAGCGTGGATAAGGCGATGGGACGCACAGCGAGGGCGCGTTGGTAATCCTCTGCAGCGCGCTCTAGGTCTTGTAGCTGCTGTTCTGCTAAATCGGCGGTTCGCAGTATGATGCTGCGTTGAATGGCAGGATCGGCAGTGCAGGCAAAACGCATATCCAGTGTTTTGATCAAGCGTTTGCTATTTCCCGAGCGCTCATCGATGGCTTCCATATGCACGAGCGCCTCGTTGTCGTGGGGAAGGGCAGAGAGCAGCAATTGCCATGCTCCGAAGGCTTTTTCGTTCTCGTTGATGCGTTCGTAAGCGTAACCGAGTTGGCGCAGCGTGACCTGTGAATTCTGATCCTGAGCCTGTGTATCTTGGTTGAGCTTGGACTCGAGCAGGGGAATCGCGTCCGCATAGCGGTTGGCTGCGAGAAAATTCTCGCATAAGGCATCGCGTATGCTGTGGTCGTCTGGGGTGAGCGTATAGGCTTGCTTTAATGCAGTGATCGCTTGCTCTGCATTGTCGTGATGATCGCGCTGTACCTGCGCAATGTGCTGATAGGCTGCCGCCTTTTGTTCGGGTTCAGTCAGATGCTCAATCTGTGTGTGCAGGCTTGTGACCACCTGCTCCCACTGTTCGGTTTTCTCGTAAAGGCGAACGTGTGCGCGTAGCGCCTTGGCATGCCCCGGTTTGAGGACAAGCACTGACTGCCATGTGCGGATTGCATCGCTGTCATTCCCGAGGCGCTCTTCTTCTAGCCCTGCTGCTTGCGCGAGGTAGTCGATGCGTTGCTTCGCATCTAGGGTCTGCGAGCCTCCGTGCAGGTGATAGAGTTCGCACAGTGCTTTGGGATCATCCTGACTTTCGTAATGCTTGCGTAGGAAGGCAAAGGCCTGTTCGTGGGAGTCTTCGGTGCGAAGAATGCGCCATGCGCGTTCGACCGCTTCGTCGGTTTTGCCAAGCTCAAAGAAGATCTGGCGTGACTCGTCGAGTAGGGGAACCTGTTGTGGTGAGGGAAGCGAGGGTAAGTAAGCATCGATGGCTTGAATTAAAAGAGAATGCTTTTGCTGCTTTCGGTATAAGTCGATGAGAATCCCTGTTGCCTCAAAATTACCGTTTTGAAACAGAGGCTCGAAACACATGATCGCGTCGTCGTACTGACCTGATTGCACGTAGGCCTTACCTAATCGAAAGCGCACCACAACCGAATCTGGACTGGCCGGAGACGCCTGTAGAAAGTTGAACCAACGCACGGGCAAGTTTTGCTCTTGCCCTTGCTGCTTGCTGAGCTGCTCCAGTAAACGTAGTGCGTCTTGATGATCGGGGACTGCATCGAGGGCTAGTTCGCAGTACATGATCGCGTTGTGAGCCGCTTCGCGTTGTGCGAGTTGATACAGCAAATCGGCCGCTTCGTTTTTGGCATGCCTTGCTGTTGGCTGATGAGGAGCGCTGCGTGCCCATTGCAACATCGTCGTTGCTAATTCGTAGGAAATCGTCGTGTCGTTGGGCTTTTGATGCAGGGCTTGGCGTAGCGCTGCCATCGCTTTGTGTGGGTCGCCGAGCTGTTTACTGTAAACCTCGGCGAGTTCCCGCCACAATCCAACACGTCGTTCGAGATGTTCCTCTGCATGCGCCTCAAGTTCGTAAAGTTGAGCGGTAGCGCGTAGGTTTCCCGCTTTGCGATAAATCTCTCGCGCTGCATAAATGGCGGGCACCATCGATGCATCGAGCTCAAAGGCACGACGATAATGAACCACCGCGCGGTCAGGGCGTTGTAGGGTATGCTCCCAGATGTTGCCTGCTTGATGATGCAGGAGTGCCAGGCGACGACCGTCAATGCCCAAAGCATGCAGACGTTCAACCTGCCCTTCTAACAGCCCAAGAAGGCCGCGCTGATCCCCCAAGGATTCGTAAAGTTCTCGTGATTTTGCGAATAGGGTGTCATGGCGCGGATCACGCTGGAGTCCTTGTTCGTAGAGGGAGACTGCGCGGTAGGGATCGTTGAGGTGGGTGCGCGCAACCTGAGCGGCTTCTGCAAAAGCTTCAGCCGCCTTGCGATCATGGGGCTGACGTTTGGCCCAACCCTCTAAGAGATTGACCAGGGACGCGTAATCCCCATGCGTACTATAGTAGTCGTGCAGTTGGCGAAATGCCTCGCTGTCTTCGGGGTTCTTGCGTAAGCGTTGAATAAGGTCATGCGCCGCGGAATTCATGGGTGTGAGTTCATGCTACCACCCTGTGTTGTGGGATGCGACCTCCTAATCACGAGTTTTGCACTATACAGGTGCATGGCGGAAGATCCCATTCAACGTTTCAAAGGTGCGCTTCTGCGTGCCCAGCAATATGAAACACAGGATGCAACCTGTTGTGTGCTAGCCACTGCATCGCCTGAGGGGCGCCCCTCTGCACGCTGCGTTTTACTCAAGCATGTGGATGCCCGTGGCTTCGTCGTATACACGAATCATGGTAGTCGCAAAGCTCAGGAAATGAATGCGAACCCTTGGGCAAGTTTATGTTTTTACTGGCCCACGCGAGATGAACAAGTGCGTGTAGAGGGTCGTGTCGAAGTTGTGGAATCGCAGGAAGCCGATGCTTATTTTGCGACTCGCCCAAGACAAAGTCAGCTGGGAGCATGGGCATCCTTGCAAAGCCAAGAACTGGCCAACGAATCGGAGCTACATCAACGCCTTCAGCACGTGTCAGAGCGTTACGAAGGAACTGAGGTGCCACGGCCTGATTTTTGGGGCGGTTACCGATTGCTTCCTCATCGTATAGAATTCTGGCAGGCTGGCGACTTTAGACTGCACACACGCAGCGTTTTCACACGCAGCGACCGGGGGTGGGAGCTTATCCACCTTTATCCCTAAGGGGTGTCCGAAAACAGCTCATAAAGTTACTTGACGTATAGGTTAGTCGTCCTAGTTTCTTGCGCCCTTCAATCGGGTTTGTGTAGGCTGGTCAACGTTATGCCATCTGGTCGAGTTAAGTGGTTTAATAACGCAAAAGGTTGGGGCTTTATCGAAGGTGAAGCCGGCTCCGACATTTTTGTTCACTATTCTCAAATCAACGGAGAGGGCTTTCGCACATTGCGCGAAGGTGATGTCGTTGAATTCGAGCTAAAAGACGGCCCTCGTGGGCAGTTCGCTGAACGCGTCATCCTGACTCAAGAGTCGCAGGGAATACGCGAAAGCGGCTTTGTCATCAAAGACGATTCTATGGTTGCATCGCGCTCTGCATAAGACGCGATCAATCGTTGAGTTGTTTGTCGATCTTGAGAGCCCATTGAAGGTCTGAGACAACCTCTTCAATGGACGTTAATTCTTTGCCGTATTGAAGCTCATACCAGATATCTAAGACTTCGTCGTTATTTGATGGATGGTTGATGATCCGCGTGTGAGCTTCAACTTCTCGATACCCTTTGTCTTGCACCTGCTTTGAAAATTGCGCACGCAGGCGTTCTAGGAGTGTTTCTTTGGACGCATGCGGGTTTGATGATTGCTCAGCGCGCACGGTGAAAACCAGATTCCATGGCTTTTGATTGCTGATGCGAACACCCGAATCCATCATATGAAAGCGAATACGCTCAGCGATTTCGATGGTATGAGCGTGTTCTTGATAGACCTCAATGTTAGCGTCGTTGAGGGCTTCACGAAGTTCGCTAGTAGGCAATTTCACTCCATCAGGTTAGCGTCGCATGACTTCAATTTCAATTCCCAGAATCGCTTAACCTCATCAAGCGTTGTCGCTCGATAAGCCTTAGGTAGACTGCGCAAGAGTACCTTGCCATATGACTTCTTAATGATGCGTGCATCGAGGATGCTCACAATACCGGTGTCTTGCTGGCTGCGGATAAGGCGTCCGAAGCCCTGCTTTAAGAAGAGCGCTGTTTGAGGGAGGAGGTAATCCCGAAATGCCGAGCCCCCCTGGTCGTTAATCGCTTGGCAGCGTGCCTCAATGAGTGGGTCACTGGGAACCTGAAAAGGCAGCTTGTCGATGATGACCAGGCGTAGTGCATGACCCTGAACATCGATGCCTTCCCAAAAGCCAGTTGTTGCGATTAAAATGCCGCGTCCATGTTGTTTGAAGGCATCCAGCATGCTTTGTGTGGGTGCTTGCTTAGGTGTCCAAACCGGCCATTGCCACTCCTTGCATTGCTTCGCAATCGCATCGCAGCGGCGATAGGAGGTGCACAAAATAAGGGCTCCACCATCGCTCAGCTGCACGAGTTCTCGTATTTGCTCGATGGCTTGTTGGGCAAAGCTCGGGTGCTGAGGCAGCGGCAAATGATGGGGAATATACAGGCAAGATTGCGTGGAAAAATCAAAGGAGGAGGCTAAGGACTTTTTTTCAGCAATCGCACTCTCGTCGATTCCTAGTCGCTGGACGATGTGGTCAAACCGTCCATCAACGCTTAGCGTTGCGCTAGTCAGAACGATTCCGCGCCTCGACTCGAACAGGGCATGACGCAGCTTGTGTTCGATATTAACAGGGCTCCATCCCAAGGTGACTGCTTTGCTATGCCTATGCAGCCAAAAGACGTCGTGCTCGACCGCAAGCATGTTCGTCGCCGTATCGTGCAGAGACTGCACACGGCGCTCCAGCGCAGAGGGATGTCGAGATAGCTGTTTGAGGGCTCCACGCAGTGCTTGCAGGGCATCGCCCAGTGGTTGTAGAAAATCATGGGCTTCATGCGTGTCTAAGAGCAGGCGCTTTTCGTCATTGGATTGAGATTGATTGCGGGTTCCCATGTGGCCGAGATCAGCGCTGATTGCATCAAGGGCGGTTAGCATTGGTTTTGCCTGACTCAGCACCTGAGGGGGTAGTTGGTTATGAGCGTCTTTCACGAGACGGCTAAGCTGCAGGCTAGAAATTCGGGCTCCAAAAAAGGTAGTGGCGTTATCTTCAATGCGATGGGCTTCATCGAAAATGACGGCATCATAGTCGGGCAAGACTTGTGCAAGATGGGCATCGCGCACCGCTAGATCGGCAAAAAATAGATGATGGTTGGTAATGATTACGTCGGCCTTTTGTGCGTGTTGACGCAGCTTGCTGGTAAAGCATGGCTCAAAAAAGGGACATCCGTGGCCAATGCGCGTGTCGGAACTGCTGCTTACCTGTGCCCAAATGGGGTGATCTTCGGGCAGCACCTTAAGTTCCTGCCGGTCTCCAAGATCTGTTTCTTGCTTCCATGCCTTTAATGCATTGATAGCATTGGCCCATTGTGGGTTGAGAGAGGCTCCGCTTTCCATGAAAGATTGGTAGCGTCGCAAACAAAGATAGTTGTTGAGGCCTTTGATACAGACCGCCGAGAAAGGCTTGATCGAACGCTGCAATAAGGGGATGTCATGATGCATGATCTGGTCCTGCAAAGCGCGTGTGCTTGTTGCGATCACCACCCGTTTGCCACTACTCAGCGCCGCACATAGATAAGCCAGGGTTTTACCGATCCCTGTGCCCGCTTCGATAAGGCAAATGCGAGAATTGGCGATGCTGCACTCAACGGCACTTGCCATCTGCATTTGAGTTTCGCGGTGTTCGTAGTAGGGTAGGAGGCTCGCAAGCGGACCTTCTGGACCAAGCCACTGTGCTGCCTGCGAGTCTTCCGCGGGGGTACCTCGCGCAGAATCTTGTGCTGCGATATCGACTTGGTGTGTATTCGTCGTTAGGTTGGGCTTCATATGATCCCCTTACGCGACATCAACCCGCGCCAAGGAACACCTGCAGTAACCTACGCTTTGATTGGCGTGAATGCGCTTATCTTTTTTTATCAACTAAGCCTGAATATGGTTGATGAACGCAGTTTTATCATGGAGTTTGGCTTAGTGCCGTCCCTGTTATGGGATGACCCAGTGTCACAGTGGCCCGCATTAATTAGCAGCATGTTTATGCACGGTGGCTGGCTGCACCTCATTGGCAATATGTGGTTTTTGTATATTTTTGGCGACAACATTGAAGACAACTTAGGACACGGCCGCTTTTTGTTATTTTATATTTGCTGCGGTGTGAGCGCGGCTCTTGTTCATGTCTTGATCAACTCCTCCAGCCCATTGCCCATGGTGGGTGCCTCGGGCGCTGTGTCTGGGCTTATCGCGGGTTACGTTAAGCTATTTCCTAGAACTAAAATATTAACCTTAGTGCCTATTTTTATTTTTGTTCAATTTGTTGAATTGCCCGTCGTTGTCTTTGTTTTTCTTTGGTTCGGCTATCAGTTGCTCATGGGCCTTGGTTCGCTGGGCACTTTGGGTCAGCAAATGGGTGGTGTTGCTTTCTTTGCTCATATCGGCGGTTTTATCGCAGGGTTATTTTGGATTCGTCGCTTCTATCGCAAGCCCAATCCACGGCACGGATTTAGGTCACATTAAAAATGCCTGCATAAGAACGGTTCTTGTCTCATGCAGGCATACGAACTGTCTTTCAGATAGAGCGAAGGCTTCTCTAAGGCTTAGCCCTCTTCGAATTCGGCATCGATCACATCTTCCTTGCCTTTACTGCTGTCATTCGATGCTGTCTTCGCTGCTTGTCCATCGGGTTGCGCATTATTTTGATAGGCTGCGGTACTCACTTCCTGCATGGCTTGCTCAAGTTCAGTCACGAGGCTTTGGATTTTGTCGTGATCCTGTACTTCGATGGCACTGCGTAGGTTTTTGATCTTCTCCTCAAGTGGTTGAGCTTTGTCAGCAGGTATCTTGTCTTTGAGCTCGCCAAGTGTTTTTTCGACGCTGTAGCAGAGCTGATCAGCACGATTGCGCAGCTCCACCTGCTCGCGGCGTTTTTTATCCTCGGCTTCGTAAGCCTCACCATCTTTGACCATTTGCTGGATTTCATCTTCATTAAGGCCGCTGTTGGCGGTGATGGTGATTTTTTGATCTTTGCCTGTGGCCTCGTCTTTAGCAGTGACTGACAAAATGCCATTGGCATCGATATCGAAGGTCACTTTGATTTTGGGCACACCCCGTGGCGCGGGGCTGATGCCTTCAAGTTGAAAGCGGCCTAGCGTGCGGTTATGCGCAGCCTCTGCGCGTTCGCCTTGCAGTACAACCACTTCCACTTGGGTCTGATTATCCTCGGCGGTCGAAAAGGTTTCCTCGCGGCGCGTTGGAATGGTGTTGTTGCGAGGAATCAAGGTTGTCATCACATCGCCTAGGGTTTTGAGACCTAAGCTCAGCGGAGTGACATCCAGAAGAACCATGTCTTGGACATCACCAGACAACACACCCGCTTGTACAGCTGCACCGATGGCGACCACCTCATCGGGGTTAACCCCCCGGTGTGGTTCACGGCCAAAGAAATTCTTCACCGCTTCTTGCACGGCGGGAATGCGGGTCGAACCTCCGACAAGCACAACTTCGTGAATATCGCTGGGCGATTTGCCTGCATCGGCCATCGCCTTTTTACAGGGGTCGAGGGAACGCTGCACCAGTGGCTCGATCATCGACTCGAGCTTGGCGCGTGTCAGGCGAATATTGAGATGCTTGGGACCGGAAGCGTCTGCCGTCAGGAAAGGGAGATTGACGGTTGATTCAAGCTTCGCGCTGAGTTCAATTTTGGCTTTTTCAGCGGCATCTTTAAGACGCTGCAACACCATTTTGTCCTTGCTAACGTCGATTCCTTGGTCCTTTTTAAATTCATTGATGAGGTAATCGATGATGCATTGGTCGATGTCATCACCGCCTAGTTGGGTATCTCCATTGGTGCTGATGACCTGCACCACATTTTCGCCGACCTCGAGGATGGAAATATCAAAGGTGCCACCGCCAAAGTCGTACACCGCAATGAGCTGGTCGTTTTTCTTGTCCAGCCCATACGCTAGAGCCGCCGCTGTGGGTTCGTTAACGATGCGTTTGACATCCAAGCCCGCGATGCGTCCTGCGTCTTTGGTGGCTTGACGCTGTGAGTCGTTAAAATAAGCGGGCACGGTGATGACCGCTTCGGTTACTGCTTGGCCAAGGTGATTTTCGGCAGCTGCTTTGAGCTTGCGCAGTACATGCGCAGAGACTTCGGGCGGAGCGAGTTCCTTTCCCTTGACCTTGATACCGCAGTCGCCGTTGGCACGACGCGTGACTTCATAAGGAACCTTGCCAAGTTCGCTTTCGATCTCTTCGAAACGCCGTCCCACAAAGCGCTTGGCTGAAAAGACGGTGCCCTCAGGGTTGGTGATAGCCTGGCGTTTTGCAATCTGGCCCACCAACACTTGGCCCTCGTCATCCCAAGCAACCACAGAAGGGGTGATGCGATCGCCTTCTTCATTGACGATCACATGAGGCTCTTTGCCCTCCATGACTGCCACAACTGAGTTAGTCGTTCCTAGATCGATGCCGATAATCTTGCCCATAACAGTAAATCTCCTCTGTGGTGCAGATAGAATGCTGAGCGAAGCTAATCATTCGAATCATGAGGTCAAGCTTAGACCGCTGTGATCTTCGTATTGGTCTTAGGTAGCTTCAGGCAGAGTTGCTTTCCCCCTTCTTTTATGCGACAAAACGTGCCGCACGCTATGATGTGGCCTGTCCGGAGGACTCCCTATGAAAGATCTAGTCAACTACTTGTACAAGAACCTTTACTTGGATTTTCAAGGCGGCATCACTGCCGAAGAGGTCCGACGTTTTTTGCGTGAAGATGACAGCCGTGAAGCACGTGCTCTGCTCGCACGTCTCATCGAGGATAAGGGCGTGGATGATCTGATGGTGACCATCGCCGACTGTCTCAAAGAACATATTCGCGAAGGCATTAGTGAAGAGACCCTGCGTTCGCAGTTAGCGATGTACAGCGAGTCCTAGGGGCTCCGCATGGATACCTATAACGACGCGGGGAGCTCTGCAGATAAGCTAGATAAGCGTGCGCACAGGGCCCAGGTCAATGCGCTCGGGTTGCATTGGATGGAGTGCGGTTCATCGAGCGAGCCTCCCCTGCTTTTTGTGCATGGCGCGTTTGTCGATCATCGTTCTTGGTTGCCTGTGGCCACGCGTATGGCGGGTCATCACACCTGCATGGTACCGGATCTGCCGGGCTTTGGTGCAAGCGATAAACCAGCCCCATCGCAGGGTTTTGATTACACACGCGAGGCCTTTGCGCGCTGCCTCGGGCAGTTTATCGAATCGGTGCTGGGCAAAGCAGGTAAAGTACACGTATGCGGTCACTCCATGGGGGGCGGCATTGCCTTGCAGCTGGCGGCGTTGTTTCCCGAGCATGTGCAGTCGCTCACCGTGGTTGATCCGGTGGCCTTAGCTTTTCCCCTGCCACTCAAGGGCAAGGCCCTGCTCACGCCGTGGTTGGGTGAAAAGCTGTTCATGCACATTTATGAAAGGCGCATCTTTCACCGTTATTTTCGCAGCGATGTATACAACGATGGCCAGGGCTACTCCGAAGCGGCGGTTGATGCGCTCTACGATATCTTCAATCCGCCGCATAGCCGTCGTGCTGCCTACGCCAGTTTTCGGGGTATGTTCGAGCTACGGTCGTTGCAGCGCCATTTCGATAAAGTGAGCGCACCTACTTTGGTGTGCTGGGGTGACGAGGATCGCATTGTTCCCTTTTTCTTGAGCGACTCGCTGA
>CAYWAT010000090.1:0-11421 GCA_964456305.1 uncultured Polyangiales bacterium | reverse complement strand
TGACGAGGTACTTCACAGGGGCTCTGTATCAGGCGCCCGGAGACCTTCTGCTTCTGATTGACCGGAAGGTCAGGGTAAGGCCGAGCAGGAGGAGCAGGGCGATAAGGGCGCCTTGGGGCGGTGTGGTGGAGGCCGAGCACCACAGGGCGCCGCCGCGTACGCCGACGCCGGTGGCGTTGCCGCTGGCCACATCGCTGTCGAGGTAGTCGGGGATACCGTCGCCGTCGCTGTCGGATACACCTTCGTCACTGTCGGTCATGCCGTCGCCGTCACTGTCCGGGTCAAGATACGCCGGGATGCCGTCGCCGTCCGGGTCACCGATGACGCCCGTGTCCGGGTTCTCGCCGAGCGCATTGCCGTCGCGCAGCTCATCAGCTGTGGCAAGCCCATCCCCGTCGTCGTCGTCGTCGAGGTAGTTCGGGATGCCGTCGCCATCGGCGTCGTCATTCGCCGCATTGCCGTCGCCGTCCGTATCCTCTTGCGCCGTCGGGACGCCGTCGCCGTCATCGTCGGCGTCGAGCAGGTTGATGACCCCGTCGCCATCCGTGTCGGCCTGCGCCGCCGCTGCGGCGCCAATCACATCGTTCATGCAGTCACCAGGCGCCGCACAATCGCTGTCAAAGGCATCGTCAAGGCCGTCGCCGTCCGTGTCGTTGCCGCTTGGGCGCACGCCCGGCGTGCCGTCCGCGGGGTCGCCGTCCCAGCCCTCAATGGCGTCGAGGAGGCCATCATTGTCGCTGTCGATGTCTTGGAAGTCGGCGGTGCCGTCCTCGTCGGTGTCCGTGAGCCCTTCGGCGCTATCGAGCAGTCCGTCGCCATCGCTGTCGATATCCACCGTGTCAATCGCGCCCACACCATCGCTGTTCACCGCTGCCGGCAGGCTATTGACCGCAGGGTCCGTGTCGTCCGCATCAAAGAGCGCCACGACGCCGTCGCCATCACCGTCCACAGGGCTATCCAGCACCCCGTCGCCATCGGCGTCGGCCGCCGCCAGCACATCGAGGCCATGCCCGGCTTCCCACAGGTCGGGGATACCGTCATCGTCGCTGTCGGGGTCGAGGTGGTCCATGATGCCGTCGCCATCGCTGTCGCGGAAGGTGGCCGAGTCGGGGTCTTGGTCCAGCGCCTCACTGACTTCTTGCATCGTCGACACGCCGTCGTTGTCATCGTCAGGGTCGGCGATGTCAGGCGTCCCGTCGCCATCGGTGTCCACGCACCCGACGCCGGTCACAAAGTCCCCAGGCGGTGGGCACTCCATGAAGTCCGGAATGCCGTCGTTATCCCCATCGGTGGGCGAGGCATTGGGGTCGAGGTAGTCGGGCACGCCGTCGCGGTCGAGGTCAAGGCCTTCTTCCGCCATATCCGATGCTCCATCGTCGTCGCTATCGGGGTCGAGGTAGGCCGGAATCCCGTCGCCATCGGGGTCTGCGCCATATATCACGCTATCCGCCAGCTCGTCGGTGGTCAGAATGCCGTCGCCGTCATCGTCGGGGTCCACCACGTCGGGCAGTCCATCGCTCGGCATGCTGCGGTCGGGCAACGGCGCCACCACGCCAATCACATCGCCCGCGCAATCGCCAGGCGCTGCGCAGTCACTGTCAAAGGCATCGTCGAGACCATCGTTATCGCTGTCGTTACCCGACGGTGTCACATCAGCGCTGCCGTCCGCATCGCCGTCGTGGCCCTCCACCGCATCAAGCACGCTGTCCGCGTCGCTGTCGGTATCGAGGTAGTCGGGCATGGTGTCGCCGCCCACAAGCGCTGCGTCGCTATTGACACAGACTCCGCCGTTGCCTGCCGCGTTGCACTCGGTCGTATCATCGATGCCGTCGCCATCGCTGTCGCGGTCCACGTAGTTGGCAACACCGTCGCCATCCACGTCATCCTCGCCTTCGACGCTGTCATCGATGCCGTCGTCGTCGCTGTCGGTGTCGAGGTAGTCGGGGGTGCCGTCGCTATCCGCGTCACCGGCGCCTTCGACGCTGTCATCGATGCCGTCGTCGTCGCTGTCGGTGTCGAGGTAGTCGTCCGTGCCATCGCCGTCGCTATCGGTGCCTGTGCCGCCCTCGTCCTGCGTCAGGATGCCATCGCCATCGTCATCGTTATCCTGAAAGTCCGGTGTCCCGTCGCCATCCGTATCGCCGGTGCCCTCGACGCTGTCGGGCACCCCGTCGCCATCGGCATCGAGGTCCTGATAGTCGGGCACGCCGTCGCCATCCGTGTCGCCAGCGCCTTCGACGCTATCGTTGATGCCGTCGCCATCCGCGTCGTCGTCGAGATAATCGGGCGTGCCGTCACCATCGGTGTCTTGACCAGGGGCGCCTTCATCCTCCGAAGGGATACCGTCGCCGTCATCGTCCGGGTCTAAGTAGTCGGGCGTGCCGTCACCATCGGTGTCTTGGCCAGGAGCGCCTTCATCCTCCGAAGGGATACCGTCGCCATCGTCGTCGTCGTCGAGATAATCGGGCGTGCCGTCACCATCGGTGTCTTGGCCAGGAGCGCCTTCATCCTCCGAAGGGATACCGTCGCCATCGTCGTCGTCGTCGAGATAATCGGGCGTGCCGTCACCATCGGTGTCTTGACCAGGGGCGCCTTCGTCCGCCGTCGGCACGCCGTCGCCGTCGTCATCGGCGTCGAGATAATCGGGCGTGCCGTCGCCATCGGTGTCTTGACCAGGGGCGCCTTCGTCCGCCGTCGGCACGCCGTCGCCATCGTCATCGGCGTCTTGAAAATCCAGCGTGCCATCCCCGTCGCTATCCGCGGCCTCTTCGTCTACATCCAAAATACCGTCGTTATCTTGGTCGATATCGAGTGCAGGACCCGTCGTCCCAGTTCCGCCACCGCCGTTGGTTGCGCCTAGAGAACCACGCCCTTGCGTCACTCCCGAGGTGTTTCCCGACGCCGTCGCCGGGCAACTGCGCGATGCGGCAGCAAGGTGGATACGACCACCGCCACCGCCACCGCCCGGAGGATGGTCGGCACCAATGGGGGACGCGTCACCGCCGCGCCCTCCCGAGGCATTGACCGTGCTGCAACTGATTAAGCCGGTCACGTGCATGGTCACAAGACCGCCCGCGCCACCGCCGCCCGCGCCATCGCCGTTCCCAAACCCCGCGCTCACCCCTTGCGAAAGGAAGGAACCGCTGCCAAGCACCCTCTGCGCGCGCAGCCACACCGCGCCGCCACCGGCGCCACCCGACGTGTTCGCGCCGTTGTTTTGATGGCCCGCACCGCCACCGCCGCCCATACTCAGACGGGTGAGCGGCGAATAGACAAGCGCCGCGCCGCCAAGACCACCCACCGGACGATTCGGCGGAATTGCATCGTTGCCCCCTCGGCCCCCCGCGCCACTGTGGGCGCCACCACCACCGGCAGAGTTGTGGCAAATGCCGCCGCCCGCACCATTGGTGCGAATGCCGCGTCCCGTCTCGCTCGTCGCAAAACTGCCAAACATCGTCCCTTCACCGCGGCGCGCGCCGCGTGGTGCAGCTTCGCTCAAACTCGTGCACCCGCTGTCCGAGTTGCCTGTCGACACAGGCCCCCCGCGAAAACCGCGCCCCGACACATTGATGCTGCCGTTCACCGTCACCGTGCCCGTCGCCAAAAAGGCCGCAATCCCCCCTGTTGACCCATTCCATGCGGGCGCCGTAATAAACCGACCCGCCGGCACATTCACCGTCGTAAACTCCGGCACCCGTATCACCTGCGTCCGGCTCACCGGAAAGCTGGCAAGCAGAGGTCGCCGTGTCGTCAGTGTATTGCCCGACACCGCCGATAAACGCGTCAGCTCCCACTTACCCAAGCCATCCGCCGCGCTGCCCAGATTCATCGCACTTTGATTATCAAGGGCCGCAATCGGGTCATTGCCCTGCACATGCCACACCATCACAAGGTCCCCCGCGCTAAACCCGGCCCCGCTGTTTACCACCAGCGTTGTCGTCCCTGCCGCGCCGCCGCCAGTCAGCCGTCGGTACACATTCACTACACTCCCTGCGCCTGCCGTAAACGCCCCATCCGAGCCATCCCCCGTCCCAAAGGCATCCTCTTCGGCAACTGCCCAGTTAGGTACGCTGAGCATTATCCAAAGCAACGCCACCAGCGCAGCGCGCCATGGTTTCAAGTCAACAAACGTAGTCGTACGGGCAGGGTAATTATGCATGCGCGCCTCACATCCTCACAGGGTCCATCATCGCCATCAGTCACATACTGGGGTCTAATGTGTATACTCGCCGTCCACACACGTAACGGTCAAGATCATACACGTAACAATGTGTGACATTAGTGTGCATATGTAGTCTAAGTTAAGAGTAACTTATGCCCCAAATGACGACACCTGCGTCTATTTCGTACTTTAAAAACGAAGACCTAGATCACCTTCAAACTCTCATGCTCATGCCTTCACCTTCATCCACAGCAACAACAAAACCTATTCAATACCAAGACTCTTCAGCATGGCGTCATTTACCCGATTGGCAGCAATGCGACCCACAGCGCATCGATGCCTTAGTACAACAAACCCTGCATTTGCCCACGGGTGGTTGGTATGCTGTGGATGCCCTCAATGCTCTGGGCAAGAAGCCCAAGTCGTACACCATCGCCGGACACGAGTTGGTGGTTTGGCGCGCGCAGGGGAAAATTCACGCAGCCCCCGCAGCTTGTCCGCACATGGGAGCCGACTTAGCCACCGGTCATGTTGTGGATGGGCAACTGCGATGTCCGTGGCACGGCCTCTGTCTGTCTGAAAAAGGGATGGGCCGTTGGCAACCTTGGCCTACTTATGAAGACGGTGTTTTGTTTTGGGTGTGTTTAAATCCTGATGCGATGAGTCCCCAGCCTTATATGGCAGTGCGACCGCAGCATTTTGTGCACAGCGTCATGCGCATGGATGCAAACTGTGCTCCTGAGGATGTGATTGCCAATCGTTTTGACCCTTGGCATGCAGCCCATTATCACCCGCATAGCTTCGCTGCACAAACGCGGGTCTTGGAGATTACAGACACCAGCATCCTTGTGCATGTGGCTTATAAAGTCATGCCTGGTTACAACCCCGAAGTAGAGGCTGTTTTTCATGCCGCGGATGCGCGCACCATTGTCATGACGATTACCCAAGGCGAAGGACGCGATTCTATCGTCAGTACCCACGCGACGCCTATTAACGAAGCAAAAACAACCATTGTCGAAGCCACACTAGCAACTTCAGATCGGCCCGGTTTTCGCCATGTGTTACGACTGCAGCCTCTGCTTAGTCCTCTGCTTCATTGGCGCGCACGCAAGCTATGGCAGGAGGACGCCATCTATGCCGAGAGGCGTTACGCGCTGCGCACAAAAAGACGATAGCCCACAAAGAAGGGCCCCATCGCCGCGATAAACTCCGAGGTTTGCCTTGTCTTACGCATGCTTTGCACCACGTGCGAGATGCGATGCAAATCCTGGCTCATCAAGCCGATGACAAAGTCGTTATCCTGCGCGTCCAACCCGTGGCAGGCCAGACGCACATCGTGAGCATGCCCCTGCTCGCCATAAGCGCGCCCAAGGTGCGCATGTTCACGCAAAATGCTGCCTTGCTCGCGCCCCTCTAACTGCGCGAAGCTGCCTTTGCGTCGCAGGGGATACCACACTGCCCAAGGCCAATCGGTGCGAGTTACGTTTTCAATAGGACGTTTGAGCAACATCCATTCCAAGTCTTGTTCGTAACCACTGCTGTAGGTACGCCCCGTCATCGTCCAAGCCTGTCGTACGCCGACCTGTAGCTGGCGTAGAGTCTCGGAGCTCAGCAGAGGACGCACACGCTGCACAAACCAACTTGGATCCGTGGACCAGGTCAGCAGCGCAAAGCCCTGAGGATGATTGAGATCCGCATAAAGCACACAGGGTATTTCATTGCGTTCCAATTCGGCAATGAGCGCGCGAATCGCTTCGGCCGGATCGACCTGAGGTGCATCCATCACCACCAGCTGCATAAAAAGGCGTTGGTCCATCTGCTGGTCACCCGCGCCATGTTCCAAAACATCAATGATGGGCAGATCAGAATGTGTGTTCATGGAGTCTCCTTGAGTGCAGGCACAGGCACAGATTTGAGTCCCAGGTCCTTGAGTTGTGTTTCATCACCCTGATGGTTGAGCTGCCAATAAGGCATGCGGGTGCTTTGCACCAGGGTGGCTTCGAGCTTGTCTTGTTGTTCGATGCGCAGGACGCGATGAGGAAAGGCTTTCTCCACCCAGAAAAACCACTGACGTCCTTTGTTCAGCATCAAAGCGCCCCTTGCCTTGCTGTTAATTCTGGCACTGAGGCGCACCGCCTTAATCGCTTTGCCCGCGACTTTAATGCTACGAGCGGCATCCCCATGATGCTGTAAAAGAGCCTGATCCCATACCTGCGGGATATGCTCAAGACGCACCATGGCCATCGATCGGTAGAGCGGGATCTGGAGCTTTTTCCCTGGCTGCAACTGAGGCCCTGCCAATGCATGCGCCCAAAGCAATAGAGCATCCTCAGCAAAACCGTCATTCATAAAAGGCAGGGTTTTTGTTTGATCGGCTTCGGTCTCAAAGTAGCTATGCGCGCGATGTTCCACGGCGCGAGCTTTAAACAAGGCCTGCTGATACACGTGTCCGCACCACTCCTGTGAGGAAAAAGATAGCTTGAGCACACTCCCCACAGGCAGAGAATCGTGAGGGCGCATCAAGGCAAAAGCGCTGGTCATTAAGTTGTAGTCGTAGATGCCTGTCTGAAAATTGCGGATCCAGTTGAGTTTAATGACAGACACCCCTGCCTTAGGCTGACGCTCCGCTTTGACATAACGATCAACGCGAAAGGCTTCGGTCACAAATACCGCAACCGCACTGCCATCACGCCACTGGCCATAGCGCTTGATGCGCAGCGCATAACTGGAAACTTCAGCGCGGCCATCCTGCCAGTGGGCACGAAAGGTCTTATCGTAAGCCGGGCTCTGCCACCGTGAGGAAAAGGCAACCGGTCGAAAGGAAGTGCCTGGCTGCTTTTCAGCTGCCGATCTAGAACCGTCGCCCAACTGCGCCTGGGCATTGCCCACATTGAACTGCGCCTGACAGTCGCATCCTGCCGCAGCGAATATCACCCCGGCAAGATGCAGAACTGCAAGATAGCTCTGTCGAGCAGACACTATTTCGTACCGCCTCCGAGTTTGAAGCTACCGCCGGCTTTAAAGCTAGCGCCGCTTTTGCCCTTCGACTGGCTCTTACTACTCGCAGAGCCGCTGCTCCCCGCTTTGGCGCCGCCGCTTGCACTGCTTTTCGCACTGCCCCCAGCTTTGAAACCAAAGCCAGCTTTAGCACCGCCGCCCGCCGATCCACCCGCAGCACCTTTGGCGCTAGATGCAGGAGCACCGCCGACTTTGATCTTGGCCTTGCCTTTGGGCGCCTCT
Source organism: uncultured Polyangiales bacterium (assembly GCA_964456305.1). Taxonomy (GTDB): domain Bacteria; phylum Myxococcota_A; class Polyangia; order Polyangiales; family CAYWAT01; genus CAYWAT01. Next base: position 4,019 of record CAYWAT010000090.1, on the reverse strand, counting down.
AAAACGCCGGCCTTGAGCCCAGCATTTGCATTGCCTCGAGCACCTGCACCAGCTGCCCCATTGGCCTTAGCAGCAGCGGCAGCGCGTGCATTCATGCCCAAATCGAGACGCCCTGCTGTCACCGACTGTACGCCCAAGCGCGCACGTAGAGCGGGAGGACTCACCACCAACCGCACGCGTGCCGAGGGTGGATGCGCAGTAGCGACGAAGTTGGCTCGGGCTTTCGCATTAGCCTGGCCAAGACCCACAAGGCCCGCGTTTAGACGATGACCAAAGCCCGCATGCGCGCGCGCATTGGCAGCGGCCCCCGCCTTAACACCCGCATTGGCAGCACCTGCTGCGTTAGCCTTTGCCTTGAACCCAACATTAATGGGCGCGGTTTTAAAGTCAGCCTTGCCTGTTAGCTTGCCTTCGAAATAACCCGCCTTGTTCCACTTCATCGCGACCGGGGCACCGCCAACGGCAAGCTTAAGATCGTAACGCGCATCCATATCGGCATCGGCTTTCGCTTCTGCATTCGCATCAACCTTGGCATCGGCTTGGGCCTGAACGGCTGCATCCGCTGCTGCGCCGCCATGCACGTAGGCGCGAATGCTTTTTTTGCCTTGGGCCACCAGCTCTAAGGCATGATCACCCACTAGCACGATCTCGCCTTTGTGTTTGGGCGCTGGTAAGGGCATGTCTAAATGACGCGAGCCATGCCACTCGGCACCACTGTTGAGCTTGAGGTTGAGCGCTACAGGACCAGGCGCCAAGGCGATTTTCGCATCGCCTTCCGCCTTTAGCTGCCCTACGTAGGCTTTTGCATCGGCATCCCATTGCAAGGCGACGGGCTGCAACTCAGCTTGCCCCGCGACCTGCACCTTGGCTTCGAGCTGACCCTCGATGGGCTCTGCTAGCAGACTGCCTGCGCTATCGTTCAGAAAGGCCTCCACTTTACCATCGGCATGAGCACGCACTTCGGCGCTGTAGTTACCCACAGCCATCACGGCGCCACCAAAGCGAGCCTCGGGTATAAACGCACGTGCGTAGCTACCGCCCACACCTGCAGAGGACTTGCCCTGCCAATGTACACGCATCGGTCCGGCTAGAAGCTCAGCGCCGGCTTTGACCTCGCCCGAAAAGGATCCGTCTGCAGCAGACCAACGCATAGGCACGCGTACTTCGGCATCGCTGTTCGCAGCAAATGCCAGCTCGAGGCGTGCATCGGCCTCGGGCACGACGAGCTTACCTTGAGCGTCGTAAACAAAGGCGTTGATGCGACCATCCGCCGCTGGCAACACTTCTACAGTGTGGTCACCAGCCACGGCGACAATCCCGCCGAACTCACTGTCGGCTTGCAACGCACCAACCACACGGTGCCCTACCCAATCGATCTCGGTGCCCTGGGCCTTCAAGGCCATGCTTGCTTGGGGAAGTTTCGCGAGCAGGTCGGCATTGGCTCCTAATGATGCGCGATAGCTTAGGCTTGGTGCGTGCCAGGCGAGATCCATCGTCTGTGTACCGCCGCCCTCGAAGGCAAACTCGGCCTTTAGCGCAGCATCGATGGCGGCTTGCACGGGCATGCCCTTGCTATCACTGAGCGCTACCTCAAGCAGGCCATCCTTGGACACGCGCACCTCAGCGGCATAATCGCCAGCAATAAGCGCTTCGCCACCGATGCGTGCAGGTGGAATCACCACCGCTAAATCTGCCTCTGCTTCGGCATTCCCTTGCGCGGCAGCATCTGCTTGAGCAGCACCCTCGGCCTCACCAGCAATCTTGAGTTTAACCTTACCGGGCTTAAGCGCTTTGTCGCTTTGAGCCACGAAATGACCGACGACACTATCCCAGCCCATATTAAATGTGGCTTCGGCACCCGCTGCGGTAGGCACTGTTGCGACAAGGCGCAGGTTGCCATCAGCACCCACCATCGCCCCTTGACCGTTATACACAGCAGCTTCGATACGTCCCTGCTGGTAGGGCAAAAGCTCGACGCGGTAATCGCCCACGGCGATCAATTGACCGCCAAACTGAGCCTGCACCTCGACCTGTGCTTGCGCTTCGCCTTCGGCGCTACCTCGAGCCTCTTCCTTATCATCGCTGCACACAGGGGCGAGCAATGCAAGCGCTATGAGAAGAGTGATCAGCGCTGTTAATCCTAAACGCGGCATAGTGTCCTCCTTTGATTCATCATGCCTAAATAAAGGAAGCCACCGTGCCGCAGCTTAGCGATTCGTCAAGCAGCTGGTCTTTGCGTTACTTTGACCAGTGTGCGTCCGCTTTTTTGATTAAGGCATCGCGCTCTTTTTCCCACTTGGCCTGCACCCCTTTGCTGTAGTTGAGGTAAAGTTTGCCTTTCACAAGGCTCCAGGCTTTGGGGTCGATGGGCACGCGTTTTCCTTGGGCCATCGCAAAGGCGCAAAAGCCGCCGTACTGGGGCATATAACGCTCCGGATGGGCGACAAAAGCAGCTTTGTTTTTGGCACTGACAAACCACCAGCTCGCCCCCCCGTAGCGATGCGCATGCTCTGCTTTGCCCTTAATGGCTTTCTTCTGGGCGAAATAAGCCACCGGATCGTAACCGCGAATGGCCACGCCCTTGCTATCGGCAAAAACCGCCTTGCCCTTAGGCGCTGCCGTTGCGACAACAGCCCAGCTGCCTAAAAGCAAAGCGCCCCAAAGCAGCGTCCATACATATCGACTCGTCGTTTTGATCATAAACAAATCCCTCCACAATTCACCGAGCCTAGCGGGAAGAGGGAGGGAGGCTAGAGATAATGAATGAAATATAGAAAGAACCGTTACGCCGTTACAGCGGCTTATGTCTCCAAGCAACTAAAGACGACTTCTAATACCCTTTTACGTGAAGAACAAAAGGCATCCTCAATTTAGAATGAACAAAAACATTAATCTTCTTATCTCCTCTTATTGAATCTATATTATAATAGGAAAAATAATCACCTACTGATGGGTGATGAGGGAGGCGAGAATCATCATTGCTATAAAAAATATCACAATAGGTTTTAATCTCTGAAGAAAACCTGCCGAGATGTTCTGCTATGTGTCCGGCTGTTTCAACATCTCTGAGAGCAGGCGATATGTGGCGGTAAAATAAGGTTGGATTTACCCTAAAATCACAACTTGCCAAAGTTACATGAGCACGCATTCCATTCTTGATGTTAAGAGTGTAATAGTAGTACTGACTCTCCGCTGGATTTATAACTCCAGTAAACTTTCTTTCTTTTTTAGATACAGCATGCGTTGTGACGTGTATATATCTTTTCTTGTTCAGAATAAGATCACTCGTTTTATCTCCCAAAGCGCTATCATCAGTGTCTATTTCCTCAGCAGCACAGGCTGTCAAAGCAAGTCCTAAAGATATAGCAATCAAGATAGATTTCATTACAAAGCTCCTTTGAAACTAAGGTCAATCATAGAGTTGACATCTCAAGCTAGGCAGCTTGTATGCCAAGAGCGGAAAAATCGCTAAGCACCTGAGAAAACAGACTTCACTCCACAAGCGACATCACGCTAGCTGGCCACTCCGGCCATACTTTGGCTACTTGAATGTCCACTTGTTAGCCTCAACGCATATGCTTCAAGAAGCGCTGGATGCTCTTATAAATCACCACTGGCTGTTCGACTGGCGCTGCATGGCTAGCATGGGACAGCTCGATGTAGTGCGCCCTCGGGATGCTCTTCGCCAAAGCCTGGGTATGCGTCTTGGGAATAAAGGTGTCGTTTTCAGCAGCGATGACAAGCGTGGGCGTTGTGATGTCTGCCAGATGCTCCTGAGCGCTGTGCTCGCCTGCAAAGTAGAGCAAACGAAAAAAGAGCTGCGGATCCATCGTGCCCACGTGCTGCCAATAATTGCGAAAATCCTCGAGCAAAATCGCATGCCCATCGACCTCGCGCAGCAGACGCGCCAAGCGAAAACTCAAAGGCGCAGGCAAACTCTGCCACAACGCTTGCGTCAACAGGGGGTGACGCTCACTCAGGGTAATCAACTGAGGCAAGGCACGGGCAAGCCTATCGTT
>CAYWAT010000089.1:0-11459 GCA_964456305.1 uncultured Polyangiales bacterium | reverse complement strand
ACGTCACCAACTAACAATTGCGTGATCGCTGTCTAAACTTTGGGGTCCACTTCAGATTTAGGGGGAGTAGCCAAGTTTTGTGACAATATCCCAGGCAAGCGCACCATAGAAATGCCTATTGATCACAAAAACCCAAACAAAGGTACATTCAACTATACATTTCAGCTCAAACAAGGCAGTCCCTCGGGACCAACAGTGCTTTATATTCCGGGAGGACCTGGTGGCGATGCAATCAATGCCAAGATTAATATTTTCCCGACAAGTTTTAACCAGGTTTATATCGATCCTCGAGGCGTTGGCTGTAACTACCTAGACAACACCTTGCCGCTCAGCGTGATTAACCAAGATAATCACATCGATGATCTAATAGAAATCGTCAAAAGTCTTAATAGTTCCCAGTTGATGATTTACGGTATTTCTTATGGAACAATAGCTGCCACAAAATTAGCTCACGCATTAGAATCAAAAAATATTCCTATTCATACTGTGGTCTTAGAAGGAACTGTTGGACATCAAAACGACGTGGCTGCGGAAAAAGCATATTTAAGTGACGAATACTTGACGATAGAATCTAGGCTGTATGAAAGGTACCGAGATGCTTTTCCTTACTATCAATCTGAAAAAAAGTTATTTAATATTGACCAAGATAGTCTAGATAGATTTATTACCTATACACTTCTCTTTGGAGTCGATTATGTTGGTGACTTTTTGCAAAGAGCACACTTGTTAAGTCAAAAAGAAATTTTAAGTGAAAGTGAAGAAAAACAAAAATCATCGATGATTGAAGATATCTATAAATATGGAGCCATAGACTGGAACGAGCCATCAACTTCCGTCGTGGGAAAGTTAAACTTCTTTGCGTCGGTACGTTGTGAAAATCTCGGCCAAGCAAGGAGCCAGGAGGAGATTTGTCAGAACTTTCATCACCTTGAGGGGTTGCCAGGGTATGATTCCAAAAATTATAAACTGAAATCTCCCATTTATTACCTGCACAGTAACCCCGATATTGCGACGCCAATTGGTGGTGCATACTATCACTCCCAGAATCAAAATAAAGCTCAACTGAAAGTGTTTATCGAATCAAAAGGCTATGGGCATCACGCGACTTATTTTGATGACCAACTTGGACCTTGTACACCTAAGCTGTTTAACCTTTTTTATCAGTTGAAACCAAGCCGAGGGGATTTTTCCCATGTTCTGGATGCGGAAGGGCATTGCTTGTAATGGCTGTCAATGCTGCTGTTGACTTGGCACTCAAACATCTGTGCTGCGCTTGACTCGGGTGATGAGTCGGGCGCCGCGGCCTTTGGTGATATAGTTCCAAGCCCACTGCATTAGTACGAGGATGCGATTTTCGAAGCCTACCAGGTACATGATGTGCACAAAGAGCCAGGCCAGCCATGCAATCAGGCCGGTGAAGCGCAAGCCGCTGGTTTCGGCCACTGCTTTGTTGCGGCCGATGGTGGCCATGCTGCCTTTGTCGCGATAACGAAAGGCTTTGCCGTAAGGTTTGTTCTTGAGACGGGCTTGGATGACACGGGCAACGTAACGTCCCTGCTGCATCGCAACAGGGGCAACACCGGGAAGAAGGCCATGTTTGGCATCGGTGAATCCGGCCAAATCGCCGATGGCAAAGATATGCGAGTGTGTTTCTAGACTGCAGTTTGAGGTGACCGGAACGCGACCCTTGATCGCCTCGAGTCCTGCCTGTGTACATAAGCTTTGGGCTAGGGGACTGGGAGCAACCCCGGCGCCCCAAACGATATTGGCGGTCTTAATCTGATGAACGCCTGCGTCATCTTTGTAGGTGAGACCTTCGGCGTGGATGTCCTGAACCATTGCGCCAAGACGCAGGTCGACGCCCAATTTACGCAAATCCTTTTGTGCGTGTGCCGATAGCGATTCCGAAAAAGGAGCCAAGACACGAGGCAGGCCTTCGACCAGGATTACCTGTGCTTGGCGCGTATCGACGCATCTGAATTCTTTAACCAAGGTGTGTTGAGCGAGTTCGGCAATGGCGCCGGCCATCTCAACGCCTGTGGGTCCGCCCCCTACAACCACGAAGGTCATGAGTTGTCGGCGTTCGTCTGGATTTTCCGTCCATTCGGCTTTTTCAAAGGCACGCAAGACGCGACGGCGGATGGCTAGGGCCTGCTCGACGGTTTTTAGGCCATAGGCATGCTCTTGCCAGTGATCATTGCCAAAATAAAAGTTACGCGCTCCGGCCGCCAACACTAAGTAATCAAAGGGCACGTCGCCTCGATCGCTAAGCACAACCCCTTCGTCGATACGGATATCGTGCACCTCGGCTTGCAGCACACGCGCGTTGCGTTGATGCCGTACCATGGTGCGCAAGGTCGCGGTGATGTTCGCGGGCGATAAGGCCCCTGTTGCAACCTGGTAGAGGAGAGGCTGAAAGGTGTGGAAGTTCCGTCGGTCGATCAGGGTCAGATCCGCATCGGCCTTTTTCAACGCTTTTATTGCAGATAAGCCACCGAATCCGCCGCCGATCACAACCACGCGCGGAGTAGTATGCAAAGTCACGCGCGCAGCTTATCGCGAATACAAGGGTGCGCCAAGGTGCTGTTGAAATCGCGTGATAAACCAAGAAAATGCTGGCGTGAGCAACGCATAATGTTAGGGCGTGAGCAACGCTAACCCTGATTCACGAGGTGCCCCATGAGTTTTGAGCTTCCCCAACTTCCCTACGCCAAAGACGCCTTAGTGCCGCACATGAGTGTGGAGACCTTTGAGTACCACTACGGCAAGCATCATGCGAAATACGTCAACACCCTCAACACCTTGATTGCGGGAACGCCGCAGGAGAGTGCATCTCTCGATGATATCGTCCGCAGTGCCGAGGGTGGGTTGTTCAACAACGCGGCTCAGCATTGGAATCACAGCTTCTTTTGGAAGTGCCTTAAGCCCAATGGTGGTGGCGCGCCCAGTGGTGATCTTGCGCAGGCCATCAATCGCGACTTTGGTTCCTTTGACGCTTTTAAGACTCAGTTTAGCGATGCTGCAGCGAAGCAATTTGGTTCAGGTTGGGCATGGCTCGTCGAGGATCAAGGCAAGCTCAAGGTGACCAGCACGGCCAATGCCGATCTGCCTCTTAAGCATGGTCAAAAGGCATTGTTCACCTTGGATGTGTGGGAGCATGCCTATTACATCGACTACCGCAATGCCCGACCTAAGTTCATCGAGACCGTGCTTGAAAAGCTGGCGAACTGGGATTTTGCCAACGAAAACCTAGGCGCCTAAAAACATCATTATTGGCATTGATGAAAAAGCCAAAAGAGCAGCGCTTTTTGCGCATGTAAGCGATTTTCGGCCTGAACCCACACACGCGACTGAGGCCCGTCGATGACTTCGGCGGTGACCTCTTCATCGCGGTGTGCAGGTAAGCAGTGCAAAAAGATCGCGCTGTCTTTGGCTTGTGCCATGCGGTTTTGATCGACGCAGTAGTCTTTGAAAGCTTCTTGGCGTAGCTGGGTTTCGTCTTCTTGACCCATGCTTGCCCACACATCGGTGGTGACCACATCGGCGTCTTTAAGGGCGGCGCTTATGTCTTGGTCGACGACGATCTTGGGATTCTGAGCACGTGCTTGAGCAACATCGGCTGGAGCCAGCGTATAGTTGGTGGGAGAAGCGATATGCAGGCTGAATCCAAGCAGTGCCGCGGCCTGCATCCATGAATAGCTCATGTTGTTGCCATCGCCGATCCAGGCCACTTTGCGGCTTTGCAGATCGGCGCCGAAAGCTTCGCGCACTGTCATCAAGTCAGCCAGTAGCTGGCAAGGGTGACATCGGTCGGTGAGGCCGTTGATGACAGGGATGCTGCTCATATTGGCCAGAGTTTCGAGGCGATCATGGGTGGAGGTGCGAAACATCACGGCGTGTGCGTAACGAGAGAACATCCGCGCGGTGTCCTCGATGCTTTCACCGCGCCCCAACTGAATATCTTTGCCAAGCAGGGTGATGCTTTTGCCGCCCAGTTCGTGGATGCCGGTTTCGAATGAGATGCGGGTGCGGGTGGAGGCTTTTTCGAAGAGCAGGATGACGCTTTTACCGCTGAGGTTGCATGGATGGGCGGATTCGCCGCGCAAGCGTTTGAGCTCTTCTGCGTTGTCGAGAATGGTGTTGAGCTCGGCACTGCTGAGATCCTGCAGTGTGAGAAAATGGCGTGGGGCCTGGGTCATGCGTGCTCCAAAAAAGAAGTCGCAGTGTAAACCGAGAGCCTGGGTTTTGGCAAGACGGGCTGGGCTGCTTTGTCTGTTTTAGCAGTTGGGATCGACGGCTGGATCGCAGCTAAGGATGGGGTAACAGCCGAAGCGCTCGCTGTACTGATCTTTGCGGCATTCGGTGTCTGGAATGCGGGCACAATTGGTGCTCTTGACACTGCCGTCCTCACACCATTCCAGAACGTTGTCGTTGCAGCGTCCATTGCCGTTGAGACCATTGGGACATGTGTCGGCAACGCAATCCACGCCGCGAATCGCGGGGACCCGTTTGCACACCTGGTTGCAGCTGCCGCAGTCGCGACGTTTGATCTCACCGCGTTCGCACCAAATGGCAACGTTGTTATCGCAGACGCCTTCGGTACTGACATGATAGTCGTTCCCGTTTTGCAGTTGAACTGTGCAGGGATTGTTTTCGGGTTTGATACAGCCAAATCGATAGGTGTTGCTGTCCCAGCCGCAAAATGAGTCATCCGGACAGGTCAGCGCGACGCGTTCACTGCCATCGCAATGAACCCACTGTCCATTGGCGCATTCGCCAAAGCGTTCGAGTTCGCTAAAGGTGAGCACATTGGGGCCAACGTTGAGGCCGCCGCGACAACTGCGAAAAACACCCGCAGGACTACCGATGGTGGCTTCAATCCAACGCGTGATGCTTTCGCCACTGCTGCTGTCTACAGCGTAGGCATCCACACGGGTGAAGCGATCCACGTTCTTGCAGTCGTCTACGGCGAGTTGAGACTCGTTTGCTGAGGATGCGCCTCCCAAAATGGCGCCCTGTAGAATGCCGATAATACGCACCACGCCGTCTTCATCTTCGATGATGAGCGGTCCTCCTGAATCACCACCGCATACGCCGTGACGTCCCTCACCCCAGGTAAAAAGGTGCTGATCGCCCACCCCCCATACGCGCAAACGAACGAATTTGCGATTGCGGCTAATGTACGAGTCGACGCCTTCGGTGCCTAATCCCACGGCTTCGAGGTAGTTGATATTGTCAGCCCAGCGGTCCAGAGGCTGACTAAAGGCCAAGCCCATGGGTTGAACGGCAGGAAAGTAATTTTCGCTGGTTGCATCCTCACTTAGCTCCATGAGCATGAGGTCATTGCCGGCTGAGTGATGTTCGACCACGCGGGTCACCGAGATGCATTTGTGGGTTACACCGCAACTGAACTGACTGTCTTCGCGGCCCATCGCGAATCTAAAATCCGTTGCGTTAATCGCCACATCGTCTCCGTATCGGCAATGCTTTGCGGTGAGCACCCAGCGTGGTGCAATGAGGGTTCCTGTGCAGGTGAGGCTACCGTTGGCGGTGGTGACTAGGCCAATGGCGAGCTTTTGTTCCGGTGTGAGGTTGATCGAAGAGCTGTTCACGCCATTGACAATGGTGGCTACTCTACGCTGATCGCCCCGGCACACTCGCTGACTCGCGTTGTTTAATCCTTTGGCGCAAGCACCCAAGAGCAGAATGATAACAGCAATGCTCGCCAAGCCTATGGAGACACGAGTCCTCATAATAGGTTAATGTGTGCAGAATATGTACCAACCTTTGACGCGCTGATTTCTGGGTCAAATCCTGTTAGCGTCTGACCATGAATGCGCGCATGGTTGGTTGCTGGCGGTTTTTCTCTGCGCTTACTCTGATAGGTGCTCTGAGCTGTGTTCCCAGAACTCCTAAAGGTCCGGGATCATTGCCCATTGCACCACGCCATGAAAGCGATGAGGAGACGCATCAAGAGTCCTCGGAGTCCGGTCAAATCGAGCAAGACGCCGTGCCGCGTGAGTATTATGTAAAGCTGCGCCTAGATCCCAGACACCCTTATTTCGAAGGTGAGGTTCGCTTGGTGATAGAGGCCCATAAGCGCATCGAGGAGTTTCAGCTGTATGCGCATTCGTTGTTGCTGCATTCTGTCGAGCTGAAGCAAGCGGGACGATGGCAGTCTTTAAAGTGGACCCAGGCGACGCAGAGCGATCGATTGCATCTGCATTTTGCGAAGGTGCTCAAGCCAGGCCGAGCAACGCTGCGCTTGCGTTATCGTGGGCGTATCAACCCCACGCTCAGCGGTCTGTATCATGTGCGTGAAGGTGGTTTGGATTATCTCTTTACCCAAATGGAGCCCCTTTCTGCGCGATGGGTTTTTCCCTGTGTCGATGAACCCGGACACAAGACGCCCTGGCATCTCAGTTTGATCATTCCTGAGGGTACGCAGGCCCTTGCAAATACGCCCCAGGTACGCACACGCACGCTCGACAAAGGCTTGCAAGCTGTTGATTTTGCGACGACACCGCCCTTGCCCTCCTATTTGATCGCCTTTGCAGTCGGGCCTTTAGAGTCACGCAAGGGAGTTTTAAAATCTTCATCGCAACGATCGCAGACTCTACCTTTTCGCGCCTGGTCCGTTCAAGGACGCAGTGCGCAGCTCAGTCACGCTCTCAAGGCAACGCCGGGCATCCTAAGGCGTATGGAAGATTACTTTGGTAGTGCCTATCCCTTTAAGAAGCTCGATCTGGTGGCTGTGCCCGAATTCGCGATGGGCGCGATGGAAAATCCGGGACTTGTTACCTTTCGCGATCGTTTTTTGCTTTTAGGCAATCAACCTTCGGCTGCACAGGTACAGAGTTTCACCTACGTGATGGCTCATGAGCTAGCTCACCAGTGGTTTGGCAATGCCGTCACGATGGCCTGGTGGGATGATTTGTGGCTCAACGAGTCCTTTGCCACCTGGCTGGGACGTCGCGTGACCGCGCAGGTCCTGCCCGAGCAAGACCAAGCGTTGCGTGCATTGCGCGCGCGTTATTGGGCGATGCGTATGGATAGTCTGCCCAACGCGCAGCCTTTACAGCGAGAGGTGCGCACTGCGGGTGATATTCAGGCTATGTTCGATGTGCTGACTTATGAGAAGGGTGGCGCCTTGTTAGGAATGCTCGAGCATTGGTTGGGCGAAGATGTGTTTCGTGAGGCGATTCGCAGCTACATCAACCGCCACCGTCCTGGTCATGCGCGCACGCGGGACTTTGTCGAGGTCTTGGCCGCGCATGCGCCTGCACACAAAGAGGTGAGAGGAGTGCTGCGTACTTTTTTGCAGCAACCGGGAGTGCCTTATCTCGATCTAAGCCAACCCTGGTCATGCGATGCCACAACCCGCACCTTGCGTGTGCCTATGCGCCAGTCGCGTTATGCCACGGCTGAGCGTGGGGCATCTAAGGAAGGACCTTGGCACCTGCCTCTCTGTCTGCATTACGGGGCTCATGGTAGCCATACGACCTGTGCTCTTGTGAATCAGCCCGAGCAGGTTGTGCAGTTTAACGTTGCTGACTGCCCCGACTGGGTGATGCCTAATGCAAAGGGGCAAGGTTATTACCGCATGCGCCTGAGTGACTCGGGGTGGGCCGCATTGGCCCAGCATTGGCCCCAATTGCGCGATTCTGAGCAGGTCGCTTTAGCTGACAGTCTTAATGCAGGCTTGAATGCAGGGCACATCAAGGTGGCCCGGTATCTAAAGTGGGTTCCGACCTTATTGGGGGCCTCCTCGGTCTATTTAGCCGATATGCCACGGCCCTTTCTGAGTTTTATACTTAATCACGGGGTATCTGATGCGCAGCGTGGTGAAGCCCAACAGTGGGTGCAACAGCGTTATCGGGCATTGCTGCAAGACTTGGGTTGGCAAAGGGGGACATTTAAGTCTCTAGGCGATGCCTCGAAGCGTTCGTGGCGAGGACGTGTGGTTGGCTTTTTGGCTTTGGTGGCAAAGCAGCCGGAATTGCGTGCGGCATTGCGTTCCTTAGGTGAGACCTGGTTAAAAAAGGGTCAAGTCACCGTGGATCACGATTTGCTTGGTCCAGCTTTGGCGGTGACCTTGACGGAAGCTAACGAAGGTACCGTTGCCCAGGCTATAACCCGTCTCAAACAAAGCCGTGATGCAGTGATGCGACGCCGTCTTCTCAAAGCCTTAGGACATGTACGCGAGCCAGCGCTCGCGTCTAAGGTGATGGATTTAGCGCTGAGCGATACTGTGTTTCGCCATGAAGCAACGCTGATCGTCTCAGTGCAGTTGGCGCATCCTCTCACTCGGGACAGGGCGTGGGCGTGGTTGAGCGGTCATCTCGATGTCTTAGCTTCCAAGCTTGAGACCTCACACGCTGCGGAGTTGCCTTGGCTTACCTCTCGTTTGTGTCGCAACGACGATGCGGCAAAGGTCAGAGCGCGCTTTGCTGCTAAGGCTGCTGCTTCGTCTTTGCTGCGACGTCATCTACAGGCTGCGACGGCTGCAATCCGCGATTGCGCAGCGCGGATTAAGCGTATGCGACCTCCGTTGAATGAGTGGTTTCAGGGGCGACGTCTGCTGACATCTGCCGAGTAGCGCGCCTCAACCACCTTACGCACCAGCGCTTTGGTACGTTTACCTTCTTGTCGCTTGGTGGCGGTGGTTGTTTGACCGCGTAGCCACCAAGGCTGAGATTGGGTCGAGGCTTTAGCCGTGATTCGCTGTGAATTCGCAGGAGTATTTTTCTGAGGCCACGCTTTTGCTTTGGGTGCCTGTTGTGCTGATTGCGACTTCGATTCGGATTCGGACGACTGGCGTGTCTTGTTGACTGAACCTCTTACCAAGCGAGATTCATAGCGATCAAGGCTTCTCATCAGTCGCTCGTGAGTGGTGCCGCCTGCGTAAAATCCTGCGCCTCGAAGTTGGCTTTTGCCAAAACCCTGCACGCGGGGACGACGCATAGCGACTCCGCCCGAGCGGCTAATACCAGGAAAGCTAGTACCATGGATGCCGTATTGCTGGGCGCTGGCGGGGGCAATCCAAAAGAAGCTGCCGATGAAGAGAACAAGAAAAGTATGGATAAGTGTGCGAGACATGGGTTCGTTTTTTGGTGACGAGCCCACAGTGCAGGTACGAGGTGATAGCTAGACGTCAGTTTTGTAACAGCTACGCAACAAATGAGATGAATGCGCTTGTCACTCCTCTGCTTACTGGGTCCAGATGCATAAAAACCGTGATTTTTGGATCTATTCGGCGTTATTGTGAAGGGGATGCGCGCGCTTTGGCATTATCCTATTCCCATTCATTGGGGCGCTGGCGCCAAGGATACCCTTGGCAAGCTTCTCTCTGCCACTCACGAACGTGTGTTTTTGCTGGCGGGCAAGCAGGCTCTGGAGGCCGGGCATGTGCGTCGCATCCAGCAAATTCTGCGCGATTATAGCCAAGAAAGTGTGCTTTGTGTGCTGGAGGTTGCAGGTAACTTGCACCAACAGCATTTGGACCATGCCTTGTCGCTTTATCGCGAAGAGGGCGGAGTCTTGCCCCTTGTTGCCTTAGGTGGAGGCAGTGTGTTGGATGCCGCAAAGCTAATTCGTGCGGTGGGGCATCACAAGATCGCGCTTGAGGCGGTGAATGAACTTCCCGAGAGCGCTGAACAGCCTCTCTTGGTGGCTATTCCGACGACGGCTGGAACGGGTAGCGAAGTGACCGGACGAGCTGCTTATGTGGGGGGTGAGAAAAGCAGTAAGCAATCGTTGATATCGCCTGCACTGCGTCCCAGCGCGGCTGTTGTGGATGTTGAGCTGAGTCAAAGCTTGCCAGCGCATATCATCGCGTCCACAGGGTTTATCGCCTTAACCCAGTGCATTGAGGCCTATTGCGGTGTGGCGGAAGATCCCTTCGCGGACGCCATCGCATTGGGAGCCATTGAGCTTATCGCCGCCTTTTTTCACAAGGCGGTGAATGAGCCTGACAACCTCGACGCGCGTGAGGCTATGCTTAAAGCGGCGTGTATGAGTGGGGTGGCTTCACATAAAAGCCGTGGGGTGTGTACCGCGTTGGCGCATGCGTTAGCGAGTGTAAACGACATGCATCATGGCTTAGCCTGCGCGATGTGTTTGCCCGCGGTGCTTGATTTTAATCGCAGTGCGGTCGCGCCTCGTCTGGCGCGTATTGCCCGTTTGCTCGGGGTGCGTGGGGGCGGCGATGATGTGCAAACATTAGCGTTCGAGTGTGCTAGTGCCTTGCGTGCCCTGCGTGCTCAGGTGGGGTTGGCCTCTGGCTTGAGTGAGGCAGGTGTAGATGAGTCGTTGTTGCCCAAGCTTGCAAGTTATGCCTTTGATGATAGCGCCCACGAGGATAATCCTCGCAGCTGCCGCAAAGAGGATATTCTCTCCCTTTTGCAGTCATCGATGGCATAGGGGGTGTAACCCTCTGTTGATCGCAACCGGGCGTGGCTTCCTGGTTCGGGATGTTGAAAACCCTTATGTCTACCCTCGATAGTCTCGATCGTCTTTTGCTTCAGTTGCGCATGGCAGGGCCTTCTCACGATGCGCTGTGGCATATTAGCTGCGCGTGGCGCAACGTCGTTGGTGACCGTTTGGCGCGACGGGCCCAACCTGTGCGCCTGTCACGCGGGACCCTCACCGTGCACGTGGTTTCCTCAACCTGGGCGCAAGAATTGCAAATGATGGGCGATGAATTTCTGCATGCCATTGCGCGACGTTTGCCCAATTTGAGGCTGCGTCGGTTGCGTTTTTATGTAGGTGAGTTGCCCTTGCCTCTGCCCCCGCAGGACTGCGTTGACGACAGAGCATCTGCAGCGCCTTCCGCCTCCCTAAAGATGACACAGCTTCCCGAAGAACTGGCGCGCGCGCTTGCAAGCATCCATGACGATGAGTTACGCAGCATTGTGGCCGATACTGCAACACGTCATTGCGCGAGTCACCGTCCTGGCTAAAGACGACCTGCTCTAGGATTAATCGTGTTTTCCTTTCTATTGACCCGATTTTGGCAGCTATTGGTGGTCTGCTTTGTGATCATCAACGTCAGCATGATGTTGCTCGGCAACTTCTATTCCCTTGGCGGCAAGGGCAATCGTTTTTGGCGTAAGCTCTCTCGCGCCCATGGCAAGTTTACTGGTGCCGTTCAGCATTGGAATATGTTCGCCCCGCAGGTGGGAAAGTCCGTGTTTATCCCTGTGATCTTTCTACGTTACGAGGACGGACGGGAGAGCCTGATTCGCTCGGTGATCGAGCCGCCTCTAAATCACTTTGGGCCGCGTGATGCCACGTCGTTGAATCGCAATTTACCCATGGAAAAGCGCAGTTATGGCTGGCGAGTGCACATTGGCAAAGGGCGAGTGCGCAAGTCCGAGGTCAATGCCGTTAGAGACAAGGTCGCATCGGTGCAGCAAGATGACTACATGCGCTGGCGTTTGATTCAGCATATGCGTGCG
>CAYWAT010000088.1:0-11461 GCA_964456305.1 uncultured Polyangiales bacterium | reverse complement strand
CTTGCAGGGCCCTATGATGTGGTGGCTTCAGCTATTGGCGCCCTTGCTGGGCCATTGCATGGTGGGGCGAACGAGAAGGTTCTGCATATGCTCAGCCAGATTCCCAGCGAAAGCTCGAACGCGGTTCATCAATGGGCTGATGAAGCATTAAAGCGCAAAGAGAAGATCACCGGCTTTGGTCATCGCGAGTACCAAGTCAAAGATCCACGCGCAGTGATTCTGCAAAAACTGGCCGTGCAGCTCTTCGATGCCTACGGACCGACCCATGCTTACGATACCGCGGTACAGCTCGAAAAGAGCATGGAAGACTTGGTTGGCCATAAGGGCATTTATCCCAATGTCGATTTTTATAGTGGTTTTGTTTACGAAAAATTGGGTATTCGCGTGGACTTATTTACGCCGGTTTTTGCGATTGCACGTAGCGCTGGGTGGTTGGCTCACTTGCTCGAGCAGCTGCAAGACAATCGTATCTTCCGACCCAATCAGATTTGGCAGGGTGACATCAATAAAGAGGTCGTGCCCTTGGCGAAGCGTTGAGCCTGGAGCGCTCTCAATTTGCGTTGAGCCTGAGCGCGCCCAGACCACAGCAACGAAGGCGTATAGAGAGATACTCTTTAATTGCCTGGCGCTGCTACCTGCTTCGCAGGCGTTCGCTTCTGACATTTCTATGCATGCCAGGCGTTGCTACCCATTTCATGGGCGCTCTCGATGCTTTTCCTATACATGCCAGGCGCTGCTACCCGCGATGCGGGCGCTCCCGTTGGTCGCACACAGCTCACAGAGTCTGATGCGTTGCAGTCATCTTTGTGGCGACTGGCGCAACGCATAGGAGTCTGGCGTTTCACAGTCAGCATAACGATAACTGGCGCAGCCCACAGAGTCTGATACTTCGCAGTTGTCATTGTGCTTGGCAGCCGGTCGTAAGCCAGGATCGAGGTAAAGCGAGGGCGGTCTATTCGTACATTTGCGTGAAGAAACCCTCACCCGTAGGTGAGATCAATCCGCTGATGCTGGGATTATCCACTGCGCGAAATAAGATACGTCCGGCACTACCGCCGCCGCCGCCTAAGTTTTCTCCTGTCGTGGGCGCTTGATCGCCGGCACCACCCGCACCGCCACGGCTGGTGTTGCCTGCGGCACTGCTTTCGCCTCCTGCTGCAGGGCTTGCGCTTACAAGGCCATGCTGTCCATTGATACCCCCTGCTTGGTTGGAATCGTCTTCGCCTTCCACCAATGCAATGCCGCCACCGCCGCCGTTGGCAACTAATTGTCCGTCTACGACAACGCTCTTAGCTTCGAGCACAATGCGTCCACCTGCGCCCCCTCCAGCACCGCCGATTAGACCACGGGAGTCGCTGAACCTACGGCTGGATGCGCCTGCGCCATTGGCGCTGATCACGCCGCTTGCACTTACGGTCAACGTGCCCAGCGTAGAAAGCTGAACAGCGCCACCGCCACCGCCGCCGCGGCTAAAGGTACAGCCGCCGCTATCGCCAGCAGCTCCTGGGCCGCCGCCTGATCCGCCGATGAGCAATTCGATCGCTTTGCTGCCATAGAGTGCGCCGCCGCTGCCCTGATCATCGCCTTGACCGCCTGAACTGGAGTGGCCTGATCCACCACCGCCGGTGGTACACTGATGGCAGTTGCAAGCGATATCGCCGCTGCCGAAGCCTTCGGCAAGCTTGGTCGATTCGGCATTAAAAACACTACTACCGCCACGAAATCCACCAGGACCAGGCTCGGTGTTTTTGTTGAAGCTTTGGGTGCCCGCGCTGACATTAATGGTGCCGTTAATCGTGATCGACTCCTGCGCTACCAACATCAGTGCGTTGGGGCCTGAAACGTTCACCGTTACATTTTCTTCGACCACAATGTTCTTAGCGATAAATCGAGCGATTTGTGGCAGATCGGGAAAGTTAATCCCTTGAGAATCTGTTTGCGGGATGACCTGTGCATCGATGATACCGCCGCTTTCAGGATAGGGATTGCCCAACGAATCGAGAATGCTCAAGCTGCCTGTATCGATGTCTGTGTTGATCGTCCAGGTCGGACCCGTGGTGGCATCCAAAGTAATATCAATAAGATTATCCTGTGTTAATTCATCATCGCTCACCCGTGAGAGTGTGGGAATTACATTGCCCTCGCCATCGGTTTGGCCTGGTAGCGTAGGTTCTGGATCCTCGTTACCGGTGGAAGATAATGCGCCTTTTTCGTACCGCAGGCGTCCGCAGCCCGCGAATGCAATGCTTATGACCATGACAAAACAAAGATAGGCTAAGCATCTGTACAAATATTGCATATATCTAATATCGTTCTTTTCTCACTGTTTTTCAATTGCTAAAAAGCCGCTGGAATCTTTCTTAAAAGTCCCGCACATCGTTGCCCACAATGTGGGGAATTTCAGATTGGTATCGCCAGCGCGGTAAACGTTACGCCGATGTCCTGCTGACCCTCTCGGGAGCGCCTGTCGTTGTGCCATTGACGGTTTTTGTTGCCGCGGGAGTCGCTCTGTCCTTGGGGCGACCGGTGTTCTTCCGTCAACAACGGCCAGGCAAAGATGGTAAACCCTTCATTCTGGTGAAATTTCGCACGATGCGAGATCTCTACGATGCCTGCGGCAAGCCCTTGCCCGATGATGCGAGGATGACCTCTGTGGGACGTTTTCTCCGGAGTAGCAGTTTGGATGAACTGCCCACCCTATGGAATGTGTTATGGGGTGATATGAGTTTGGTGGGGCCAAGGCCTTTGCTGATGCGTTACCTGGAGCGCTACACCCCTGAACAAGCTCGGCGGCATGAGGTCAACCCTGGCATTACGGGTTGGGCGCAGATTAACGGCCGCAATGCGCTGCAATGGGAGGATAAGTTCGCTCTCGATATCTGGTATGTTGAGCATTTCGATCCGCTGCTAGACCTCAAGATCCTCGCCAAAACCATGCTCAAAGTTATTCAGCGTGATGGCATTGCCGCTGATGATCATGTCAGCATGCCGGAGTTTATGGGCTCGACGGTGGCTTCCTCGATGGACAGCTAAGCCTTCGCTGACAGCCCAAGCAGCTGCTAAGATGCGATCCATGACGGCTTCTCGAGTATGTTTTTATGTGATGCTTGGCCTTGTATGTTTGCTTTTTACCGCGTGCAGCGACGGTAGCTCTACTGGGCCTGGAAATGGCACCAATCGTGTGCCCGAAAGCTACGACGAATCGCTTCCTATGTTGGTGGCAGGCTTCTGTGAGTTTGCTGAGCGTTGTCATGATATTTCCGGAAGGGTCAGCAATCGCTTGCGGGCGAATCAAGACTCCTGTTCTCAGTTCTCGTTGCCTGCGTCGCTTGAGTCCATTGGCGATCTCAATGACCGTATCGAGGCCGGAAGCATTCTCTTTGACGGCACTCCCTTAGCGGATTGTTTGCAGCAAGTAGATAACCTGTCCTGTGATCGTGATGCTGCTGCTTTTGTGAGAGAGTGTCGCGCGCTGACCTTGCAGGGGACGCGTCTTGTGGGCGAAGCCTGTGGTCGCAGTGAAGAATGCGCTGGCGAAAGCTTTTGTAATAAGGGTGGGCCAATATTGGAATCATGCACCGGGCAGTGTGCCCCCATCGTCCCTGCGGGCGAAGCCTGTACTTTTGCCGATCAGTGCGGTCCGAAAGCGGGTTGCTTTGGCGATCGTTGTCGCAGGCGGGTTGTCGAAGAAGGTGGAGCCTGTTTAGGCACCGACGAAGACGCTTGCCGTTTAGGGCTACAATGTGTGGGTGGAGATCTTGACTTTAGCGGTGTGTGTCGTCCATGGCGCCGCTTTCTCACTCGGAATGTAGGCGAAACCTGCGACTTTATGGGTTTTACTGGGGCTTTTATCGAAAGTGGCGATCTCTGCCGTTCTGACTTGTCCTGTGTATTTGAGGACATCAGTTCAGCGCCCCTTTCAGCATCTGGTGGGACCTGTGTAAGCCCTCTTGCTGTAGGCGAAAGCTGTCGTCCTGGTTTTCCCGATCCCTGTGAACCCGGGCTTTATTGCAACGCTAACTTAAACAATACCGCATCACCCCAAGGGCAGTGCACGGCATTGCCAAAAGCCGGTGAACCTTGCGTTGAAAAGTTACTCACGTCAGAGGATCAAGACTCTGGCATCTGTGCCTTTGATCACTACTGCGACGACACAAGCGTTTGCCGACCCTATAAAGCTACCGGAGAGGCCTGCGATGAGGGCCGCGAATGTTGGACAACCGCCTGTCACCCCCAAAGCAAGCGCTGCGTAACCCAGTACGCCGAAGTGTGTGATCTCTGATTGGAGTCTCCCCAGTCTCCAAGTTAGGGCATCCCGAGTTCGGTACAGAAGCGTGTGAAGGGTAGTACACGAATATCGCGCGCTGCATGACCGTAGTCTTTCTCACCTAGATGCACCTGATAAAAGCGAGGGATGGGGGTCCGTTCTCGAAAATAAGCCGCGTGTTTAGAAGCCTCTCGCTCCCCTTGTTTGCACTCCACGGCAAATAGAGGTTTGCCCTCTTGGAGCACAACAAAGTCCAACTCGCGTCCGTCAGTGTCGCGCACGTAGCGCAGTTCCATGGTCCAGCCCTCTTGGTCCTCTTGTTGATGGCAGTATTTTAGAAGCTGACTTGCGACGAGGTTTTCGAAACATGCGCCTGATTGCGTGAGTTCGGACCAATCCCAGAAGTAGAGCTTTTGTTCTTTTTTGACGGCTCGGATGCGAGGGCTGCCATAAGGTGAAATGCGGTAGACCAAGTAAAGGCGCTCAAAAATACCCAGCCATGATTCAACGCTCTTCGGTGCGACCTGAAGTTTTCGAGCCAGCGATCGCACCGATAATGGTGATCCGACGCAGGCTGGTAAATGCTCCAAGAGCAGTTCAAGCAAGCTGATTTCACGCACTCGTTCCAAATCACGTAGATCGTCATACAAAATTCGCTCCCTGCGTGCGCGCTGCCAGCGGCGATGATGACGCGCGTTCTGAGCTAAAAAAGGTTCGGGGAACCCGCCAAAACGCAGCAATGTCTTAACATCATGGCGATGCTTAACATCGAGTTCGTTGAGGGAAAAAGGGTGAAGTCGATGGTAATGGTAGCGCCCTAACATCGAGTCGCCCCCTTTACGGTAATAATCCAGGCGCGCCGAGCCGGTGATAAGCAAAGGAAGCTGACCGAAATGGGTGTCGTACAAGCCCTTCACCATGTCGCGCCAGTGTGCGTATTTGTGAATCTCATCCAGTACAAGCAACGCCGCTTCTGTGGGCATGCGATTCGCGATGATATCCTCGCGATGCGCTCGGTGGTCCCAGTTGAGATAAACACCAGGTTTTGCCTGTGCATTGGCGAAGATATGCAGGAGTCGTTGCGCCATCATCGTTTTTCCCACCTGCCGAGGACCACCTACAAAAACGGCTTTGGTGCTCAAGTCGTCACGTATCGCTGTCTCGATAGAACGCGGCGCAAGCTTCTCTGGGTCTGCTTTTAGTGCATGAGTATTGGGCATCACACTCCACAATACTCATGAGCGTTGTGGAGTAAAGGTCACATTACTCACGCCACACTGTATGTTTGGTCATGATGGCTGCGAAGCGTTCGGAGTTTTCGATGCCTTGCAGCCATTGGCGCAATGAGGGGTAAGGGCAGGTGGCGAACCACTCGGGTTCGACGCGCGAGAACTGGCGCACGAAGGGCATGATGGCCATGTCTGCCAGGCTGATCCGTGTTGCCACCAGTCCTAAACCCTGGTGCTTGAGAAGCTGTTTTTCCAGAGTTGCCAAAAAGAGCTCGGCATCTTGCCGGTAGGTTTCTTGGGAGTGCTCAGGGAAACGCACGTGGTATTTGTATTTGTCCAGCGCGTGTTTAAAGGCGCCGTCGTTGCTGCTGATGAGTTCTTGGCTTTGGCGTGCTTCGATGCCTAGCCAGCCTTCGGGATCGCGCTGATTCAGGGCCCAGTGCATAATGTCTAGGCTTTGTTCCAGCACGCGACCCTCTTGGAGGTGCAACACCGGCACAGTGCCTTTGGGCGAGAGTTTCAGCATGGCGTGGGGCTTTTGTTTGAGCAGAATCTCGCGATGCGCGTAATCGATCTCTGCCACATGCAATGCCAGTCTGGCACGCATGGCATAGGGGCAGCGCCGAAAGGAATAAAGTACCGGTCGCTGCATCACGAAGAGCTATCGGCTCGAGTGCTTTTAGGCATCACTGCGCCGACGTGGTTTTGACTGCGCAGCTTTGCCAAATTGACCTGACGCTGACGTTCGCGCAGGCGCATCGCCCTAGCTTTGCTCAGTTGCTTGATGCAGGCCGGGCAAGAGACCCCTTCTTCGTAGTGGGGCGACTGCCGATCTGCGACCGATACGGGCTGGCGGCAGCCATAACATAAACCATAAGAACCTTGCTTCAGCCCATGTTGAATGCTCACCCGGCTATCGAAGACAAAGCATTCGCCCTGCCAACGACTTTGTTCCTCGGGCACGTCTTCGAGGTACTTAAGAATGCCGCCATGGAGTTGGTAAACCTCTTGGAAGCCCTGCTGGAGCAAATAGGCCGAGGCTTTTTCGCAGCGAATACCGCCCGTGCAAAACATCGCGATTTTGCGGTTTTTGCGTGGGTCGAGTTCTTCTTTTACGTAGTCGGGAAAATCACGAAAGTACTGCGTATTAGGCGATTGCGCACCCTCAAAGGTGCCCACCTCAACCTCATAGGTGTTGCGTGTGTCGATCAGCGTCACTTCTGGGTCTTCGATGAGAGCGTTCCAGGTTTCGGGGCTCACATAGGTGCCGGTGCGCTCGGCAGGGCTTATGGCGGACTGGCCAAAGGCGACGATTTCTTTTTTGAGCAAGACCTTCATGCGATGAAAGGGAGCTTGGGAGGCAAAGGACTCTTTGTATTGCAACGCAGCAAACTCGGGCTGGGCATGCAGAAAACGAATCAAGCGTTGAGTGCCCTGCGTTGATCCAGCCACGGTGCCGTTAATGCCTTCGGGGGCCAAGATGAGGGTGCCGCATAAGTTGTGCTGACGACACAGTGTATCAAGCTCGCTCTGCAACGATGCGCAGCGCAATACGGGGCTGAAGTGATAGAGGGCGATAACGGTATAAGGCGCAACAGAAGCCATGCTTCACTATGTCCGTCGGTGATGGCGGTGCAATGCCGTGGTATGGCTGCGGCATGCGTTTATTTCTCGAAATGGCGGCGGGGCATGGATTGATGGCAGTGGCTTTGGGGGCCTTTGGTGCGCACGGTTTGCAAAAGCATGCAGCAACTTGGGCCGATGCGGCCAAACGTTTGGAGTGGTGGCAGACGGCATCGCACTATCAGCTTGCCCATGCTTTGGCCTTGGGGCTCATCGGCATGTGGACGCGCGCATCAACCTGGGAGAGCACGCCGACAGCGCTCAAAATATCGGGCTGGAGTTTCTTTATCGGCGCTCTGCTTTTCTCCGGCACCCTCTACCTCATGACGCTGAGCAATCAGCGCTGGCTGGGTGCCATCACTCCCCTGGGCGGCAGCCTTCTGCTCGTCGGCTGGGCGGCGATGCTGTGGGCTGCCATCCAGGGGGCGTAGGGGGGCTTAGAACTCAGGGAAGCTGATCATCGTTGATACTTTAACGAAAGAGCTCTTAGGAATATTAGGTCCGATAACTGCCACTGGTGTTCCGGGTTCGAGATACGAGGAAGGTACACGATCTAGCGATAAAAGGAGGTCTCGCTCGTTACCATCATGAAGGCTGACGTCAGCTTTGCTGAACCACCATTTGTACTCGTAACTGCTGACGAACTGAAAGTTGCTGAAAGGTTGAGATGCACAGCCTTCATTCGTAAACACGCACGCCTGCTTCAGAGAAAGACCACGAGTCGCGAATAGGTACATTTCGTACTTCTTTGCTTCTGAACCCTGGCTATCATCCATTTTTTTCTGAGTACACACAAAAGCACTTTCATTAGGAAATAGTTGATTTTTTGTGATTTTACTGCAGTGAACTTTGCCTTGGTACGTTATGTCACTGATCACTACTCTAAAATCAATCAATGTATTTTCATCCAGACTATTGATGGGTAGTTTTGCTGATGCCGACTGAATGTCTGATGGATTAATCGCATAATGTTCTCCATTAACTAGTATGTTGACTGATTTGATATTAGATAATGGATTTGATTCTTTACCGTTACTCTTAGCATGATCATTTGTATTATCTTGCTTTGCTCTTTCAGCCAGTTGAGGAGGAAGGCTTACCTTTAGTTGATCGCCAATAGGCTCGATTTTCAGCGCGATTCGTTCACCCCCGAGGCGCTTGCTGCTCGCAATATCTCTATGACTCTTTTTCGTACATGATCCGAAAGTAAGTTCTGACTCTGACGTAATACCTGTTGTTTTTTTCCATATTAGCGGAGCAGGGTCATCATCTAAGCCGTCACGGCGTACCTCAAGGTGCAAGTGTACACCAGTGGTGTTTCCTGTTTTTCCCATAAGTCCCACCAGCTGACATTCTTCCACTCTGTCACCTTTTTTGAGTAGTTTAGTACAACTGTGCGGGGGCTTGTCGGGCTCATCCGTGCAAGGGGCTCTTAAGAAATGCGCAAGTCGGGTGGTAAACGAATGACCTTCGTGATCTATGTGTCCTAACTCAAGAAACCAGCCATAACCGCGACTTTTCAAAGGTCTCTGTATATCTATAACAGTCCCACCCATGGGTGCAGCAATAGGTGTTCCCGCTGGCCCAGCAAGATCGATTCCTCTATGCATCCTGCCCCATCTGGGTCCGTATGGGCTTGTGAAAGCTACTCCATCATTTTTAAGTAAAGGATATGAAAGCGCTGGGTAACCGTTGATAATAGGAGCACCAAAGTAGTTAGAGCCCACTTTTAGTCCACTGTCATCCAATGTATTCGGCGCACAGGCCGTCGCATTAAGTCCGACAGTAAGCGCAAAGGAAGACAAAAATAGAAGGGTAGAAATAGATGATTTCATAATTTAAACTCGCATTGACCAAGCAAGAAAAAGCATAGGTTTGATGTTGAAGATATGCCTTAGGTAGGATGTAAAGACTGCTTGGTGATTAGGTGTCCTTAAGTTAAGAAAGAGAATAACTTTCCAGTAATGAAGCAAATCCAATGCCAAGACGCAGATCAAATACGCAAGTATTTTAATGTGTATAAAAAATGTACATGTGGTCTGTAGTGGCAGCTTTGCTGGCCGTGGGTGGCACTAATGTCTGTATTAAAAACGTGAATATCTCGCTAAGAGCTTGAAAGATCAGCACAAGCCCCCATGGTGGGACATGGCCAGTGAGACTGCATGGCTGGATCAGACTCTGAATAACTGTCGAATTATCGCCTGTTTAGGCAGTGGCGGCGTGGGAAAGACCACCTTGTCGGCGGCACTGTCCGTGCGCGCGGCGATGCAGGGTAAGCGAGTCCTCTGCCTCACCATCGACCCTGCCAAACGCCTTGCGCAAAGCTTGGGCCTTGAGCGTATGCAGGAGGAACTGCATCAGGTCCCCACATCGCTGTGGCAGCAGCACGCGCTGCACCCCAAAGGCCAACTAGCCGTGATGATGCTGGACATGAAGCGCACCTTTGATGATCTGATCCGCGCGCATACGGACGATAGCGAGCTGCGGCAGCGCATTTTTGATAATCGCTTTTATCAATACATCTCAACATCCTTGGCAGGCACCCGCGAGTATATGGCCATGGAAAAGCTGCATATGCTGCATGCCGACGCGCAGTGGGACCTCATCATTTTAGATACACCCCCCTCCACGCATGCCCTCGATTTTCTCAGAGCACCCCAGCGTATGATCAACCTGCTCGACTCGCAGGCATTGCGCTGGTTGGGGCGCTCTATGCAGCGCTCCGGCGCCTGGCCTTTCGGCTGGTTGCAACGCGGCAGCTCGCTGTTTTTTCAGGCTATCAGTCGCTTTACGGGTTCGGCCTTTGTGGAAGAGCTGACCGGCTTGATTCAAAGCCTGAACACCCTGTTTGGCGGTTTTCGTGAGCGTGCTCAGACGGTGGCGAACACCCTGCGTGGCGATTCTGTTGCTTTTGTGATTGTCGCGCGACCCGATCCAGTGCCTTTAGATGAAGCGCGTGTGCTTGCCGAGGCTCTTAGGCAGCAGGACATGGGAGAGCAGCGCTGCTGTTTGGCGATTAACGATCTGCAGGCCTCCATCGCTCCAGCCGATGACACGCTTTTTGCCTCTTGCGATCAGGGGCAATCGCTTGCCGCCGTGGTGCAACAATACCGCGAGATGGTGACCCAGCAGCAACAGGCCCTTATAGATGTGCAGAGCTTAGGGGATAGGGTCACAACGACCTTTTCGTTACCGGCCATGAGTACCCCCATTCATGACCTCGGTGCGCTCGCGAACTTAGGACAATCTTTTCAGCCTCTGGAGTTAGCATGACCAACACCCATTCCTTAACGACCATTGTGCTTGCCGCTGGCAAAGGCACCCGCATGAAGAGCGCCCGCGCGAAGGTGTTGCATGATGTAGCAGGTTTGCCCTTAATCACTTGGCCTCTGCGTGCTTCTTACGAGGCAGGCATTCGCGATGTGGTGGTGGTGTTGGGTCACCAACGTGAGCAAGTGGAGCAATGCCTGCAGGATTACTTCGACAAAGATGCGCCGCATCCCGACCTACGCTGGCGCAGCACTATACAAGAAGAGCCGCGAGGCACCGGTCATGCGGTGCAATGTGCCCTGGCACAAGCCAAGGTGGAGACTGCCAAAACCCTGGTGCTCTATGGCGATTGCCCCCTGATTCAGAGCAGCACATTGGCGCGATTGCAGCAGGCAAGTGCTCAGTCAGGCGCCAAACTCAGTATGTTGACCTCTCAAGCCGCGCAACCGCAAGGGTATGGTCGCATTTTGCGCAATGATGCCGGCGAGGTGATAGGCATTCGAGAGGAGCGCGACTGCTCGCCCGAGGAGAGGGCCATCACCGAGATCAACCCTGGGGTATACCTGGTGGATACCGCGTTTTTGCAAGAGGCGCTGAGTGCCTTGCAGTCCGATAATGCGCAGGGTGAGCTTTACCTCACCGATATCGTTGCGCAGGCTGCTAAAGCGGGGAGCGTGTGTACCTTAGGCGCGGAGCTTCGCGAGCTGCAGGGCATCAACGATTGTTACGAGCTTGCTCTTGCCGAAGCGGCCATGCGTCAGCGCATTAACGAAAGCTGGGCTCGAACAGGCGTGCGCTTTGCCGATATCGAGCAGACTTATATTGATGCACAGGTTCGTTTAGAGCCCGATGTATGGTTAGGCGCGGGAGTGCATCTGCGTGGTGCTTGCTCAGTGCAAAAAGGGGCGCGTATCGATACCGGCTGCGTGTTGAGTCATGTACACGTGGGCTCCGATGCCTATCTCAAGCCTTATACCGTCGCGACGGACAGTGTTTTAGGTGAACGCGCAGAAGTGGGTCCCTTCACTCACATGCGTCCTGGTTCCGAGCTGGCCGAAAAAGCGAAGCTGGG
>CAYWAT010000087.1:0-11498 GCA_964456305.1 uncultured Polyangiales bacterium | reverse complement strand
TGTGCTTCACCACATCGCTGGGAAGGCGCAGCGCATCGAGCTGCTGCGGCGCATCGCCAGAGAGTGCCTTCGCTCGGGCGGTCTCTTGGTCTTTACACTGTGGCGCTTTGCTGATTTGAAGCGCTGGCAAGCGCGTTGTGTGCCCTGGGAGGATCACCTGCAGGTGGAGTCTGGCGATTATTTGTTGCGCTGGGGTCATCAGAGCCAGGGCGCACTGCGCTACTGCCACCACTTTAGCGATGCAGAAGCGGAGGAACTACAAGCCGCACTCGAGGCGCAGGACCTGCAATGCATCGATCGCTTTGCGAGCGACGGCTGTGACGGTCAGCGCAACCTTTATCTGATCATGCAGAGGAGGCGATAACCCCCTGCAGCGGACTGGAAGCCGTCGCATACAAGCGCTTGGCAATGCGCCCCGCCAAGTAAGCCTCACGCCCCGCTTCCACCGCTTTGCGCATCGCACTGGCCATGCGCACGGGGTCTTGGGCACAGGCAATCGCGGTGTTCATCAGCACCGCATCGCAGCCCAGCTCCATGGCCACGGCTGCATCAGAGGCTGTTCCCACCCCGGCGTCCACAATCACCGGCACCTTGGCTTGCTGAATGATGATCTCCAGTTTGTAGGGGTCGCAAATCCCCAAACCACTGCCGATGGGCGCAGCCAGAGGCATCACCGCCACACAGCCCAGGTCTTCTAGCTTCTTGGCGGTGATGGGATCGTCATAGGTATAGGGCAGGACCTCAAAGCCCTCCTCCACCAAGACTTTGGCTGCCTCTAAGGTCGCCGGCACATCGGGAAAGAGGGTGCGTTCATCGCCCAGTACCTCGAGTTTAATCAGTTTGGTATCCAGCAACTCGCGCGCCAAGCGTGCTGTACGCAGGGCATCGGAGGCCGTGTAACAGCCCGCGGTATTGGGCAGCACCGTGCAGCCCTCGGCTTGCAGTACGCCAAAGATCGAAGCCGCCCCGCGCTGCTGCATATCCACCCGGCGCACCGCCACGGTGACCACCTCTGAGGCCGAAGCCTTCAATGCATCGCGCGCCACGTCCAGGTTGGGATACTTTCCCGTGCCTGTAAACAGCCGCGACTGAAAGTTGTGGCTGCCAATTTGCAGTTCATCGCCTTGACTCATCGTATTCAACCTCCTCCGACGAAGTGAACGATTTCAATTTCGTCCCCCTCACACAAATCTTCCTGCGCGTAACGCGCCCGCGGCACCACGGCACGGTTGCGCTCCACCGCCACCAAGGTCTCACCCAAGCCCAGGGAATGCAGCAGCTGCGCCACCGTCCTGGTCTGCGCACTTAGCTGCGTCGCTTCGCCGTTGACCGTGATTGTTGTCATGAGCCCCACGCTAAAGTCTGCTCCCCAGAGCGCAATGCTTTAATCAAGAGTCCTATGCACGCGATAAAAGCTTTAATGAAATCCGCATAAGGGAACCTCCGGCGTCACAACAGGCGACGCAGCAGTAGGAGGATGCTGTGCGCCCTGCGCCTGGCACTGCTGCCCATGCTTGGGCATCTTGTGAGGCAGAGCGACGGGTGCAGCCGGGGCTTTCTGCACATCAGCCGCCGCCGGACAGTGACACTGCCAGGCCTTCGGAGCCTGCTGACATACGAGAGAGGCCACCAACCGATGCCCGGCTTCGTTGGGATGGATGTGATCAAAGCCGCGCAGCTCGGGGCGCATGAACCACTGCGGCACTTGAGCCAGCAAGGCGCTGTCCGCAGCCAAGCGTTGCTCCTTTTGGGCCTCATCCAGGGTGCGCACCGAGCGTCGCCATTGCGCACTACGCCTCAACGCCGGCTCCAGTTCTTGCGGGGCACGCAATAGAGCCTGCCGATCACGCAAGCTGGAGTCGTAGAGGTCAACGCCAATGTCGGGCAGCTCACTGGGCAACCAGGACGCGTCGGGGTCAGCGCGCTTAACCGCGTAGTGACCTAAGGCTTCCTGCGGCGAGAGCTTGCCGAGGACGAACTTGGCGATCTGCTGCGTCGACTTAAGGTAACGCAAGGCCTCTGCGCCGCGCCAACGCCGGTCGCGCATATCGCCCCAGGGGGTCAGAGTCAGCGCCATCACCTGCATGTTGCGGGCATGGGCCAGCAGGAAGGTCTCGCGCATATGATAGATGGTGCGCTCGGGCGAGCCGACGCTGTTTAAGCCGCCCCCGTAGATCAGCCAGTAGCTGTGTTGGGGCTCACGCCAAGGAATCCGGCGATTGCGCAGCACCTCGTACTGAAAATGACGGCGCAGGGCCCACGCACCGAGGCCAGCTCGAGAAATATTTTTGACCTCGATGGCACTGCACCAGGATTCGATGACCCTGGCATAGGGTGAGCGGCGATAGGCACCGATGGAGCCCGCCAGCACCACCACTTTGACCGGTCGCTCCGGATGACGAAAGCGCCAACGCCCGGGCACATCGCTGGGACGCGGCACCTGTGAGCGCTCTAAAGCCTCCTCTTGGGCTTCGGCCGCTGCGCCCATCGGTCTGCCTTGCAGCAGCAGAGCCACACCAAGCAGCCATGAAAGACGCAACAACAAGGCTGGCATGGATCCCCGCTTAGGACTCGGCGGAAAGGGCCGAGTGGGCGTCGGGAAGTGAAGCGGCAGGCTTGGATGGCTGGTTTTTCTTGAACCAACCGCGGGTTATGTGCGGTCGCAGCACCGATTTGGGAATGCGGTCGTGCACTTCTTCGGGGTCGCGATAGGTCCCGCCGATGCGATCCCAGAAGGTGAAGAACTGACCGTAGTTACAGTTGTAATACCAATGATGCAGGGTGTGGTGACCGGTGTAGTTGATGCCTCGCCACGGCATAAAGGAGAGGCGGTCGTGAATCATCACCGCCCACACCGTCACAAAGGAGATAAAAAGGGTGTACACCCCGGCATGCACCGGAAAAAGAAAGACGCAGAGATGATGCGGAAAGGCCTGCGCAAAGGAGTCGAGGGGATTAAAGGCAACCCCGGCCCAGGGCGTGGGCACGCGGAAGTCATGATGGGGCTTGTGGATGTGCTTAAACAGCCATTTGCCGTGCAGCGCACGATGGATCCAATAGGTCATCGTCTCCGAGATCAGCAAAATGAGCAGCGCGCTGGTGATCAACCAGGGCCAGCCGTAGTCGTCGACGCGATAGTAGACCTGCGAATGCCCTGCGATGATGAGCATATGCAAGGGCAGCATCAATAAAGCATTGCCGCCGATAGAATAAGCAGACCATTTGAGCGATTGGCGGATCTGCTTGATGTCAGGCTTGTAGTCGGGGTGGAAACGCTGCTTTTTCCACTTGAAAAAGAAGGCATGGCTAAGCGCCGCCAGCACCAAGAAGAAGGAAAAGCCCACCACGGCCAGCGTGATGAAGACCGCGAAGGGATGTTCCGGAATGCCGAGGTAATAAGTGATCACGATGCAACCCTCATTGCCGAAAGGGCTTAGCTCCTATCATAACTTGGCGCAAAACGCCGACAGATTGCAACGATGGCATCGTAAGCCATGTAGGCATAGCCAAAGAGCCAAGGAAAGTTGGGCACGTAAAACATAAAATAGGTGTAAAAACTCTGATAACGCATCGCGGCGTAGCCATCGATATGCGCCACCCAGAAGTACAGCACCACCGAGTAGGCCAAATAGGACCCCACCGTAAGCTGCAACGCATAGCGGTAATAATGACGCTTCACGATGGCGATGATCAGCCAGACATTGAGCCACTGGGTGATGGCGACATTGATGATTTCCAGCGAGGAGGAGAAGGGCGTGACCTGATCGTAATAGGCGCGGTCGGCATCGCCATAAATCTTAAAGAGATAGGCCATCCATTCGTGATCCGCGCGGGCCACCAGCTCGTAACGAAAGATAATCCAGTAGAGCTCTAAGGAAAAGGCGATGATCAGGAAGAAGATGAGCAGGCCGATGATGACCCGGTCACGGGTGGGAAGCTTCGCGTGGGTATGCATGGCTTGTTAACCCATGACTATGCGGTTGCGCGGGGCGGACGACCGCGTTTTGCCGAGCCATTGGCGTTGCTGCGCTCGGAGGCCGGGGTGGCGGACTCGGCCGTGGCCTTAGGCGCATCGCCTTTGGTCTCCCCATCGCGCTTAAGTCCGTAGTGAGCGAGGATCTGCGACTCGAGTTGCGCCAGTTGCTCGGGATGTTCCTCGAGGTAGTTGCGCGCATTGTCGCGTCCTTGGCCGATACGCTCAGACCCATAGCTATACCAAGAGCCCGACTTTTCTACCAAGTTGAGGTTCACAGCCAAATCCAGCACATCGCCGCTGCGACTGATGCCCTTGCCGAACAAAATATCAAACTCGCAGTTGTTAAAAGGCGGGGCGAGCTTGTTTTTGACCACCTTGACGCGGGTACGGTTGCCCATCGCTTGGTCTCCCACCTTGATGGTGCCGATGCGGCGTACATCGATACGCTGGGAAGCATAGAACTTAAGGGCATTACCCCCGGTGGTGGTCTCTGGACTGCCAAACATCACGCCGATCTTCATGCGGATCTGGTTGATGAAAAACAAGCTGGTGTGGCTTTTATGAACCGTGGCGGTGAGTTTGCGCAGGGCCTGGCTCATCAGGCGCGCTTGCAAGCCCACATGACTGTCACCCATCTCGCCTTCGATCTCGGCTTTGGGTACCAGAGCGGCCACGGAGTCGATGACGATGATATCCACCGCGCCGGAGCGCACCAGGGTATCGGCGATCTCCAAGGCCTGCTCCCCGTGATCGGGCTGACTGACCAAAAGGTCGTCGACGTTGACCCCCAACTTGCGCGCGTAGCTGGGATCGAGCGCATGCTCGGCATCGATGAAGGCGGCGAGACCGCCCTGCTTCTGACATTCGGCCACCGCGTGCAGGGTGAGCGTGGTTTTACCGCTGGACTCGGGGCCAAAGACCTCGATGATACGCCCGCGCGGATAGCCCCCTACCCCCAAGGCCACGTCCAGGGAAATCGTCCCGGAGGGGATGATGGGTATATTGATGTCCACGCCGTCGCCAAGCTTCATGATGGCGCCTTTGCCGTAGGACTTTTCGATTGAGCTTAGCGCTAGTGAGAGCGCTTTTTCGCGGTTCGCATCCATGATTCAACCTCAGCAAGCAATACTGAACAAGCGCATAGTCCTCATGCGCCACCGCGCAAGTCATGATCGCGCACATAGTCCATCAACTGCGCCAAAAGCATGTAGGCGCTGAGGGTGCGGACGCGTTCGCGGTCGCCATGCAAGCGATGGTGCTGCACCTGCACGGGATGATCGCCGGCACTGGCCAGGGCAAACCACACGGTGCCCACCGGTTTTGCGTCGCTGCCGCCGCCGGGTCCGGCAATGCCCGTCACCGCAAGGGCCACATCGGCGTCGACAACCTTAAGGATGCCCTCGGCCATGGCTTGGGCGCTTTCGGCGCTGACGGCACCATGGGCGCGCAGCAATTCGGGCGAGACCCCCAGCATGCGGGTCTTGGCGGCGTTGTCGTAAACCACCGCATCGGCCACCAGGTAGTTGGAACTGCCGGGCATCGAGGTGAGCATCTGCCCCACCAAGCCTCCCGTGCAGGATTCGGCCACCGCCACACGCAAGCCGCGGTCGCGCAGGAAGGTCCCCACATGGGCGGCAAAGCGATCTTTGCGCTCGCCAAAAACCGCCGCGCCCAAAATCTCGCGCACCTGCTCCGCCACCTTACGGGCTTTGGCTTCGGCATCGTTAATAGAGTCACCCTGAGCCAGAAGCTTGATTTCGATCTCGGGAAAGTGGGCGCGATATCCAAAGGCGACGTCGGGGTTTTGCGCTTCGAGCTCACGCAAGAGGTCGGCCACCTGCGATTCGGCAAGGCCGAAGCTGCGCAAATGCACTTGGTAGCTGCGCACGTCGATTTGGCGCTGCAGCATCGGCATCACATGCTGCAACACCATGGGCTTCATTTCGCCCGGCACCCCGGGCAAGCACACCCCCTGCATCTCGCCGAGCTTAAAGACAAAGCCGGGCGCGGTGCCGCGGGCATTGGGAACGATGGTGGCCCCTTCGGGAAAGTCGGCCTGCTTGCAGTTGGACTCGGGCATGGTCTTGCCCAAGCGAAGCCAGCGATCGCGAATGCGCTGCAAGGTCTCGGGATGGCGCTGCAGGGGCACATCCAGGGTGCGCGCGACACAGGCCGAGGTCATGTCATCGGAGGTGGGCCCCAGCCCCCCAGTGGTGAGCAACACCTGCACGGTCTTGGCCAGACGCTGGAGGGTACCCTCAATCTGCTGAGCATCATCGGCCACCACCACCTGCTCCACGACGCTAAAACCACCGCCGGTAAGTTGTTCGCTCAACCACTGGGCATTGGTATTAACGAGCTCGCCCCGGGTGATTTCGGTTCCGATCGCAAGGATGGCTGCTTTCATTGGCGAAGGCAAGCTGTGCGGCTTTCGACCCGCTGTCAATGGGAGTTCGCTCGGCGATTGGGTCTATTTTCCAAGACTTGGAGCCTCAAAGCTCCACCCTGTCGCCAGAATTGCCCGTTTTTAAGGTTCGCACACCCTGGCGGAAGCTCCGCACAACGTAAAAAGTGCTTCGCACACCCGCCAGAAAGCTACGCACAAGCGGGGTCAAACCACGCGCAACCGCCAGAAAGCTCCGCACAGGCAACCAGGAAGCTTATTCACCGAAGCTTGGGGTTCCCCACATGGGCTGGCAAGCGATGCACAGGAGGGCCATATGCTTCGATTTCCAATTTTGAAGCATCTTTACACCTTAAAAATGCTCCACTCCAGGGTGTGCGAAGCTAATTCCAAGTTGTGCGAAGCTAATTCCAAGTTGTGCGAAGCTAATTCCAAGTTGTGCGAAGCCAATTCCAAGTTGCGCGAAACTTGCTGGCGCTTGTGCGAAACTTCCCGATGCACTGATCAAGCTTGGCGACAAGCTGTGCGGAACGGGCAGAAGAGTGGGGAAAGGTTACAGCAGAATGCGCAAAGCCTTCGTCATAGCATTCCTTAAGTAGCGAGATCACTTTGACTTTTGCGCGATGGCGACTAGGGCGCCAATAATGAACTTTTTTATTAGCTTCGTCTTTCTATTATTAACCCTTAACCTAACCAGCTGCGCCGTGGATTCAGACGCTGGTCAAGAAACATCGCAAAGTAGTTTGAAGAGCAAGGATCCTAAACGAGGCGGACCCTATCTTTCGTGCTACTCTGACCCACCACACACCAACGTTGAAGTTGCCTGGATAAAAGGAGCGCTATTTCAAGTGTTTTATATGCCTTGGACTTTTGAAGTTACATACTGGAATAAAGAAGAAGGCAAGTACATCAACCATGTCTTTAAGAACGAGGAAGACGTTCTCGACAAGGTAAGAGATCTGAGCGAGTGCGGCTATAGCCTCAATGCCTTAAAACACTATGCAGACGGTACTCTGGAACAATTGAGTAGATCTTCTACTGACAAATTATGCACCGGTCCGGAACGCGAATGCGAAGTTCTTAAGTTCCTGCTGAAGGTGCGACATATAAAAGACGATGGGACGCTTGAGCCTGTGCTCACACTCTAGCCGACACACCTAGGTTCAATCGTGCACAGGCAAATGCAGGGCCTACGCTGGGCTCTGCGTCTGTCTACCAACAAAACACCTTGAGACCCCACCTGCGACTTGCTCTCAACCGCCGTAACAACGCCCCATATGGTCTGCACAGAGCCGCAAGGTCGCTTTGACTTTTGCGCGATGGCGACTAGGGCGTCGGGGCCGGAACTATCCGGCCAGGCTATCGATAACGATACTAAGCCTCGGCTTGCTAAGTTGTGAAACCAACAGCCCCCGCAGCACAGCAGCCATTCATACGAAGACCGACCCGGAGATTGCCGTCGATAAACGTGAGGGCGACATGCTTTACTGCACCAACCTGAGCCCCGGCAAGTGTCCAATGCCCCTCCAGACGGGTATACTTCGCGGCGCCCTTGGAGAAATTATAGCCAACTACACACAGTTACGTTTCAAAAGCAAAGCAGACTTCGTCAGGCAGTTACAATCCTTTGTCGGATGCCCCTACTCGCTGGAAGCTCTCAAGCAGTACGCCAATAGAGATACGGAGATAACGTATACCTCTGGCTCACAGATAGGCCTTAACCGTGAAGAGTGCAGTGGACCTAAGCGCGAGTGCGGTATCCTGAGATTTATCGTCGCCAAAATCCCTCAACTACTCAGAAGAGACTAGGTCCAGCCCTCATCGAAGCCGCCAATGCCTTGAGTGCCCCGAGACGATTCGCTCTCGACGGCCATAACAACGCCCCACCTGGACTGCGCAGAGTCGCAAGGTCGCTTTGACTTTTGAGCGATGGCGACTAGGGCGTCGGGGATGAAGTATCTAACGACTCTGCTTATGTTATTCGCCCTAAGTTCATCGGGCTGCACCAACAAAAGCAGCAGCAAGACTGACAACACGGCCGCGATCTCTAAGACAGACGAGGAGATAGTCTACAATGATAGTCGTAATGAAGATGGGACGCTTAACTGCGACATTATCCTCGATAGCCATGTTGACGGACGCTTTTGTGGAACTGTTGAGCCAGACAACATTCGTGCTGTTCTTAGAAAAGTTCTAACTAACCATCAAAAACTTGGGTTTGAATCAAAAATAGACTTCGCTAGGCAGGTAACATGGTTCACTCGGTGTCGATATAATCAATCATCCCTTGAACCATACGCCAAAGGCGAAAATGTAACGTTGGGTGCGTCTCTTTACAGCAGGGGTCTTAATATAATTATAAAAAAGTGCACCAGCCCCCAGCGCGAATGTGGTCTCTTACGGTTCTTCCTCGCCAAAAACCTTCTTTGGAAAGTCAGAAATCTTTAAGTGAGCACAACTCACCATCTTTCTATAAGCCGTCGACACCTTAGGCCCCCCAAGGCGATTCGCTCTCGACGGCAGTGCTGTGGTACATTAATGGTGTTCGGCAGCTCGCGGTGCGCCGGGCGGCTTAAGGTGGAAGTGGCATGGTTGAGGGAAGACAGCGATGAGAGCAGAAGGCAACCTCAATTGGCTTCTCGTTGTGCTCGCATTGCTAAGCATGAGTGCCTGCGGCTCACGCTCCGAGGTGGTGGACCCTGAGGTCACCCCCATCGAAGTCCCCAGACCCCAAGCCGAAGTCTGCAATGGCCTCGATGACGACTTCGACGGCAATGTGGACGAAGACTTCCGCGATGCCGAGGGCCGCTACATCGACGACGCTCACTGCGGTCAGTGCGATACGCCCTGCACGCCCAGCAATGCCAACGTCCAACGCGCCCGCTGCGACCTGGTCAACGACCGCGCCCTTTGCCGAGCCACGGCCTGCACCGCGGGCTTCGCCCCCGACATCAACGGAGCCTGCACACCACGCTTCTCACGCCTCTGTTTAAGCTGCCTTGAGGACAGCGACTGCGGTACCGCCCAAAGCGCCCGCTGCATCGATGGCGATGACGGCCGCTTTTGCACCGTGGGCTGCGGCGAGGGCTGCCCCGCGGGCTACAGCTGCGTGGAGGATCAGTGCCTACCCAGCTCGGGCTCTTGCCGCTGCGGCCCGGGCGATACCTTCCAGGTGGCCTGCACCTTGGACACCGATGACGATAGCTGCCTAGGCACCGCACGCTGCATTGATGGCGTCTTTTCAGCCTGCAGTGCCGACCAAGAACAGTGCGACCTCGTGGATAACGACTGCGATGGCGAGGTGGACGAAGACTTTCGCGATGATCAGGGCGTGTACAGCCTCGATCCCGAGCACTGCGGCCAGTGCAGCAACAACTGCACCAGCCAACAAGCCCCCGATGGCACCCCCTTAGTGTGCGGCGGCGACCCCCTCGCGCCCCAATGCAGCTTTGCCTGCCCCGATGCCAACGACGGCGTGCAGGTGGGCGACTTGCTCGATGCCGACAGCGCCTTTGATAACGGTTGCGAGTGCTTGGTCAGCAGCTTGGAGGACAGCCCCGGCCCTCTCTTTGCCATGGGACAAACCCTCGATACCAACTGCGACGGCGCCGAGGGCATCATCAGTGAGAGCATTTATGTGGCCTTGGACGGCGACGACAACAATATCGGCTCCCCCACCCAGCCTCTCCAGAGCATCGCAGCAGCCATCGCCCTTGCCCAAGCCTCGCAGGGCTCCAGCAACCCGCGCGTCCATATCTTTGTGGCCTCGGGCCTCTACGCCGAACGCATCACCCTCGTTGATGGACTGCATCTTTATGGTGGCTATCGCCGTGACTTTCGCGCGCTGGACCCCGACCTCTTCCGCGTTGATGTGATCGCCCCCAGCGATGCCAGCGGCACCCTGGGCGGCGAAGTCCTGCGCATCGACAATGCCGGGAGCAGCCCCACCACCCTCGCCTGGCTCAACCTTTTTGGCGCCGATGCCGACAATGCCTTTCGCCCTGCCTTCGGTGCGGTCATCAGCGACCCAGGAGCAGAGCTCAGCCTCGAGAGAGTGACCCTCCAAGCGGGTGATGGAGCACGTGGCGAACAGGGCATGAGCGGTAGCGCGGGCGAAGCTCCCACGGTGCTCGCCGAAAACGGCCAAACGCCCCGGGCTGCTGTGGAAAACAGCGCCAATGAATGCATCAGCGGCGCCTCCAACCAGGTGCAAGGCGGTGCGGGTGGGCGTAACTTCTGCGCCGACAACAATGTGAGCGGTGGTGACGGCGGCGATGCCTCCTGTCCTTTCCTCGCGCAGTTCCAAGGAGCCGGTCAAAGGGGCAACGACGCCAACGATGCAGTCCCTGGCGGCACAGGCGGCAGCGGCGGACAAGATGTACAGGGTCCCCTCTTTAATAATGATGGCAGCGTGGCCAACTGCGGCTCATCGGGCTTTACCGTGCCCTCCAACTTTCAAAAAGCAGTCCCCGGCGAAGATGGCCGCACCGGCTTCCCCGGCGTCCCGGGACGAAGCTGCGATGATCCCGTCGGCGAACTAAGCAGCATCGGCCAATGGACCGGCGATCTTGCCCTCAACGGCCGCGATGGCACCGCAGGCAGCGGCGGGGGTGGCGGGGGTGCCGGTGGCGGCGCCCGTATCATCTGGGTGGAGAACGCCTGCGAGTTCGTCGATGGCCTTGGCGGCGGCGGCGGCGGGGGTGGTGCCGGCGGCTGCGGGGGTAGCGGCGGCAGTGCAGCCACCAGTGGGACCCCTTCGGTGGCTTTAGTGATGCGCTTTACACAAAGCACGAACACCCTGCCTCGCTTCAACGAGGTCATCTTACGCGCGGGACGCGGCGGCGATGGCGGCGATGGCGGCAGCGGCGGTGATGGCAGCCTGGGTGGTGCCGGTGGAGCGGGCGGTGAACTCGAAGCACCCCCCAATACACCCACACTGACGGGACCCAATCCCGGCGGACGCGGCGGCAACGGCGGACGCGGTGGCGATGGCGGCGGAGGCGGCGCAGGCTGCGGCGGTTCTTCCTTTGGTGCCTGGCTCACGGGCAATACCAGCGCTCTCACACCAAGCATCATCAGCGCCTGGCAAAGCGGCAATCAGTTCCTGAACGACAGTGG
>CAYWAT010000086.1:0-11529 GCA_964456305.1 uncultured Polyangiales bacterium | reverse complement strand
GCTATGCATAGCCAACAGAAGATTTTGGTAAAGCTCAAACTGCGCATCTTCGAGGGGAATGCGCTCAACAATTAGAGTCTTGGGCGGCAGTTCGCGGACAACATCGTCTTTGCGACGACGCAGCAAGAAGGGGCGAATACGTCGTGCTAACAAGCGACGTTGCTCGGGATCGGCGTTCTTCTCAATGGGTGTGCGAAAGATTTGCCGAAACTGTTGACTATCTCCCAGAAGACCGGGCATGAGAAAATTGAAGATCGACCACAGCTCACCAAGGTTGTTTTCGATGGGTGTGCCGGTCAAACAAAGGCGATGATTGGCCTTTAAGCGACAAACCGCATTAGTGAGATTGGCCTTGGGATTCTTGATGGCCTGCGCCTCATCCAAAATAAGAATATGGTAGTGACTGTTTTGCAGTTCTTCAATGTCGCGACTTACTAAGGTATAGGTGGTGAGAATAATGTCGCATTTGTCCAACTGATCGCTTTTTTCTTTGCGCTTTAATCCATGCCAAATGAGCACCTGCAAATCGGGTGTAAAGCGCTCGGCTTCCCATTTCCAGTTGGCGATAAGGCTCGTGGGAGCCACCACCAGGCAGGGCCTTTGCATACGTCCGCTTTGCTTTTCGATCAGCAAATGAGTGAGGGTTTGTACGGTCTTACCCAAGCCCATATCGTCAGCGAGAATGCCGCCAAAACTGTACTCGCGCAGAAACTGCAACCAACTGATACCAAGGCGCTGATAGTCGCGTAGCTCGCCTTTGAATTCATCGGGAACAGGCACATCATGGATGCCACGAAAATCACGCAATTTGGTGCCCAGTTGCACCAAGGCCTCGCCTCCTTGCCAATGTAAACCAGCCTGTTTAGTCGCTGCTTCAAGCGCACTGATTTCAGCAACTTGACTGAGAGAAAAGATAAGATTCTGATCGCGAATATTACCTAAGCGATGAAGCTCATAAATGGCAAGTAAAAGGGGTTTGATACGTGCCGCTGAAATGGGCAAGAAATGTTGCTCGCCCACATCGAGAAAGATGGTTTCATCGTCCTCGATTAAGCGGATTTCCTCAGCAACATCGGCGCTTTTAAAATCTTTGAGCGTATTGAGTAGGGGCTCGAGAAGATTATGTGATTCGCCATTGATATGGATGTTGAAGTTAATGCCAAGCCAGGGTTGTGCTGCCCCAGCTTGCTTGATATTAACTTCCCACGATTGCGCCTCAACAAACTGAAAAGGCCAACTGTCATCGATATCGATATGCCAGCCTTGATCGCGCAGACTGGCAATATCGCGATGCATGAACTCGAGAATGCGGTTCTTAGCATGCAAACCAACTTGGTAGTTTCCTTTGCCGCTATCTTCATGCACAAAAGTGTACTGATGCGCATAAACATCAGCAGGCGCATACACGTCCACTTCTTGCACTGGAACGCATTGAAAATCGCGCAATTGATGTGCAATCTGGCGCTCTGTAGAACGGTCACGCGGGACCTCGAATAAGGATTTACCTTCGCGAAAACGAAAACGCCGACGCGGATCGTCCATGGTCACGCGTTCTTGCAGCTCACCATCATGAATGGGGCGGTAGATAAACATCAGCTCCACTTTGGGCAATACATGCCCAAAGGGATCATCGGCGGTAATAAAACGCGAGGGGCGATAAGGGGGCTCAGCAAAGAGCCGTAGATGAGGAACCGGTGCGGCAAGACGCACTTCAACATCGAGATCTTGCTCGTCGTTTTCTGAGGACGCTGCTTTGCTTTCGTCAGTGCTCGTTGATGTTGTGGTTGTATTTTTTTCGTCGGCTTGTGGATCGATCAATAGACCCGAAAGCTGTTGTACAGGATCAACATACCAAGGAGGAGACAAGGGCAAAATCACCCCCGTCGTTTGATCCATCTCTAAGCGCGAAAGAATGGCTCCTTTTGAATCGCGGTACCAACGTCGCCGCACCTGACGGTCAGGACCTGGCGTCAGAGGACCATCCTCGATTTCTTTCCAAAAAGCACGCCCTGTACTGACGATTTTGCGCAGTATATCGACGCCAAACTGGCCATTGATCACATAGAGCGATTCGTTCGCCACCGCTTGGCCATGCGTCGCCAGGTCACGAAGAATAAGCGCATCTTCATCGCTTAAGCGACCAGGGCCTAAGGAGGGATGCGAATCTTCTAAAGAGGTATCGTGATCTTCGACGCGTTGCCATTGACCTTTGTGCTGCCTTGCCATCATCAGCTCGAGGTGCACCTCGGGCTCGCACTCGGGTGGGTTTTCCAACGTGAGTACATAAGCAAGGTGATCGGATCGCGCCGATTCCCTTGAGGACTGGGGGGAGGTATTCGTTGTGAGCACGGCAGGGGGGTAGGAAGAAGATCAAGCGAGTGGGAGAGCCCACTACAGAGGCGTTAATGTAACATGAAATTCCCAAAAAGGAAGCCTTAATGTATTTTCGCTCCTTAGAGGATGTTCACTTGCTGCATACCAAAATACTTTTGCATTGTTTGTGCATGCTTAATGACAGTTTGAATACGCTGCTGCACTGCATCGATTTGGGACGGCGACAAAAGAGGTGCCAAAAGGTCTTGCTGCAAACAGTTACGCATCTTTTTTGCTGAGAATTGCCTTAACTGATGCAGGGTACGACGACGAAAACGCTGCAATGCACGCAGGCGAGCTTCCATTAAAGGCAGATGTACTCGCGGCCAAAAAGTGGCACCATTATCGAAAAATACCAAGGGACCACTTGGACCCAGAGTACGCACGTTGGTGAAGGATCCTCCCCAGCGATCAACGTTACTAGTAAGGTAATCAAAGACGATAAGGTCCGAAATTTCGGCAGCATATTCGGGACTTGGCGCAA
The DNA here is from genome assembly GCA_964456305.1 of uncultured Polyangiales bacterium. Lineage (GTDB taxonomy): Bacteria > Myxococcota_A > Polyangia > Polyangiales > CAYWAT01 > CAYWAT01. Next base: position 8,672 of record CAYWAT010000086.1, on the reverse strand, counting down.
CAGAAGGCGCATCATGACGAGACTCGCGCGCTTGATGCCCACTATTCAACGCAAGGCGGTAGTCATGCGGCCGACGATAGGGACTGATACCTATATGCGCTTTGATACGCACCCATCGCTCCCAACCATTGCCCCAACGCACTCGCTCGAGCCCTTCTTCAACCCACAGCACAAGCGCACCGCGCAGTTCGCCATCATCATTGATCTTAAGCTCGCGAATGCGACGGTCACCACCTGCTGCTGAACGCAGCTTTGACCAGGCGATACGTCGCCCAACCACAGTTGGGACACGTCCTAAGCTCAGTGTACGGTCCACACAATAAGCAGCAATTTCACCATACCAGTGAGCCCCAGAGAACTCTTGCTCCGGCTTAAAATAGGCGCGCAAGCCATTGTCAAAGGTCAGTCTAAAACCAAGCGAGCGACCGCCTTTGCCCTTTTCGACCGCCACAATGCGTCCATAACGCAGTGTGTGCAGAACCTCTCTATCGGGCTGGCCTAAAAAGTTAGGATCATCGACCTTGCCTTTATGATCCCAGGGCAAGGTCTCTGGCAGAGCCATAGGAATGCTAGGAGCATGGGCTAATTTATGGTCAGTAGAAGAGCCCTTAACACCTAACCTTTTGGCAACGAAGCCCGGGTAATCTGAGTTATCACGGGCAACGTCGCAAGAGCCAGCCCTTAGGCCGACCACGGCACAAAACAACCCCAGTGCGTGAATAATCCAATGCACGCTGCCATGATCGGCGAAATCAGCTTAGGTCTCAATTTATTGGAAAGCATTCCTCTAATGTCTGAACGCTAGCTGGCCCATTAGTTGAGTAACCACAGTATCCAAAACCGTTGGTTTCATACATAACACCATAGGGACTCCAGTCTTCCATATGATATCTAAATATTGTATTGCGATAGTTGACGTTAAATTTGCCGCACTTTTCCCCATCTTTTTTCTGCGCATCACACTCATCTCTAGTCAAATCAAGTTGTCCATAAGGTAAATTATAACATTTTATTTCCTTATCTTCACATATCTAAACTCACGTAAAATAGTCCAAATATTATAATTTTTTAGCACTCTCTCTATTCTATCTTCTAAGTCTAATTTATTAAATTCATTTACTTCTACATCAGAGGCACATCCAATTAAGCTTAGTTGGATATATATACTCATTAAAAGAATCGAATTTTTCATACACATACTCCTTTATTGAATCAACAAGCCAAGCAATGTAGCACACTAATTTTTAAAATTCGCATCAACTCTTTTTAATATTTATTCTGCTACCGACACAGGTTCAGGCGCCTGCTCAGGACTTTGGTCTTGTTTGATGGAATAGCGCACGAGGGAACGTAGTACTTGGTTGCGGTTAAGGTTGCCCACTAAGCGCTTGAGGTCTTCATAAACCGAGGGATCTGTAAGCATACGCCCCAAGGTACCCTCGCCTTTGCGCACCTGATGGGCGATGAATTTGAGATCCTCACTTACCGCAGTGAGATTAGCGATGAGATTATCGGCTTTGTTTTCGTAAATAAGGTCGTGAACAGTGCCGGGTTTGGTACGTACATCACGCATCAACAACGCTACCTCACCTGTCGCATCAGCAAGATTGCGCACCAGCTGCTCCCCACTTGGGTCGTAGAGCAACGCATGCAAAGCGCCTTTTTCGTTGTGTGCAGTATCCACAACCCGGCGGATACTGCGTAATGTACCACTGAGTTCGCGTGCAGATTGCTGCAGATTACGCAAGGTTCCATGCACAGTATTGGCCATAGTAGGGTCACTCAAAAGACGATTGATTGTCCCTCTTCCTTCCGCCATTTGCTTACTGATATCTGCAACTTGATGTACGGTTGCGCGAATATCCTCTGCAAATTGAGGACTGGATAAAGGCTCTGTCACCTTGCGCACATTGCGAGTAATGGCGTGGGTTTCATCGAGAACCTTGCCCACCTTTTGCAAATACATCCCAATACTTGAGGGTGTTTCGGCAGGCAAAGTAGAACCCGTTGGCAGTACTTTTCCTTCGCCGACAGAAATATCGATCAACTTGTCACCCAGCATGCCCTTGCTGGTGATCGAAACCACCGAACCCTGCCGAATCATCGCGGTGGCATTGCGATTAACGCTCAGCGTGGTTTTGATCCGCCCACTTTTTTCGAGCAACTTAACATCGCTCACTGAGCCCACATGCACACCGGCAATACGCACACGACTACCCGCGCGAAGCCCCTCTACGTGATCAAAAATCGCATAATAATCGCGCTTGCTACTAAAGATATCGTTGCGTTCGCCCACCAAAAAGGCGAGTCCTACAGTGATCATCAACGCCACTAAAACAAAGATACCCACACGAAGTTCGGTTTTTTGCAGAGCCATGATTTAACCCGCGTTGCGTAAAAGAGTCATGGTTTCGGTATCTTCCTCAGGCGCATGACCTTCGATAAAGCCCCGCACACGGTCATCCTTACTCTGGCGAATCGCATCCGGCGTTCCCGAAAAAATCACCTCGCCCCGATGAATCATAATCATGCGATCACTAATGCTAAACGCGCTTTCCATATCATGCGTAACTACCACTGAAGTGATGTTAAGCGTTTTTTTGAGATGTAAAATCAATCGGTTAATACGCGTGACGTTGATGGGATCAAGACCTGTGGTGGGCTCATCATAGAGCAACACATCGGGCCGTACCGCTGCAACCCTCGCCAAACCAACACGCTTTTTCATCCCACCTGACAAATCACTGGGCCACATACACTCAATCCCCGGTAAACCCACGTAACCCAAAGCTTCGGCCACGCGCTCATCGATTTCCGCTTCACTTAAAGACTCGTGCTCGCGCAAGCCATAAGCCACATTTTCGCGCACATTGAGTGAGTCAAAAAGGGCTGCCCCTTGAAATAACATGCCGATACGTCGCCGGATGGGCGGCCAATGCTTTTCACGAATTCCAGAAATACGTTCGCCATCAAAATAAATCTCACCGGCATCCAACTCCAAAAGACCGATGAGCATCTTGAGCATCACGCTCTTACCCTGTCCTGATCCACCTATAATGGTGAGCGACTCGCCATCCTGAACCTCTAGATTGAGGTCGCGATAAATCACCTTGCTGCCAAAGGATTTTTTTACCCCCCGAAATTCAATCAACGCCACGCAAAGCGCTTAGCATAATGCAACTTAGGAACTCAAGCTTTACTGGGACCCGTCGCGAGAACAATTGTCCTAGGCAATGTGGGATCTGAGTACATCAGACCACCTTTTAGATTCAGTAAGGAACAAACTTTCCTTAAAATCACTGTTTATTGATAAGAAATCGCTTTGTGTCGAAGTGGTACATATATTGAATACCTTGTCTTACGTACTATGACCTCGTTACGCTTTATCATCCCTTTTAGCACCCTTTGTGCGTTTCTTTGTGTTGGAATCACGGGCTGTGTACCCGCAGGTTTTGGTTCTGGGCAAAGCAAGTCAGCAAAAATCCAAGCGCTTTTTCGCGACTTTAAGGCGGTCCCAAGCGCCGAAGCCTGCGCCGATGTAAGCGACGAATTGGCATCCTTCGATACACAGCGACTACATGATGATGTACGGGGCCAAGGCCTTTGGTATGAAGCTGCGCTGCGTCACTTGATTAATAGTGGTGTGATTCAAGCACGCTCCGATGGCTCGCCGAACTTCAATGCAAGTCTGGGATTGCAACGACAATGGGCTGCTGAGCTACTTGTGAAAATCAAAGGATTTTATGATACCGGCGCTGTGACACCACCGCCTCCCTGCACCTTCGAAAGCGAACCAAGTGACTTGGATCAAGAACTTGCTGACTTACCCGATAGTATTCGCAGTGAGCGCAAAAACTGGATTTGCCTCGCGATGCGCGAGGGACTTCTGCAAAGCGTCACCCGCAATACCACGCCAAACAATAATACCGTCTCAACGATGCTCATGACCTTCAGACCTCGCGCCGAACTTAGTCATGGCGAGCTTTTCTATGCCATCGGTGAAATTTTAGGTCTCGACCATGAGTGCAACCAGGGTCGCGGTTGCTGGATGGGTAGTACCTTGGTGCCTGCAGAAGGGGCTAAAACCATGCTGCTCAATGACAATCAGATGCTGCTCAACGCCACGACCTTGCAGGACAACTTGACACTCAACGACGATGCTGCTGCTGAACGCATCATTGGACCTGTGGCTCTGGGTCTGATGCCTAATGACGTCGAGGGTAAAAACACGGTTGATTTGACTCAACCCGCCAGCAAGGCGGTGATCTATAGCGCCTCTTTCTTAGCCACTCGGCGCAATGTCTGTGCCGTGCATCGCAACTACGCGACTACGGCTCCAGGCGACGGGCAAACAACTGAACCGCCAAGCGGTCAAACCCTTTATACTCACCTTATGATGATGGGACAGTAACTATGACACGTACAATCACAACCAACTCTCTCTCTCATCTTCTCATCGCGCTAATTGCGGTCCTTGCCCTGGCCTGTGGTGGCGGCGATAAAAAGCGATCGTCGAGCCAAACCGACACCAACCAAGACGGTGGGGGTCCAGCAGGCGGATTCGTTGGCGCTGACGGAAATGGCTTTGGCGACGGGGGCGATCAAGGCAGTGGCGGCACACCTGGAAGCCTTCGCGAACCCTGCGCAACCGGCCCAAACCGCTGCACATTTGGCCTCGAATGTGCCGAAAACGTGATTGTTGATGGCCGCAGCGCCAGCCTTTGTCTTATTCCCACCAACACCACTGCTCAAATCGGCTGCACCAGCACGAAGGACTGCTCTGATCAACAGAATGCGGTGTGCCAAGCCGCAATCCAAGAAGGCACGACACGTAGCAATCGACGTAGCTGTTGTGTGCCCTCGGGCGGAAGCGCCGATACTGCTCTTGAGTGTTGCGACGGCCCAGATGCTTATGATGCGGATACCAGCAGCTGTAAAAAAATCGATGCGGTGAGTTGCGGTCTCGAAGGTGAAACCTGCTGCGAGCAAAACGGTAACACAGCCATTTACCCTTGCGTATCGACTGCTGATAAGCGCTTCACCTGTATCGAAGACGCGTCGGGCGCAAAAAGTTGTCAGCCTTGCGGCGCCACGGATCAGGCATGCTGCCTAAACCTACCCGACGGTGACACCAGCAACTGCGATGATCCCGCCCTCAGCTGCAGCAGCGCTGATCCCAACCAGGCAATCGCAGAAAATATGTGCACCAACCCATCCTGTGACCGCGATGGTGAAACATGTTGCGATAGTAATAACGATGGTGAAGGCGATATCTGTTATCCCGATAAATACCTTCTTTGCGTCAGCGACGGTGACCAACGAGTCTGCAAACGCCGTGAAAATACGCAGCTACCCGGGGAAACACCCCCCACTGAAGCACCTGGTGAAAATCCAAATGGTGGCAGCGAATCCGAGGCAGAACTCAGCTCGCCCAGCGAATGTGCCGCCCAGAACACCTGTTATGGCTGCATTGCCAACAACACCACCTGCGGTTGGTGCAATGGCAAATGCATCAGCTTTGATCCGCGTAAAGCGCATGCTGAATACGAGGGATGTACTTATGATCCCAATAATCCCAAGCTTATGAGCGGCGACACCAGCAAGATGGCAGTCTTTGAGTTTGACTGCATGATGCAGCCTGACCAACGCGAAGCGCGCAAAAAGAGCGATACGCCCGAAGAAAATAATCCAGAGCCTGAAACTCCCAATAGTAACAATCCCAACGACCAAAACTCAGGCGATGAAAATAACAATGCAACGACTACACCAGGTGATGATCCTGCCTGCCAATGCAGGACAGCAAGTCAGCTTGGCCTCAACAGTCGTCCCAACCCCGCTATTTGGGAAGAGTGTCGCAACGATCAAGGATTCCCGAACAGCACGTATCGCCGTGCCGAACTTAACTGCAGCTAAGCTCTCCAGCCCGAACGCTCAGGTTTTGCCGACCCTCATTCAAAGGCAGATAGTCATGATGAGTGGTGGTCAAAAAGACTTGAGCGTTGAGTTTAGTCAGATTCTCAAAAAGACGGGCACAACGGTCGCGGTCCAATTCGCTTGAAACATCATCAAGCAAAATAATGGGCAAAATCCCTAATCGTTCACTCAAAAGCTCAGCTTCGGCGAGCTTAAAAGCCAGTACCATCACCCGTCGTTGACCCTGTGATGCATAGCGACGCATAGAAGCCTTCTGATGAAATTCCATGGCAATATCATCAGTATGTGGACCGTAGGTGGTATATCCTCGCAAACGGTCCTTAGGAAGTACGGCATGCAAGCGCTTCATAAAGGCATCGCTTTCCTGGTTTGGATCCGTCTGGGACCGGTAAGAGAGAGTCAGATCGATTGAATCGGCAAAGATAAACTCGGCAATTGCTTTCGCGCGCGGAAAAAGTTCCGTGCATAGATCCGCGCGCAACTGCGCCAGTGCCAGCCCATGCTGCGCTAAAAGAACATCATAAGCACGCAGCGCTTTATCGTCCCCTTGATGACGCAAAAGATGGTTACGGCTGCGCAACGCTTTATCGTAGGTTTTTAAGTGGTCGCGATAACTAGCATCGAGATATCCCAAGCAGCGATCCAAAAAAGCGCGACGCACATCCGGCGAACCCGACGAAAAATTCAAATGCTCTGGCTGAAAGACTACTGTGGGCACATGCTGCAGCCATTGGGCATAACGCGCGGGTTGCTTGCCATTGAGCTTGATGCGCCGACGCCCCTGGCGATTTATCTCAATCTGATACGAGTGCTCTAAGTCACCATGTCCATCCACCTGCGCCATCAATAAAGACTGCTCTTGTTCAAACGCGATGACTTCATGACGGGTTGCACGGCGAAAGCTTTGCAAGGTGGCGAGATAGTCGATTGCCTCAATAAGATTAGATTTTCCAGAGCCGTTGGCACCTGCGATCACGTTAAATCCGGGACCAGGATTCCAATCAACCGCATGCAAATTGCGCCATTGATGAAGTCGCAACCGCCGCACACGTAGGGGCAGCATTTTAACTTACACACGGATGGGCATGATGACGCCCACAAAGCTATCTTCCTGCCCCTGAGTTGCAGGTCGAATCACGCTGGGATCCAAATCGCCGCTAAGCTGCAGCGTGATCTCCTCGTCTTCGAGTACACCTAAAGCGTCCAACACATAGCCGGCATTAAGACCGATCATCAATGTTTCACCTTCGTAGCTAGCCTCGATTTCCTCGTAAGCATCGCCAACTTCGGGACTCTCACTGGTGAGTTGCAACGACGCGGACTCAAAGCAAAAACGCACGGGTCTACTTTTATCCTGCATCAACACACGAACGCGACGCAAGGCATCCACAAGGGCCTGTCGTGAAACAACGGCCTGCCTTTGGTGGCTTTGCGGAATTACCTGCGCATAAGGAGGAAAACCATCTTGAATGAGCTTGATACCAAGGATAACCGAGCCTCGCTGAAGAAAAAAATAGGGGCGATTAATCATCACTCGCACCTGAGTATCGTCGCCTGCGATCAACTTATCCTCAAGCAGTCGACGCAACTCGTGTACCCCTTTTGCAGGCAATAGCAGGGGATCCAAGGCCTGCGGAGTATCGCCCAAGCTCTCAACGCAAGTCAGCCGATGCCCATCGATGCTTACCATGCGCAGGCGATCTTTGTGAATCTCGAGCAATGCACCCGCAAGATGAGGACGACTGCTATCTTGGGTCATCGAAATGTGCACCTTGCTCAAGACCGATAGCAGGCGCTGCGATTCGACATTCATGGTGCACTCTTTGGCCTCATCTGCCTGAGGCAGCTCGGGGTAGTCGTCGCCCTTGAGGTAAGCCAAGCGATAACGCGACTTGCCCGCACGGACTTCAACCTGAGCATCGTCAACCGAAGCCAGTTCTACTGCGGCTGAGGGGAGGTTTTTCACAACATCGAAAAGCGTACGGGCGGGTAGGGTAAGCTGACCTTCCTCTTCGATAGAGGCTTTCAGCGTGCTGGTAACCTGCAAGGTCAGGTCGGTTGCGCAGAGATGCAAATACCCCTCTTTTGCTTGCAAAAGCACGTGCGCCAGGATGGGCATGCTGCTTTTGCGATCGGCAATCGCTTGCGCACGCGTTAGGGCTTGAGTGAGTTCCTCCTGTGAAACTGTGAAACGCATCAGGATGCGCAGCCTACCATGAAAAATCGAACTGTCGCTGGGATGCGTAGGAGAAATTAACAGAGGGATAGAATGGAAACGAAATGCTTAATTCTTAATTTAATTTAAATTAAGTTCTTCATCATCTACGCTGTGAATTGTGGACAAGATATTATAAATACATGAAATATAATATTTAATATGCGAAATAAAGTGTTTTGCTAATCCTGGGGTAAAGCTGTTGAATAATTTGTAAACAGAAATCCACAGGATATTCACAGCGCTAATTCACAGTGTTGTCCACAGTTTGTTCAGAGGTAAGCGTATCCTCAAATTTTCGAACTGAAAGCTCGCGTGTGCATTGTGCTTGTGGTGGTTTTTCGATGTGAGGAGGCCATGCGGTGCATGGGTGGTACGCCTAGCTTAGTGTGATTTCGACAAGCTGATGACGCACTGCCGCCTCGAGCTGAGCTCTCTGAATGTAACCGAGGTCGACTAAAATATCGCCGATGCGCTGGCGTTGTAGACGTTTTTGGCGTGTTAGAGCGTTGTTAAGATCATC
>CAYWAT010000085.1:0-11664 GCA_964456305.1 uncultured Polyangiales bacterium | reverse complement strand
TCGCGAAGGCGGTCGCACTGTCGGCGCAGGTGTCATCTCCAAGATTATTGAGTAACTCAAACGAAGTCGGTACAAGCATGACAACTGCAACTAAAATACGTATTCGTCTCAAAGCATACGATCATCGTTTGCTTGACCAGTCCTCGAGTGAAATCCTTGATACCGCTCGCAGAACCGGATCTCGGGTCGCAGGCCCTATCCCTCTGCCAACACGCATCAATCGTTATACCGTGTTGCGTGGTCCTCACGTGGATAAAAAGTCACGTGAGCAATTTGAAATCCGCACGCACAAGCGGCTCTTGGATATTCTCGAGCCCACCCAACAAACACTTGACGCGCTTATGAAACTCGATCTTTCTGCTGGCGTCGATGTCGAGATCAAGTCATAATCCCCGCCCCGAGCACTGAGGAACCATGCCTAAGGCAACCGTTTACAACTTGGAAGGTGATGCTGTTGGTGAAGTTGATCTGAGCGACTTTATCTTCGCTGCTCCTGTTAATGAAGGGCTTATTTACGAAGAGGTTAAAGCTCAACGTTCACGCCGACGCGTCTACTCCGCAAACTCCAAAACCCGCTCTGAAGTCGCTGGTACTCGAAAAAAGATGTACAAGCAAAAAGGCACCGGGCGGGCACGTCACGGTTCGGCATTGGCGCCCGTATTCGTTGGTGGAGGCAAAGCCCATGGTCCGAAGCCTTGGTCTGCGGGATATCGAATCCCAAGAAAAATGCGTCAAGGTGCGCTACGTAGTGTCTTGTCGTTGCGTTTTGCTGAAAATAACCTGATCGTCATCGATGATTTTCGTATGGAAAATGCGAAGACTAAAGAGCTGGTCAATATTCTTAGAAAACTCAAGGCCGATCAAAGTGCGCTCATTGTAGATAGCAAAGAAAACCGCGAGCTAAACCTAAGTGCAAGAAATCTTACGTCGCATCAATGCATGGTTCCTGAAGCCCTTAATGTGTATGATACATTGCGTTACAGGACATTAATCCTTAGCAAAAGCTCGCTCTCTTCGATTGAAAAGCGCTTTGATTCAAAGAAAGAATCCCATGCTTCCTGAAGATGTCGTCAAACGTCCAATCGTTCTGTCTGAAAAAGCAGACCGGTTGCGTGCTGATAATCAGTACTTATTTAAGGTCGATCGCGATGCCACTAAGACTCAGATTCGACGTTCCATCGAAACTCTTTTTCGCGTTTCTGTCGTCAACGTGAACACTATGATTGTGCGTGGCCGCATGCGTCGTATGGGGCGTGGATACGCGAAGACAAAAAACTGGAAAAAAGCGATCGTGACTTTGGCTCAAGGTCACTCAATAGACTTTTTTGAGGGCGCATAGTTATGGCTGTCAAACGATATCGTCCTACCTCACCAGCGCGACGTTTCTACGAAACTGCAGATTTTTCCAAGATCGATGCTGTTCAGCCACTGCGATCCGCGATTTTGTCAAAGTCCTCTAGCGGTGGACGTAACAATCATGGTCGTACAACCATTCGTTTTCGCGGTGGTGGTCATAAACGTCGTTATCGCTTAATCGATTTCCACCGTCGCAAGGTGGGTGTGCCTGCACGTGTTGCAAGTATTGAGTACGATCCTAACAGGACCGCGTATATCGCTCGTCTTCATTATAAAGATGGAGATAAGTCCTACATCCTAGCTCCAGATGGACTGAAAACAGGCGATACAGTCGTTTCTTCCCGCTTTGCTGATGTGAAGCCAGGCAATTCATTGCCTCTGCGCTACATACCTCTGGGTACCATGGTGCATGCAGTAGAAAGCAAAATAGGCGGTGGCGCTCAATTCGTGCGCTCTGCCGGTGTGGCTGCACAAATCATGGCCAAAGAGGGTGACTACGCCCAGATACGCATGCCCTCGGGAGAATTTCGACTCATCCATATGCGATGCCGTGCGACTATTGGTCAGGTTTCTAACTTGGAACACAGTCTAATTTCATTGGGTAAAGCTGGTCGTACGCGTTGGTTAGGGCGGCGTCCACATAACCGGGGCGTTACCATGAATCCAGTTGATCATCCTATGGGAGGCGGTGAAGGGCGCACATCTGGTGGTCGTCACCCTTGTTCGCCTTGGGGACAGCTTGCAAAAGGATTGCGTACACGTCGTCGTAAATCAACTAACGTCTTTATTGTTCGCCGACGTAGGAAGAAATAATCATGGCACGATCTTTAAAAAAAGGTCCGTTTATCGATCATAAGCTTGCGCTCAAAGCCGAGTCGCATGTTCAAAGCGGAAGTAAGAAGATTATCAAAACGTGGTCACGTCGCTCGACAATCATTCCAGAATTTGTCGGATTAACCTTTGCCGTACACAACGGCCGCAAGTTTGTCACCGTCTTCATTACTGAAAATATGGTGGGTCACAAGCTTGGTGAGTTTGCGCCAACACGTACATTTCAAGGCCATGCTGCCGATCGTAAAGCGGGAGTTAAGAGATAGCCATGGAAGCGATTGCTCGAGCTCGATTTCAGCGCATATCACCTCGAAAAGCCAGAGTTGTGCTGCGCGAGGTGCAAGGTAAAAATGTTGCTGAAGCCCTTGCCTTTCTCAAGTTTACACCTCGTTCGGCTGCTCAGATTGTCACCAAGACACTCGATAGCGCAATTGCAAATGCCATGAATGAGCGCAGTGCGACGGATCTCGATCGTTTGCATGTCATCGAGGCCTATGCTGACAAAGCTCCCGACAGAAATATGCGTCGCTGGCGACCAAGAGCGATGGGGCGTGCAACTCAGATCAAAAAAGGAATGAGCCACATCACAATCGTGGTTGGGGAGAAGTAACAGTGGGGCAGAAAACACATCCTTATGGGTTTCGTCTAGGCGTTATCAAGCCTTGGAAATCAAAGTGGTACGAAGACCGTCAATACGCGGTTTGGCTTCAGCAAGACCTGTCGCTCAAAGAGGCTATCTTTAAGAAATTCTCTCATGCAGGTATCGCCGATGTTGAGGTGGAGCGTGCTGCTAATAAAGTCCGCGTCATTATACACACTTCAAGGCCTGGCATCATAATCGGTAAGCGTGGTGCGGGGGTTGAGCAATTGCGTGCTTCTTTGCAGAAGTACACGGAAAACGAGCTTTTTGTCGACATCCAAGAGGTTCGGAAGGCTGAGACAAACGCAAAACTTGTTGCCGAGAATATTGCTACTCAGCTTGAAAGACGCGTTGCTTTTCGTCGTGCCATGAAAAAAGCTGTGTCTACAGCCATGAAGTTTAACGTCAAAGGGATCCGTGTCTTAGCGGGTGGTCGACTTGGTGGGGCAGAAATTGCCCGCTCAGAAGGGTATCGCGAAGGTCGTGTTCCACTGCATACCCTACGTGCTGATATTGATTATGGCGAAGCAACGGCACATACTCCTGCCGGCACTATCGGTATCAAGTGTTGGATTTATCGTGGCGAAGTGCTGCCTCAGCGTCGACGACAGTCTTCCTTTTTTACTAACAATCCCTCCTAAGGCACCTCTATGTTATCGCCTAAGCGCACAAAATTTCGTAAACAACAAAAAGGACGCATGCGTGGTCTTTCACGCGGTTCTGCGATTTCGTTTGGCGATTTTGGTTTGCAAGCAACCGACTGTGGTCGGATCAGCTCTCGCCAAATTGAAGCCGCTCGTATGGCGATTCAGCGTAAGGTCAAACGCTCAGGAAAGCTTTATATTCGCATCTTCCCAGATAAGCCGATTACCAAAAAGCCTCTCGAAACACGTATGGGTAAAGGTAAAGGAAGTGTCGAGAGTTGGGTGGCTGTCATTAAGCCAGGGCGGCTTCTGTATGAGATCGAAGGAGTTCCAGAGCATCTAGCACGTGAGGCTTTTGAGGTCGCACGTCATAAGCTTCCTGTTCGAACGCAGTTTATTTCCCGAAAGGATTGCTTATGAAAATCCAAGAATTGCGCGAAAAACCATTGGTAGAATTGCGCGAACTTGAGTCCACTTGGAAGCGAGAACTGTGGCAAGCACGCTTCGATAACTTTTCCAACAAGCTTGATAACACAAGTCAAATCCCCAAACTAAAGCGAAATCTTGCACGTGTAAAAACACTCATGCGTGAACAGCTGGTCGCTGAGAAAAATCAACCTAAGAGTAACAACCCATGACACAGCCAATCGACACATCTCTCTTGTCTGGTGTAAAGCCGAAACGCAGGTTGTTTGTTGGTCAAGTGATCAACAATACCTCTTCATCGGGGCGTGCGCGCAAGACGGTAACAGTTGAAGTGGTTAATCGATATCGTGATCCTTTATACGGTAAATACGTGAAACGTCGTAAACGCCTGCATGCCCATGACGAGCACGAGCAATTCAAAACGAACGACCTGATCGAAATTCAGGAAAGTAAGCCTTACTCACGCACCAAACGCTTTGTGGCAGTACGTCTTATCGAACGGCCACCAGAGGTATAATCATGATTCAAAGTGAAACTGTACTCTCTGTTGCAGACAATAGCGGCGCGAAGAAAGTTCAATGCATCAAGGTGCTTGGTGGTTCTCGTCGTCGTTTTGCTGGTTTAGGCGATGTAATCGTCGTTGCCGTTAAAGAGGCTTTGCCTACTGCTCGTGTTAAAAAAGGTGATGTCGCCAAAGCAGTAGTTGTACGCACCGCACGTGAATACCTCCGTCCTGACGGAACCTACGTTAAGTTCGATGCAAACAGCGCTGTGATTATCAATAACCAAGGCGAGCCTGTGGGCACACGTATCTTAGGCCCAGTTGCAAGAGAGCTGCGTGCGAAAAGATTTATGAAAATTGTTTCTCTTGCCCCTGAAGTTGTTTAGGAGAGCGGATTAGTATGCGTAGACTGAGGAAAGACGATCTTGTTCAAGTAATCGCGGGTAAAGATCGCGGTGCGCGTGGGCGCGTTGTCAAAGTCATTCCCGAAGTACAGCGGGTCCTTGTCGAAGGAGTTAACAAGGCCATTGTGCATCGCAAGCCCAGTCAACAATACCCAGAGGGTGGTCGCATAGAATTAGAACGCCCCATTCATATCTCCAATGTTATGCCTGTTGATCCCTCAACAGATAAGCCTACCCGGGTAAGAATTGTTCAAGGACAAGATACGCTGAAAAAGAAGCGCGTTGCTGTGCGTTCCGGAGCAGATCTGTAAGAGCAGACGTGTCGTTGAGGAAATACTATGGTTGATTCAATCGCAAATCTTCATTCCAAATACACAAACGAAGTCGTACCAGCCATCATGAAGGAATTCTCTTTCCAAAATATTATGGAGGTTCCAAGGCTACAAAAAATCGTATTGAGTATGGGGCTTGGTGAAGCAGTTCAAAACTCCAAAGTGATTGATTCTGCTCTCGATGAACTTTCCGTGATGTGTGGTCAACGTGCTGTGATGACTCGTGCACGCAAGTCCATTGCGGGCTTTAAATTGCGTGAAGGGGCTCCCATAGGTGCGATGGTAACCCTACGTCGTCAGCGTATGTGGGAGTTTTTGGAAAGGCTTTTTTCTTTGGCACTCCCACGCGTGCGTGACTTTCGTGGCGTTAGTCCAAAAGCTTTTGATGGCCGGGGTAACTATAGTCTTGGAGTTACCGAGCAGATCATTTTTCCAGAAATCGACTACGATAAGATACTCAAAGTTCGAGGCCTTAATATCTCGATTGTAACGACAGCTCAAAACGATGCTGTAGGGCGTTCACTTCTTACTCACCTCGGAATGCCATTTAGGAAATAACGATTATGATGACAGATCCAATTGCCGACATGCTTGCGCGCGTGCGCAATGCAGGAAAAGCTGGCCATACAACTGTAAATATGCCTGCATCAAGGCTTAAAGCACAGATCGCGCGTATCTTGGAACGCGAAGGTTATATCAACGGCTTTGAAGTTGATGAGCAGGTTAAAGCTCAGATGAAAATTCGTATGCGTTACGATAGGCATGAGTGTTGCGTTATCTCTGGTATACGAAGACGGAGCCGTCCTGGTCGTCGTGTTTACGTTGACCACTCAAGCATACCTGTGGTGTACAACGGTCTTGGGATTGCTGTTATGTCGACGTCCAAAGGATTGATGACAGGCAATGAAGCACGCAAGCAACGTATGGGTGGTGAAGTGCTTTGTGAGGTGTGGTAATGATGGATCCAAGTTCAGAGACAAAGCACTCTCGAGTCGGTAAAAAGATTTTAGAAATCCCCAAGGGGGTTGAAATCAAAATCGATGAGAACACCGTTCAAGTGAAAGGTCCTAAGGGAGAGCTTTCAAGGTCTTTTCCAGCTGCAGTCGAAATCCTTCATCAACAAGAATCAAACTCTATTCGTGTTGTTCCACGCGAGAAGTCTGGCAAGCAAGGAAGACTTTATCAGGGATTGAGTCGTGCGTTGCTCGGTAATATGGTTCAAGGCGTTGCTGAGGGATACAAGTCCTTTCTCGATCTTCACGGGGTTGGTTATCGTGCGGACATCAAAGGGCGAGATCTAACCATGGCTCTTGGTTTATCTCATACTGTACAGCTCAAGCTGCCTGAAAATGTTTCTGCAAAAGTTGAAACTATCGATGAAGCCGGGATAAAGCGTCCTCGCATATGGCTTGAATCGAATGACAAAGAGTCACTCGGACAACTCTCATCCAGGATCCGCTCATTTCGCCCACCTGAGCCTTATAAGGGTAAAGGAGTTCGTGTTAATGGCGAACGTATTCGTGAAAAAGCCGGCAAATCTGGTGGTAAGGGCGGTAAATAATCATGGCAATAACAAAGCAAAAAATGCGTCTGCGACGTAGACGTCGAATTCGTGGGAAGATTATTGGTAGTAATAAACGCCCAAGGCTTTCTGTGTTTAGGAGCTCTGTGCACATTTATGCTCAGGTCATCGATGATGCTGAGGGTACAACTCTAGCAGCGTCATCAAGCCGTACGATGGCTGCAGAACTTAAGTCCGGCACGAAAGTAGACGTTGCCAAGAAAGTCGGGCAAGCGGTTGCAGAGATCTGCAAAAAAAAGGGCATATCCCAAGTTGTGTTTGATCGAGGTGGTTACGTCTACCACGGTCGCATCCGTGCCGTCGCGGACGGTGCACGTGAAGCAGGGCTTAGTTTTTAGGTGAACCATGGATAAAAGATTGAACGTTATCGATCCAGAGACCCTCGAAGACATCAACGACCGCGTTGTTTACATCAACCGGGTTGCCAAAGTTGTCAAAGGTGGACGTCGTTTCAGCTTCAGCGCACTGGTTGTGGTCGGTGACGGCAAAGGACACGTAGGGGTCGGTTTGGGCAAAGCTAACGAAGTCCCCGATGCCATTCGCAAGGGTAACGAGCGTGCCCGCAAATCTATGTTTCGTGTATCCATGCGTGATGCCACCATTCCGCATCGGATCATGGGTCATTTCGGCGCTGGTTATGTGATGTTACGGCCTGCTTCGGAGGGAACAGGTGTAATCGCGGGGGGCGCTGTGCGCGCTATTGTGGAAGCCGCAGGTATTCGCGACGTTCTTGCCAAAGTGATCGGAACGAACAACCCTCACAATGTGGTGAATGCGACGATCGATGCCTTAACTCGTCTAGAGTCAAAAGAACAAGTCGAAGCAAGACTTTCAAAGTCCATTGAGGAGGCTGTATGACAAACTCATCTGACACACTTCAAATCACGCTTGTGCGTAGCTTGATTGGGCGTCCTCAAAAACAGCATGCCATCATCAAAGGGCTGGGACTTGGTCGAGTGGGCTCCACGGTAACTCGCAAAAATACACCAGCATTTCGCGGCATGATCAAAAAAGTTTTACATCTTGTGCACGTTGAGGCATCCCATGACTGAGCAACAGACAAGCGTTCCTTTGCTTTCTCGATTGCGTCCACCTGTTGGCGCCGTTCGGCCCAAAAAACGCAAGGGCCGAGGCCCTGGCTCTGGTCTTGGCAAGACTGCAGGAAAAGGTCAAAAGGGGCAGAAAGCGCGTCATCCTGGCAACTTCGGCAAGCTTGGTTTTGAAGGCGGGCAAATGCCACTGCAACGTCGATTGCCTAAGGTTGGTTTTTGGCGTGATAACTCTGACCAACCTCAGGTGATTAACGTGAAGGCGCTAGAACGCTTTCAGGCTAACCAAGCCATAGACATCGAGCTTCTCAAAAAGGTTGGTTTGGTCCGTAAATCGTCTGTATCTAAGATAAAACTACTTGCCGAGGGCGAGGTAAGTAAAGCATTGACTGTTCGTGTTCATGCAGCCAGTGCCGCTGCCATACAGAAGATCGAAGCGCAGGGCGGATGTGTAGAAATTCTTTCCTAAGCAAAGATGCTAATTCATGTCTGTCCTAAACAATATTTTTAAGATTCCCGATCTGCGTAAGCGGGTTATTTTTACGCTAACGCTGCTCGCCGTATACCGACTTGGTATATTTGTCAGCACTCCTGGTGTTGACCGCAGCGTGATGCAGCGCATCGTCAAGGATCAATCGGGAACCTTCTTGCGCCTGTTTAACCTCTTTTCCGGTGGCGCTCTAGAACAGCTCTCCATTTTTGCTCTGGGCATTATGCCCTACATCTCGGCGAGCATTATTTTCCAGCTTATGTCGGTGGTTGTTCCTCACCTTGATGAACTACGCAAAGAGGGAGAGTCTGGACAGCGACGGATTAACCAATACACGCGTTACGCAACCATTGTGCTCAGTATCGTCCAGGGGTTGTTCGTTTCCTTCTACCTCGAGCGTCTTAATATCACCTCGCAATATGGTGATGTGGTTGCAAATCCAGGATGGCCCTTTCGTTTGCTCACGGTCATCACGCTCACCACAGGGACTGCGTTCCTCATGTGGCTAGGTGAACAGATACAGGAAAGGGGTGTGGGCAACGGCATCTCACTGATTATCTTTGCCGGTATCGTTGCAGACTTACCCAATGCGCTCATTCAAACATCATCACAGCTAAAAATCGGTCAGATTCAGCCTGTGAGTTTGCTCATGATCGCCATGATTGCCCTGCTTGTGATCGTCGTCATCGTTGTTTTTGAGCGTGCGCAAAGGCGTATTCCGATCAGCTACGCCAAACGTATGCTCGGGCAAAAAATGTACGGCGCACAAGGCTCCCATTTACCTCTGCGAGTTAATGCATCGGGAGTGATCCCACCCATCTTTGCTTCATCCATCCTTGCCTTTCCCCTAACCTTAGCTGGCATGGACGTGCCGGGGATGGAATGGTTGCAGCAGCAGTTTATTCCTGGGCAGTGGATCTATACCTTTGTTTTTGCGAGTTTAATTATATTCTTCTGTTTCTTTTACACGGCGATCACGTTTCAGCCTGTTGAGATTGCAGAAAATCTAAAGAAGCAAAATGCATTTATCCCTGGCATTCGTCCGGGAAAAGCGACCGCTGAATACATCGAAGGCGTCATGTCTCGTATCACTGTTGCTGGGGCTATTTACGTTGCTGCGGTGTGTACCTTGCCAACGATTATCCAGACCGTGTGGCGTGTTCCCTTTTATTTTGGTGGTACCTCGCTGATGATCGTGGTTGGTGTTGCGCTTGATACCGTACAGCAGATGGAATCATACATGATTACGCATCGCTACGAAGGTGTCTCGGGCGCGCAATCGAGCATGCAAATACGAGGAGCTAATTCCTAGCATGGCTCTTGATGTGGTTTTTATTGGGCCTCCTGGCTCAGGCAAAGGAACGCAATCCAAGTACATCAGTGACGAATATTCGCTTCCGCAAATCTCCACAGGAGACATGATGCGCCGTGAGCGAGAGTCCGGTTCCGAGCTTGGAAAGTCCTTCGATCACTTTATGTCTCAAGGGCAACTGGTTCCCGATAATCTTGTCGGTGAGTTAATCAAGAAGCGTTTGTGCACAGATGCCAAATCTGGTGCCATCTACGATGGTTATCCACGTACCCTGGATCAGGCTCGGCTTTTGGATCGACTTCTCGCTGAAGATCAGCGTCAAATTTCGCTTGTTTTAGGACTGCAGGTTCCGCTTGAGACTATCGTCGAACGCGTTGCCGGTCGTGTCATTTGTCGTCAGTGTGCTGCCGTTTATCACGTCAAAAACAATCCTTTTCCTAAAGAGGGTTGTGTGCACTGCGGAAGTCTCGAGAGCTATCGACGTAGTGATGACGAAGAGTCCATCGTAACCAAGCGCTTTCATGACTACGAAACGATGATCACGCCTATCTTGGATTACTATCGTCCACGTGGCATTACCTACGACATTGACGGGACGCGATCTGTCAACGAAATCACCCAGAGCATAAGAAAAATAATTACCGACAAGCAAAACAAACTGTCCTGAGTCATTGACGTCTTTCTTCTTATCGTCCATAACTCGCCGCTACTATTTCGAAAAGGTGACCGCTATGAAAGTTCGGCCCAGCGTTAAAAAAATCTGTGAAAAATGTAAGATTATCCGCCGTAAAGGTGTTGTTCGTGTCCTATGTTCAAACCCTAGACACAAGCAGCGCCAGGGTTAAGTAAACGAGGCATTGAGTCGAGGAGAGCTATTGTGGCACGTATCGCAGGCGTTGATCTTCCGGGTAGAAAGCACCTTTTCATTTCACTTCAGTACATTTATGGCGTGGGCTCGCACAGGGCCAAGCAAATATGTGAGCAAACTCAGATCCCCATGTCAAAGAGGACTGAGCAGCTTGACGAAAACGAAGTCAAAAAAATCCGTGATGTCATCGAGCAGCATTTCAAAGTTGAGGGTGATTTGCGACGCGATGTATCGATGAACATTAAGCGTCTTATGGATTTAGGCTGTTATCGCGGCTTGCGTCATCGCCGTGGTTTGCCTGTGCGAGGTCAAAGAACGCATACCAATGGACGTACCCGTAAAGGACCGACACGCGGGGCAATGGCGAGAAAGCGTTAATCTTCAATAGGCTTTTGAAGAAAAGGGAATCAACGTGGCAAAAGCAGCTGGAAAATCAAAAGGTAAACGCAAGGTCCGCAAGAATATTGCGAATGGTATCGTGCATGTCCAGTCGACCTTCAACAATACCATCGTATCTGTAAGTGATCTGCACGGTAATGTGATTTCGTGGTCAACATCTGGCGCACGTGGCTTTAATGGTTCGCGCAAAAGCACCCCTTTCGCAGCCCAGCTTGCAGCGGAAGATGCTGCGCGCAAAGCCTACGATCACGGCATGCGTTCCGTTGCTGTGTTCGTCAAAGGTCCAGGGTCGGGGCGAGAATCCGCGATGCGTGCGTTTCAGCATGTTGGGATGCGTGTCACGTTGATTCGCGATGTGACTCCTATCCCCCACAATGGATGTCGTCCACCTAAGCGTCGTCGTGTCTAGAGGTCGTTATGCAAGCAAATCCCACTACGGAAACTCCTTCTAATCTTATCGCACGCAATTGGCGTGATCTAATCCGACCTCGCAGTGCTCCGGTTGAGCAGGAAAGCCTCAGCGACTACTATGGCAAGTTTACCTGCGAGCCTTTAGAGCGTGGCTTCGGTCTCACTCTAGGTAATTCGTTGAGGCGAGTGTTGTTATCCTCGCTGCAGGGCGCAGCGATCACCGCCATCAAAGTGGATGGTGCGCTACATGAGTTTACGTCGGTGCCTGACGTGGTCGAGGATGTCTCTGAGATTATCCTTAACCTAAAAGAAGTGGTCGTACGCTCCGAAGTGGGTCGCACCCAGGTTGTTCGCATCGAAAAAGAAGGTCCTTGCGATGTGCTTGCAGGTGATATTCAGGTCAACGAGCATTTGCACA
>CAYWAT010000084.1:0-11932 GCA_964456305.1 uncultured Polyangiales bacterium | reverse complement strand
TTTTGGTGGCTCTTATCGGCTGCTTTTATGGGCTCGAAACCCGCGGTGGCACTGAGGGTGTGGGACGCTCAACCACCTCGGCGGTGGTGGTGACCTCCGTGACTGTCTTGCTGGCGGATGCGGTGCTGACACGCATTTTCTTAAGCGTGATCGATTGAGCTCAGGTGTCTTACTGACTTCATATCTTTTATAGGAGCAACATTATGATTCGATCGGCACGGCCTGTTTTTTTACTGAGCTTGGTATGGACTCTTGTTTTCTCTCACTGTGGTGATGGCGGCGATTCGCCTGCATCTAAGCAGGAAGACTTGGGCGAGTTTTTTCCGGCGCCTTCTCCCACTGAGTTGGCCTTTGTGGTCGAAACTCAGCTGACTCAAACCATTGAGGGAAATTCGTGGACCGTGGAGCGAGGCACCGTGGATGTGCCCGAAAAATACAGCAAGTCCTTTGATCGACACCTAAGACTGAAGGTGATTCGCGTGTATGCTGGCTCCGAGCCCTCCGATAAGGCGGTGCTCTACTTGCCTCGCAAAGCAGGTCAGGCGATGACCGCAACGCCGCTTGAGGATTATGCGACTCGCGGCGTTTTGCCGGCGCATGATTCGGGTCTCGATTTTGTGGTGTTCGACCCTCGCGGTACCGGTCAATCAAAGCCCTCACTTGACCATGAGGCCTGCAAAGACATTCCTCTGCGCAGCCTTTCTGGCAAGCATCCCGATGACGTGGATGCTCAGCTGAATGAGCTCAAGACCAAGGTGGGGGCGTGTCGAGATGCCCTGAAGGATGACAAAGGCATCGACCTCAGTGCCTACAATAATCTGGAAAGCATGGGTGACATGAGCCGTTTGCAGTCGGTCTTAGGGTACAGCAAGTGGGTACTGAATGCGCCGGGCTACGGCTCCACCTTGGCGCAGGCTTATGTGACGCGATCCAAAGCTGAAACCTCAAAAGTGCTGCTCGAAAGCGTGGTTAGCGCCCGTAATAACTGGGTGGGTGAGCGTGTCACCGCCTATTTCGAGGCTATCAATACGCTCTTTGATCGCTGTACCAATGACGGCGGTGACGAGGATGATGACTACTGCTGGACCAATTTTATCCAAAACACGACAGGTGATATCCAAAGCCATTTTACGGCAACCTTAGAGGCTCTTGCGCAATCGCCGCTGGAGCTGAGCATTGGGCCCGAGCAAGAGAGCCTGACCTTGGATGCACAGAGCTTCCTCGATTACTGGGCGCGTTTGTTTGATCAGCGTGTTTCGGTTCGTTTTGCGCCTCTCATGATCCGGCTCGCTCACGATGCCGCGCGTGCTGCAGATAATGCGCAACGCGACCTGGCAATCGAGGTGTTGGAAGATCTTTGGGAGACCCTTGATGGAATCCTAGGCGACACAGATGACAGTGCAGATGTTAACGTGATGGCTCACATCGCTACAATTTGCGCACAGAACGATATGACGGGAGACGTCACCATCAACGCGCCTCAAGTACTCAAAGACTACCTAGTGTTTTCTTTAGACGAGTATCGCATCGCTTGTGAAGAGCTTGGTCTTAGCCGAATCACGGATGGGGAGGTCTACACCGAGATCGGTGATTCACTCGCGTTCAACATCCCTACGCTGATCCTTGCAGGAACCTACGATATGCAGTCGCCATTGAGTCGTGCGATGCAGCTTGAGGATAAGCCTGGCCTCATCAAGAGTGCCCTTTACGCGGTGGATGGGCATGAGATCGCAGGACGCAGCGAGTGCGCCAAGCAAATGGTGCAAGAGTTTTATACCAGCAGTGGTCTTGTATCGCTGGGTTGCGAACGCGACTTTGAGAACCCCAACTTTTTTGTCCTGCATGACCGCATCTTTGCCGAACGCGACAATGCTAACTTCGAAATCGATTTTAGCGTCTTTGATGACTACGTTACGGTGAGCGAAGAGGATGACCTGCATCCCAACTTTGGTCTTGGTCGCTCATTGCTCAACCCAGCCCTGCAGCAACCCGATGATGGCAGCAACTTGCTTTTGTTTGACGCTGTTGCCCTGGATGATTTGAGCGATGCCAGCACGCCCAAAGACGCCACCGAGTCTGTCTTGGAGTTATTGACGAATACCTCCGCCGGGTCGATTTTATTGAATGAAGTCATGCTTGATGAGACCTTAAGCGACCGCGATGATCATGCGTGGGATCTCTACCGCATTGATAATCCAACCACGGGAGCATCCCTTTATACGGCGTCTACCATCTCAGATGTTCAGCTCTATTTCATCGTTTACGCAGAGCGTCTTAAGAGCGCCGATATGCTGCAGAAAGACATCATTGCGTTAGTCAGCGGCGCTAGTGTGGAGTAATATAATAATGCTCTAGATCACCCTCGCTTCACTCTGATTCTGGTTTTCGTCCGGTCCTCAATATACGTTTTCGGTTCTGCGGTCCGGGCGCACTCAGGCTCAAAGCAAATCGAAGGCGGTCTAAGAAGAGCAGAAAAAGCATAGATGGATAGGAGAGAAACAATGAAACACATAAACTTGATTTCGTTTATTACCGCGTTGGGGATGTCACTGGTGTTAAACGCCTGTGGTAGCAGCAGTGATGGGAGCAATGGTCCAGGGGGCAATCCCAACGATGAATTTGCCCCCTACTTTGCGCCTCCTACGGAAAACACCTTTACGGTGACCGATACTGAAGACGTCAACGATGGATTTGCCCAACGCTTGGTTGAGAACGGCACGGTGGATGTGCCCGAAGATCACAGCAAGGCAACAGAGCGTCATTTGCGTTTATCGGTGACCCGCATACGCGCAAATGACACCGCTCCTACCAGTAGCGCCGTGATTTATCTCGAGGGCGGACCCGGTGCTGCGGCAACCGCCACTGCGCTCGAGGATTACGTCGCTGCAGGCTTGGTGCCCGAAAGTGCTGCGGACCTTGATTTCATCATTGTTGATCAGCGCGGTACCGGTAAGTCCTTGCCCGCGCTTGATGACGCTGCCTGTGACGACCCAGAGCTTGATGCTGCAATGTTATCGCTGGATCAGCCCGTAGACACCGCCGCCACGATCAACGCGGCCAAAACCGCGGTGCAAGCGTGCAAAGATGCCTTGAGCGCCAAAAACATCGACCTAAACGCGTTCAACACCCTGCAAAGTGCCGATGACATTGAGACGCTGCGCCAAGCCTTGGGTTACGACAGCCTGATTATTAACGGCAGTTCCTACGGCACGGCCTTGGCTCAGGCCTATGTCAATAAATACAGCGATAAGGTCAGCAAAGTCGTGCTCGATGGCATCGTCGACGTTGGAAGCAACTGGATTGTGGACACCACCAACGCCTTTCTTGAAGGGCTGAATGCGCTTTTTACACGCTGTGCGAACGATCCCTTTTGCAGCAGTGAAGACTATCCCGATACCGACCTTGAAGAGCGGTTTGAGGCGACCTTAAGCAGCCTAAGTGCAACACCCCTCGATCTGGAATTGCTAGACAGTAACTCAAACGACCTCGATGTGAGCCTGGATAGCCATCGCTTTTTAGACCTCATCGAGAAGCTGTTGAACACCAAAGTGTCGGCGCGTTATGGGTCGCTATTGATCAATCTTGTGTACGACACCGTGAGTGCTACTGACCCCGTTGATCAAGGCATTGCGCAGCTAGGTTTAGAGCTCTTTTTGTCGCAGTTCTCAGCCTTCTTTTTCGAGGAGGATGGAAGTGACGCAAGCTTCAGCATTGCGATGCACTTGGCGGTGACCTGCGCGCACAATCGTTTTCCGCAAACGGGTGACTTCGTCGATCTACCCGCTGCCTTGGTGGATTACCTGCAGTTCTCCCTCGATGTGTATGAAGAGATGTGTGCGATTATGGCGGTTCCAGAGGTCAGCGACGCGTCGGTGACGACCGCGATTAGCACCACCAACCCTGTGCTGCTCTTCTCGGGCGTGTACGACCCGGCAACGCCCGCCAGCTATGGCGACACTCTTGCTGCCTCACTTAGCGATGGAACACATGCCCTCTTTACAACCTACGGACATGGGGTGTTGTCGGGGGCAAATGACGAAGGCCAGTGTGCGGCGAGCATTGTGCAGCAGTTTTATAACAACCAAACTCCGGATCTAAGCTGTGCAGCAGATGACCAGAGCGTCAATCCCAATCTCTTTGCTTTGCGTCCCGATAAGTTTGAGGAGCCCGATAACATCGATTTCGAAGTCGATTTTAGCAGTTACGACGAGTATGTTGGGGTGATCGGTGAGATTGACGCGGGCAGCACAGGGCTACGCACCACGCGTGTTTTTGCCGTTCCATTTGATGAAAATACAGACATCACCTTCGATGGCATTGCCACCAGTGAGTTGGTCAACACGGGAACCCTGAAGGACGCTACAGAAGAAGCTGTGAAGCTGCTGGTTGACGATCCTGCCTTTACACTTGGCGAAGAGACTTTGGGCAGCAGTTTGCTAGATGACGATACCAAAGAATGGTTCATGTACCGTTACAGTGGTGACGATGCCTTTTACCAAGTGGCGGCAACGCAAGATGCCAACAACACCTACTTCATCATGCTGTCGGGTCCCCTTAGCGATGCGTCGGAGTTCGTAAGCGACCTAAGTGCTTTGGTGGGCTCCGCTAGCGTTCAGTAAACCCTGCCCTTTGCCCTTGGCGGCGCATTATCCGTGCCTGCTGAGGGCTTTTTAGGACCAACAGCCTTGAATGATGCCTGTAATCGTTTGGATTTGGGCATCGCTCAGCCGCTGACCACTGGGCAAGCATAACCCTTGCTCGAACAAGGTTTGGCTGACCTCACCGCCTACAGCTTCGCAGTCCTCATTGACTGGCTGGAGATGCATGGGTTTCCAGACGGGGCGGGCCTCGATGTTATGTGCGGCAAGAGCCTGGCAGATAGCATTGCGATCGGTGCCGGCTTGCTGAGGGTTTACCGTAAGGCAGCTAAGCCAAAAGGTGGAAAAACAGTCTGCTGCTTCGGGCATAAAAGAGAGCCCGGGCAAATCGTTAAGCGCTTCTCGGTACATTGCGTTGATAGCGCGGCGGCGCTTCACAATATCGTCGAGGCGTTGCAGCTGGGCACGTCCCACAGCGGCGAGTAAGTTGCTCAGCCGATAGTTGTAGCCCACTTCGCGATGCTCGTAATGCAACGCGGGTTCGCGGGCTTGGGTGGCGAGGAAGCGTGCGCGATCGGCCCACTGCGCGTTGTTCGTCACCAGCATGCCACCGCCGCTTGTGGTGATAATTTTATTGCCGTTGAACGAGAAGATACCCAGTGTGCCAAAGCTGCCGGCGGCATCTTCACGATACCGGGCGCCCAGGGCCTCGGCAGCGTCTTCGATGATGGGAATATCGTAACGTCCCGCGATATCGTGGAGTGCGGTGTAATCCGCGCATTGGCCGTAGAGATCGACGCTTACTAGCGCCTTAGGGAGTTGATGTCGCTGCGCGCGTTGCGCCAGAAAATTGACAAGCAGATTGGGATCGATGTTCCAGCTACTCGAGGTGCTATCGACAAAGATGGGTTTGGCACCGCAATAACGAATAGCATTGGCCGTTGCGGCAAAGGTGAGCGACGCGGTGAGCACTTCATCGCCGGGTTTGATGTCGAGGAGTTGCAAAGCCAGGTGCAAGGCCGCCGTTCCGCTAGAAAGGGCAACCGCATGGTTGACGCCCACCTTGGCTGCGATTTCCTCTTCAAACGCGTCTACGTGAGGACCCAGCGGTGCAACCCAGCCGGATTCAAAGGCATCGAGTAAGAGCTCTTTTTCCTGCTCGCCCATATCGGGGGGAGATAAGTAAATGCGTTCTGAAGCGTGAGCCATGGAGAGAGGCTTAGCGTAGGTCTCAGAATAGCCAACGGGTTGGCAGTTGTTCTTTGAGGAGGAGTGCGGTTATATCCATGGTGACTGCCACTGCGATGTGAAGGACCACGCCGCCCCAGATGGAACGCGTCTTGAGCGCCAAGGTGCCGAGCACAATGCCGGCGGGAATGGCGGCAATGGTTTCGAGAACGGGCTTGCCAAAATGAATCATGCAGTAGGGCACCACGGTCACGATAATGGCGTAGCTGCCCAATCGCTGTCGACAGGCATTGAGCCAATAGCCGCGGAAGAAAAATTCCAGCGAGAAAAACTGCAGCGCATAAAGCAGTTCCCAGGCAATCAGATCAACCCAGCTACGGGAGGCATAACGATAAAAGGGATAATAGCTGAGGAAGCTCGAGCTTTGAGCCACCACAAGAATGCCCAGGGCCACTGCTGCATAACAAAGAAGATAAATCCCAAGGTGTTGGCTTATGCTGCCAGAGCGTAAGCCATGGTCGCGCAAGGACTGGCCCATGATGCGCAGGCTAAGCGCCGGTAACAGAAAAAATCCCAGCCAGCGCCATCCCGACCACCAGGCAAACTGATAGAGCTCCCACCACGGCGAGTGCTGGATCTCTGCGACCCCCTGGAACCTTTGGACGACGCTGCGAAAATGAGATGGGTAACCTACATATTCAATGAGCACCAAGCACAGGGTGCCCACCACAAGCGCCATCCAGGGGCGATGATCATAGGTGCTTGGGCTTTGATGCCGGGTTGTTTGGCTCTCGTGATCGAGAGCCTGCCAGGTTTCGAGGAAAAAGTGTTTGGGGTGAAGTTGCTGCCAAAGGTTAAGAGGCATCGTTGCCATCATTGCGCTCGGCGTGTTCAGCCCCTGCGCTTAGGCGTTTGAGTACGGTGTCGCGTCCGAGCATGAGCATGAGCTCGTATAGGCCAGGGCTGCGGGTGCGTCCGGTGAGAGCAACGCGTGCGGGTTGCGCAATCTCTTTGAGAGGCAGGTTGTCTTGAGCAAGCCAGTCGTTGACTCGGGATTCAAGGGTTGCCGCATCAAAGCTGGGCGCCTCTTCGACGATGGTTTTGAGGGCACGTAATAAGCTGGCCTTAGCAGGGATCAAAAACTTACGCGCTGCTTTGGGATCGAGCTCAGGGGGGTCACGAAAGACGTAATCAATCCCCTCGGCCACCTCTGCCAGTGTGGTCGCGCGGGTGAGCACCGCCGTGATTGCGGGTACCAATGAAGGATGCTGGGCATCCACGTGTAGCTCTCGGGACGCCAAGAAAGGCAAGCTTTGCGTGGCAACCTGCTCTGGGCTTTGCATGCGCAGATGTTCGCCCTGCACATGGGTGAACTTTTTGGCATCGTAGCGCGCTGGATTGCGGCCCACTTGGGCCCAGTCGAAGTGGGTGAGAAGCTGCTCGCGCGTAAAAATCTCCTGGTCGCCGTGGGACCAGCCCAGCCTGGCTAAGTAGTTCACCACGCCATCGGGCAAATAACCGGCATCGCGATACTCCAGCACGCTTACCGCAGCATGTCGCTTGGAAAGCTTCTCGCCATTGGGGGCCAGGATCATGGGAACATGGGCAAATTCAGGAACTGGCTTGCCCAGCGCCTCGTAGATAAGGATCTGGGGCGCTGTATTGACCACATGGTCATCGCCGCGTGCGACCAGGTTGATACCCATCAACATGTCATCAACAACGCAGGCGAAGTTGTAGAGAGGCAATCCATCGCTGCGCAGAATCACGAAGTCCTGCTGCGTATTATTGGGCACATCGATGCGGCCTTTGACTTTATCGACCCAGCCGGTGCTGCCACTTTGGGGAGATTTGAAGCGCACCACATAAGGCTTGTCTGGGGGATGATCGCTGCGATCCCGCCAAATACCCGGATAACGAAAGGGGTCGCGCGAACCGGTGGCTTTATGGCGTTCGCGTGCCTCATCCAGCTCTTCGCGCGTGGCGTAACAGCGGTAGGCATGCCCGGTACGAATCAGTCGCTCTGCATACTCACGATAAAGCTCTCGTCGTTTGCTTTGAAAGTAGGGTCCATGATCGCCCCCCACCTCGGGACCCTCATCCCAGTCCAGACCCAACCACCGCATCGAGTCGATAATCGCGCTTAGGCTCTCTGGGGTGTTGCGCGCCTGGTCCGTATCCTCAATGCGCAACACAAAGGCCCCCTGTTGTTTGCGCGCCCAAAGCCAGCAAAACAAGGCAGTGCGAGCGCCGCCAATATGCAAATAACCTGTGGGTGAGGGTGCGAAACGCAGCCGTAACGGAGGGCTAGAAGAGTGGGTCATACGCGTTGGCCCACGCTAGCGAAGCTTACTAGCGGGTCAAGCATAGCGCGCGGCGCAGGCGCTCTAGAGTTCGTTGACGGTGATGACCAAAGGCTGCGAGAGCTTATCACCGCATACTGCTTGCAGCGTCACCTGATATTCGTAATCGGCTTTGATCTCAAACTCAGCGGAGTACATCAACATCTCGTCAATAGCTGTTTCCAGTTCGACGGTGCTTGGCGGCTCTGCCTGCTCTTGATCGCCTTCTTGTTGATCATCAGGCTCTGACTGACCGTCTCCGGACTCGTCTTGTGTCTCTATTACAGGCTCCGCTTTGATGCGTACCAACGCGCAGTCTTGGCTTGCGTCGATATCTTCGAGGGCGCCGTCAAGACGGACGTTAATATAGACCACATCATCGCCATTACTACCTTGGCCCTGCGGATCGACATCTTGTGTCGCAATGTCGGGGCTCTCCAAGAGCATGGATTGATCATCTGCTGAAGGTGTTGGGTTTTCTCCAGAAACTCCATCACCACTTGGTCCATGTGTGGGCGGATCGGGCTGAGGACTCACCACGCAGTTCAACGCCATCCCAGTAATCACAAGCAAGCACAGGCTCAGTATCAAGCTAGGGGTAGACGGGTAGTTGGAAAAAATGCGCATGAAAAAAGCCTCGTGAGCAGAGTATAGTTTACTAGTAAGCAAGGTAAGTGCCAAGTGTAAGTCGATTAAAAACCCTTGTATTTTCTGTCTTCTAAAAAAAGTGCAGATTTATAGAATGTCTCATAATGAATCATTGTGATTCACTCCTGATCGTTCTAGCATAGCGGCCTATATGGCTAAGGGCTCCAACCACTGGTCTCCAGGTACCTGGCTTGCACAGCGCTACCGTGTTCAACGGGTGCTCGGCGAAGGTAGCCTGGGGGTAACCTACGCGGTGTACGATGCAGCGCTTCAGCGAGAGGTGGCCTTTAAGGCATTGTTTGCTGCCGACGATGAACGGAGTGCGGTTTTTCTATCCGAGTTTGCACGTTTGCGGCGCTTGCTGCATCCGCAGTTGATTCGGGTGATGGACTTGGTGCAGTGGCGCGATGCGTCCACCGATACCACGCACCTGGCTTATACCAGCGAGCTGATCGAGGGACAGACCTTGGCAACCTTTGCCGCTCAAAGCGATTGGCAGGGTTTGCGTCGCGTATGCATCGATGTGATCGAAGCCTTGGATATCTTGCACCAAGCTGGGTACCGTCATGGGGATGTTAAGCCCGATAATATTTTAGTGAATCAGGCAGGGCGCGGCGTGCTGATCGACCTTAGTTGCAGCGCGCTCATAGGAAGGGTTCCAGCCGAAGGCGTAGCAGGAACGCCAGGCTTTTGTGCTCCCGAGCTACTGCACTCTGGGCAAGGTGACCAGCGTGCCGACATTTATTCCCTTGGTGTGAGTTTGGCTCAGATTAACGAGCAGCGTGCCGAAACCTTGCCCGAGCGAGTCAAGCAACTCATCCAAGCGATGACCCAGTCCAAGCCTTCCGATCGTCCGGGCGACGTGGACGCGCTTCTCGAGGCCCTGCAGGTGAAGAGGCACGAATCGGGGCGTGTTGCGCCGCCACCCACACGGCTTTTTGAACGCGACGAGGCTCTCGATGGTGTGCGCCAGGCTCTCGATGCTTTGGTACAGCATAAGCCCGGTGTGCGTGTGATTTGGATTCAGGGTGAGGAGGGCGTCGGGCGCAGTCGTTTTTTAGATGAGAGCAAGTGGGAGGCGTCGCGACGTGCTTTAGTGGTCCGCAATGCAACAGGGCCAAAACCCCTTGAGGCACTGATGCATCAGCTCAAAGACGATGCCTGGGCGAATGAAAGCTCTCTTGAGGACTGGGTGCACGCGCGTTCCCGCTTGGAGCAGAGCGATCAGGCGACTTTGATCAGCATCGATGATGCGCAAGATTTGCAAGGGTTGGATGCTCAGCTTCTGACAAGCATGCTCAACAGCGTTGCTGCCGATCAACCTTATCTGCTCTGTGTGAGCAGCAACCAAGCGCCGCCCGATTCAATCACGCAACACTGCTCGGTAATCGAGCTTGAGGCCCTGGGTCTGGAGTCGCTGCGCCAGTGGTCACAACCTTATATAGCGCCCAAGCGCTTGGACGATCTGATGCAGGCTACGGGTGGATTGCCTAAGTTTGTACAAGCGCTGCTCAGTGCCCGGGCTAATCAGAGTCTCAGTGACGAAGATATCGCTAGTTGGCATGCCCATCGCGCTTTTGATCCAGCACGACAGCGCGACTTTCAGACCTTGCCAGATGAAGCGCGGCATATACTAGGCGTTATGGCCCTCTACCACGAGCCCGTCGATAAGGAGGGCGCGCAGGATTTTCAGTTCAACCTCACGCAATGTACGCAGCTAGCTCAGCAAGGATGGCTGGGTTGGCTTAACAATGCGTGGTGTTTAGCGCGTCATGGTGATGCGGAGGCGATTCAGGCGGGACTGAGCGCTACAGAAAGCCAGCAGCTGCATCAGCAACTCGCGCGTCATGCCGAGCAACGCCAGCGCGCAGAAAAGGATGCATCCGCGCGCGCGCGCTGGCTTGCGTGTGCGCTTCTTCACCGT
Organism: uncultured Polyangiales bacterium; assembly: GCA_964456305.1. Lineage (GTDB taxonomy): Bacteria > Myxococcota_A > Polyangia > Polyangiales > CAYWAT01 > CAYWAT01. Next base: position 1,232 of record CAYWAT010000084.1, on the reverse strand, counting down.
TTGGCAGCGGGCGAGCACAGAAAGGTGCTCACAGATATTCATCAGCACCGTTCTCTTGCAGAAGCACACCCAGAGCATTGGGCTGAACTTTTAGCCGCCCTTGTAGGTGTGCAGGGAGAGTACCAAGGGAAGGCTCGGTTGGTTGCCGCCCAGCTCTTTTTGTGTACCGGTCGTCCGCGTCGAGCCCTGCAACAGCTGACCTGGTTACGTCGACACGAGCAGCTCGATACCTCGATGCATGCCCAGGTGCGCCACCTGATTGGTGCTTGCCTGATTCGTTTAGGACAGGCCAAGCGTGCACTGCGTTATCTTGAGGAGAGCGAAGTGACTGCGTTAGACGATGATGCAGTTGCACAGCACTACAACCTTATGGCGCGTGCGGCGCTCAAGTTGGGTCGTTATGCGCAGGTGCTTGAGCAGGCTGAGCAGGGTTTGCAGAAGGCCTGCGATCAAGGCACGCAGGCTGACTTACACGACATGCTGGGGATGGCGCATGCCTATCAAGATCATAGTGAAAAAGCCCAAAAACATCTGAACAAAGCGCAGCAGTTGCATCGCCAGCGCGACAATGCGCAGGCCTTGATTCGTTCACATAGTTATGCCGCCTTTGCAGCGTATCGAGCGGGGCAAACGCAACGTGCTGCCGAGGGCTACCGTCAGGTATTGCAGCTAGCTGAGCACCATCGGTTGACCGATCAAATCGCCATCGCTGCGGTTAATCTTGGCTCGGCCTGTCATCAGCTTGGTCAATGGGGCGATGCCTTGCGTTCCTATCAGCGCGGCACTGAGCTTGCCGAGGCGCTGGGTCAGCAAAGCAGCGCAGTTACGCTGCTCTTTAATCAGGGCAAGCTCTACACCGATATCGGCCTTTTCGATCGTGCGGAACGCGCGCTCGAGTCCGCGCACAAACTTGCCATCAAATATAATATGGCTTTTTTCGTGACGGCGATCCGCAGTGTGCAAGCTGAGCTCGAAGTATGGCGGGGCAATGTTGATGCTGCGGTGGAGGCACTCGAGCAATCGCTCGCTGGCTTTCCTGCTGAGAGCAATCCCCGTGAGCGGGCAGAAACCCTACTGATCAAGGTTCGTCTTCATATGCTGAGAGAAGACTGGTCCGAGTTACCTGAGACCCTCGATCACATCCAGGCGTTGATGGGCGAAGACGCCGCAGCGGATGTGAAAGCCCGTTACTTAATGGCTTGTGCTCAACATCTTCTGCCTTGCAGCCAGGA
>CAYWAT010000083.1:0-12086 GCA_964456305.1 uncultured Polyangiales bacterium | reverse complement strand
GATGTGTTGGGCAGGGCGTAGCTAATGCGGTCCAACGCCGCGCGAAGGCGTTGTTCGTAGCGCGCGATGGGAATGTGGTCGTCGGTGCTTTCGTTGGTGCCGTAGGCCAGGATAACCAGGTCTGGATTGCGATGACGCAGCTGCTCGATATGCGTGCCTTCCTCCCAGTGCTGCTGAATGCGCGCCCGCGATCCCGAGATGCCCAAGCTATCGACCACCACGCCGCCGTAAGGGCGTTCCAAGGCCATGCCAAATAGACGTACAACGCCGTTGCCTAGGGTTTGCACTCGAATGCGATGCGCTCCGTCGGGTACTCTGACACTGAGGTAGGCGCTGCGCTTGCGATTCGCGCGGGTGCTAACGCGCTTATAACGCTGCCCATCGATGAGCAGATCAAAACTACCTCCTTGGGGTTGGCGAAGGTAATAGAGCTCGATGTGGCTGGACCTGCCTTCGGAACCTTCGCGGCGCTTAGGGGTGATGCTTGCCCAGGCTGCGGTTGTGCTTTCTACAGCGTACCCAGCCAGGCCATAGATATCGTGAAAGGGATGCTCATGGTAAACGCGCAGTGTCCGCCATCCTCCTGAAGCGCGAAAGTTAAGCGCGCGGTGTCGATACCAGCGCAAGGCTTTTTTCACCGGCACAAAACCGGGGCCGCCATACCCGAAGGCAGCTTGCAAACGCTTGCGCATATGCCCGCCCAAATCATCGGTGGCGGTATGCGAAGCGCCGTACATGAGCACGCGTGCCTTGCCTTGCCCATAAAGGGCGTAGCTCAAGGCATCGTGAAAATGCTTGAGAGCCTGACCACTTGGGTCTTCAATCGCGATGGGATAACCGGGATAGGGCTCGGGCTTTTGTGGTGCACACCAGGCAATTTTATTCTGTGCTGCATGGACGACCGGACAATTCGTTGCCCATAGCCACAGTCCTATTAATGCCAAGACGCCTCTAATCATCGCCTCATGCTCTTGTCGCTGGCGATGTAGCAAAGCAAGTCGCAATCAGCTGCAGCCCTAGGCAGAGGTCTTTGCCGGGCTCAGCCCTTCACCTTCAGACTGGGCATGCTATGAGGGCTGCACCGTGGCCTTGGTTGTTCAAAAATATGGCGGGACGAGCGTGGGTTCGATCGAGCGTATCGAGCAGGTTGCCGCGCGTATTGTGCGCAGTTGTCGTCAAGGTCACCGTGTGATTGCGGTGGTGAGCGCTATGTCCGGCGAAACCAACCGTTTGCTGGGGCTTGGCCGTCAAATGAACGCACGGCCTAATGAGCGTGAGATGGACGCCTTGGTTGCGACAGGAGAGCAGGTCAGTGCTTCTTTGCTGGCGATTGCGCTGAGCGGAATGCAGCAACCCGCGCGTTCCCTCGTAGGGCATCAGGCTCGCATTCTTACCGATGGTGTGCATGCCAAGGCGCGCATTAGTTCTATCGACCAGCAGCATATCAATGCCGTGCTCGATGAAGGTTGCGTGCCTGTGGTGGCGGGGTTTCAGGGCATCGATGCGCGTGGCAATATCACGACCCTGGGGCGCGGCGGAACTGATACCACCGCGGTGGCAGTGGCTGCGGCAATGCAAGCCGATGTCTGTGAAATCTACACCGACGTTGATGGCGTCTACACCACCGACCCCAACATTTGCCGCCATGCACGAAAAATCGCCCGCATCAGTTACGAGGAGATGCTGGAGCTTGCCTCCCTAGGAGCCAAGGTGCTGCAAATCCGCTCGGTGGAACTGGCGATGAAATACAACGTGCCCGTGCATGTGCGCTCGAGTTTTTGTGAGGATGAAGGAACCATGGTTGTACAAGAAGATGCATCGCTTGAGTCGGTTTGGGTGTCTGGAGTGGCTCTCGATCGCAATGAAGCCAAAATCACCCTGCGCGCTGTGCCCGATGAACCGGGGCGCGTGGCGTTGCTCTTCGAGCGTTTGGCAGAGCAAGCCATCAGCGTGGATATGATCATTCAAAACATTTCCCAAGAAGGTTTCACCGATCTGACCTTTACGGTGACTCAAGATGATGTGCTGCGTGCGCGCGAGCTTACCGAGCAGGTGGGGCGGGAAATGAATGCGACCGAGGGCTCCATCGATGACGGTGTCGCTAAGGTTTCCATCGTTGGGGTGGGCATGCGCAATCATGCTGGTGTGGCTGCGCGCATGTTTCGACTCTTGGCTGATGAGGGCATCAATGTGGATGCCATCAGTACAAGCGAGATCAAAGTGTCTTGCCTGATTCGCACCAAATATGCCGAGCTTGCCGTGCGCACGCTCCATAATGGCTTTGGTTTGGACAAGGCATCGGTTCCTCCCGCTGCTCATGCCTAAGTCTCATTACGCCTTTGCGTCTGCGCTTGCCTGCGCTTTTTTTGCGCTGTCTGTAGGAGGGCGTTTGTGGTGGCACCATCAGAGCATAGATCAGCCAAGCGCGGGTATTGTAAGACCAACGCAGCCCATCGTAGGTGAAGCGCAGCGTCTGTTGCACGGTCAATGTATGTGCATCAATCGCGCAACCGCTAATGAGCTGCGTCTCTTGCCCAGGATAGGCCCTGCTCTTGCCGGGCGCATTGTCGAGGACCGCCACGCGAAAGGTGCTTTTCCGCATCTTGATGCGTTGACGCGCGTTCCTGGTATCGGTCCCAAAACCTTAGCGCAAGTACGTCCTTGGCTATGCGACGCTTCCCGATCTCATCGTGAGAAGGGCTGCTGAATATTCATGTGAAACACCCCGCCGGGTGGGGGTGGTAGACGCCAGTTTTTGGCGCGTTTGGCGAGACATTCGGCGAGCTCTGGATGGCCGGTGGTATTGCTGACCACCCAGCTGCGATTGATCGTTCCCAGTGGCGTGAGGGTCATGCCGATGACCGCTGTGCCTCGTAGGCCTGGGTCTTTGACGCTCACGCGATCAAAGCAACCTTGCACGTCACCGGCGTAGCGCTGTCGTATGGTTTGGGATACTTGGGCGCTGTGTTGCTCAAGCTCGATGGGCACTTTCTTAGGCGTTGTTGTTTTCGGCGGCGTGGGCGCCTCGGGTTGAGCTTCTTCGGTAGGAGGCGGCAGCGAGCGTGGCAGTTTGCGTGTGGAAGTTCGGGCTTTGGTTCTTGGCTGCCTGCGTTTGGTGCTGCCTGTGCGCGTGTTCGTGGCTTTGGCTTTAGATTTAAATGCAGACGGCGCAGACTTTGCGGCTGGTGGCGCCGCGTCTTTGGTGTCGTCAGGGATGTCTACCCCTTCTGGCAGTGTGGTGGCGCTGCCGATAAACATGGGATCGTCTGCATGCGCAAGTGCAGCATCGTCCAGCTTGACCTGATTTTCTTCAGACGATGCCCCCTGTTCATCAGCGGCGTGGGTTGTCGCCCAGGTGGCCAGTGCACCCAATGCGACACAGCTGATCATGATAACCAGGCCGAGCGCGTACCAGCGCGGCCGAACGCCTATCGCCTTGAGTGAAACACTGGTGGTGTTTTTGACGACGGGTGTAGGCAGCGTTGCGTGGCTTTGCTGTTGGGCTGCTACGTGAACGCTTTCGTCTGCAGGGGTGTCGTTGTTAAGCGGGGCTGCGCACTGATTGCAAAAACGCGCGTCATCGGGATTGGAGTGGCCACAGGCAAGGCAGAACATTGTGACAAGCTAGAAACTCAAAGGGGATACGCAAGGCTTTCTTCGCAGGCGTGCAGTGCCGTCGCCATTGCCTCTGCGTTTTCTGCCTGACGAAGTTGCTGCACAAGGTCGGTTTTGAGTGCCAAGGCTGAGAGCTTGGAGAGGATGCTGAGATGCAGTTGTCGCTCTTGCGGTGTGCTCAGCGTGACAAAGAGAATGTCCACCTTCTGTCCGTCGGCAGCGTCGTAGCTGAGGGCTTGGGAGAGTACAAAGATCCCCACGTAAGGCTTATCGAGGTTAGCGAGCGAGGCATGGGGCAAGGCAATGTTCGAGCCCACAGCGGTGTTTTGTGTGCGTTCGCGTTGCCACAAGGCCTCGTTGAGGGTCTCCTGATCGACATTGGCAATATGGTCGCTCAGGGATTTGGCGATGTAGGTAAATAGGGCTTCTTTGTTGCGTACATTCACCTGATTAAACATGAGCGTGGCGGCGCTGTGGTCCTGGATGCGCACGGGCAAGGACGGCATGCTGGCGCGCTTTTTTTGATAAGCGGCATGGGTACGTGAGTGAGGCGTGCGCACGGTAAGCACAGAGCAGGAGGAGCGCGACGCGATTTGGTCTTCGATGCTACCGCGCACCATGCCCATGAGGGTGACATCGGGAGAGCCCATGATGAGCAAGTCGTAGCTGGCGGTACTGCTGGCGATGGTTTTGACTTGGTCGTGACCGCGCAAAATGCGGTTTTGTACCGGTGCACTGCAAAGTTGCTCAAGCTGGCGAAGATAGTTTTTGGCTTGGTTCACATCGTCTTCGCTGCTTTCCTCAGGCACGAAACGTATGAAGGTAATGGGTGTTCCCCAGGTTAGTGCGAGATGGTCGGCTGTATCCACCACGAGGGAGTCATGCGGTCCAGGCTCGGCGTAAACCACGATATGGCGCACGTAGCGAATCCCTACATCGCGATAGAGCGCCAGGTTGGCGTCCAGGTGATTGATAAGCCAACCGATGGGATGAAAGGGAAGGAAGGTTTGCGGCGTACGACCGTGCCATTCCATGACCAACCACTGGCAATGCACACGGCTAGCGATATCGCGCACGCTGCGCGCAAGATCGCGACAGAGCACCGAGCGAAAGTCTACCAGGGTGTGGCGCGCTTGGCCCAGCGCATTGATGCGGCGACGCAATGACTTTACCGCGGCATCTTCATCGAGGTAAGAGTCCAAGATGGACTGCTCGTGTACTTCGGTGAGGTGCACGGTCTGTACTTTGTGGCCATCGGCCAAGGCGATACCCACTTCGGCAAGCATTTCCGGGCAACGCTCTTCGCCGAAGAGAGCCACCACCACCGCAGCATCGGCATGGGTATCATCGGCGGCGGGGGGCGAAGGCGGCTCGGTGCGCAGCATTTTTTGGGGCGTGCGCATGCGTTCGAAGACGCCTAGGCGATCGGTGCGTCGTCGGCCGTACAAAAAGAAGAGAGCGATACCGGGCATCATGACCCCTAAGGTTGCAAGAGGGACCGCTGCTCCGAGAGATATCAAGAGGGAAACACCACAGACGACGCCCATGACTTGTACCCAAGGATAGGCAGGCGCTCGGTACTTGGGCTGGTACCAGCGCACACGACTCTCACGCAGGATAACCACCGCGATGTTTTCGGCGATATAGGTCATGATGATGATTGCGCTGGCTAGTTTGGCAAGGCGTTCTACATCGATGAAGACCACTGCCAAGCCCATGGTGATACTGGTGATGAGAATCGACGCGATGGGGGTGCGAAAGCGAGGATGGACGTTTTGTAGGACTTTGGGCAAGAGGTTGCCGCGTGCCATGGCGAAGGGAAAGCGTGAGGCTGCCAGAAGGCCTGCATTGGCCATGGAAATCATGGTGAGTACCCCCAGAGCTGCGGCGATAAAGCCTGCGACGGGGCCTGCAGTATACTTTGCTAATGTGTAGACCGGGTGCAGATCATGAATCAGCTCGTTTTGAGGAATGCCTGATACCAAGGCAAAAGCGGTAAAGGCATAAATAAGCATAGCCAGGGCGAGAGAGATCAAAATCGCCAGCGGGATATTACGACTGGGATTGCGCACCTCTTCAGCGATGGCCGCGACTTTGGTGACGCCATTGTACGACACCAAGACAAAGCCCATAGCCGATAACAAGCCGCCGATGCCTTGCGGAAACATGGGAATGAAATGGGCGTAGTTTATCTCGGAAAAAGACAGACCGAGAAGTACGCTCAAGCCAACGACCGCAATAAGAATGATAGCGACTTGTGCTTGCCCCACTTTGCGCACGCCGAGCACGTTGAGTCCGGCGATGAGTACCAAGAAACCCAGTGCCATGGGTTTGAGGGGAGTGTCGGCAAAGACCAAGAAGTAAGTGCCAAAGCCCACTAAGGCGAAGGCGCTTTTGAGCAGCATGGATAACCACAGTGCAACGCCGGCAATGGTTCCATAGAGGGGGCCGAAGGTGCGGTCGAGATATACGTAGGTACCTCCCGAGCTGGGCATCGCCGCCGCTAACTCTGCTTTTGAGAAGGCTGCGGGCAAGACACACAGCCCTGCTAGGAGATACGCCAACCAGACCGAGGGGCCCGATTTAGCTGCGGCAAGGCCAGGCAATACAAAGATGCCGCTGCCCAACATGGAGCTGAGACTGATGGCCACCAGGGCGATAGGCCCTAGGCTGCGTTCAAGTTCCTTCACTTTGCCTCTGTGCTTTCACATCCATACGCGACGTCAACGTCGCCCCACGTTAGCGCATATGCTATCGGGTTGAGGCAAGAAAATCATTTACCCCCAGGTATATTTAGTTGGAGTTCGCGCATGGAATTGATCCACAAGCTCACCGATACCACTGTTCAACCCAAGGTTGTTGCCGATTGCTGCACCTTGGTCGACGAAGAGGTTAAAGCCAAAGGGGGCCTTAGCGGGGTGGCCATTAAGACAGGCTACAAAGCCACACGTAATATTCGTCCCGGGCTTATCGAAGAAGCCGTGCGTAAGCTTTTGCCCGATTTTGCCCATTCGCTCGAACCCATGTACCAAGCCGCACGCAGCGCTTCGTCGACGCACGCCAGATACTTCGACCAGCACGCCGATCATGTGGCTGATGCATTATTAGGCATCACCGACCGCAAGATTAACGAAGCCCAGTCTTCCCTGGTGCGAGCCACCTATCAAAAGCTACGCCCCATGGCCAAACGACATGTGCAAGACGCCGTGCCGCGCATTGGTCAGCTTATCGATAAATATGATGTGTGAGTATCTATTGGCGTAGTCAGCTAAGTCGTTACTGGCTTTAAACTGCACCAACTCTGCTTTGCAATAGTGGCAAGCCCAGCTGCCAATATTAGGGCTTCTGGTCAGGCCAGGTAGTTAGCCAGTTCCAGCTTGTGGCAGTGGCTTTGGGCTGTGCTTTGAATGATTGAGGGCACTTAGTCGTGGCTTTTTCCAATTTTGCTGTTTGGAATGGCACTTGCTCATAGTCTTGCTTTCTTTTCTTTCAACATAGGAGACTTAAAATGAATCATAAGTGCTTATTAATTGCTCTTTCCTTACTTGGTCTGGCGAGCGCTGGCTGTGCTTCTCAAGGCGATGATGTGTTGGCGTCAGGTGTGGGGAGCGACAAAGTTGTGCTCGATAGTCTCAGCATTTCCGACCTACAGCTCCTTTGCGACAATGGCGGAGGCGAGTTGTCCGAAGAAGAGGTGGCTGATGGTAGCTCTACTATAAGCTGTAGTTTTGCCGAGCGTGGCAGCGGTCGCTTTAATCCCGGTCCTTTCCAGGGTTCTGTAGATACAATCGAGTATCTCGTGGCTCCACGTGGCAGTGGTCGCTCTGCAGTTGGTCCTTTAGCTCTCTGCGCGCGCGGCAGTGGTCGTGCTGTAAACGATCCCTTTGTACCAGAGTGCGGTGAGCAAGATGAGCTTCGTCGTGTTGCTCTTGTCGTCCAAGGTCCTCTCGAGGCTGCTAAGTCCGCCGTGGAGAATGCTGGACTTGACGCTGCATGCGATGCTGGCAGCAATATCTGCGTCGGTTACAGCGCTAACTAAGCAGGTGCACAAGGCGGTGGCGTGGCAGGTGCTTGATCCCTGCTATGCATCACCAGCTTTATAGGCCATCGGTATGGTTTGCGTCGCGCTCTTCGTGCAGCAAACGCCAGCGGCCATGCACATCGATTTCGGCTCGCTGACCACTACGTAGCCAGCCCTGGTCTAGGATGCTCTCGCTCAGTGCCGGCTGGTTCCAATAGCCCGCAGCGATGTTCGCACCCTGGAGTAACATCTCGCCATCGGCGCTCAGACGTATGTTGCAGCCGGGAATCGCGCGTCCTACACAGCCCACGCGTTGTTGATCCACTGTATCAAGGGTGGTTAACCCACTGCTCTCGGCGCTGCCATAGGCTTGGTAGACGGGGACTCCCAAGACCTGCAACCCGCGCTGGGCGGCCAAGGTGCCCTGCGCGGCATTGTGGCAAAAGACAAAACGCAGCTGCGAGCCCAGATGACGCAGCATATGTGGCTTCAGCAAGCGTTGCCCTTGGCGCAGCAAGACCTGGTCGTAAGGACGAGGATTGTTTATCTCGATGCGTTGTTGGGCTTTGCGCATCGCGTGTGTCAGCCGCTTGCCCCAACGCCCCAGTTCGTTGAGCTCCGTCAAGATAGTGCGATGCAACGCCTCAAGCCCAGCTGAGTCGAGCAGGTAATAATGCGCAGCAAAGTCTGCACGTACATCCGGGTCATTGGGATGCTGCATCGCGATGAAGAGCGCGCTTCCCTGCATCAAGCTGGTCCAGAGCAGCAGCTGTCCCCCAATAGTGTGCATGGGCAAGGCATGCAGAATGCGGTGCGTAACCGCGGGGCTTTGCATGATGCAGCCTAAGGTGTCGCGTAAGGCGGGCAGCACGCTGTTGATATTGTCTGCGGTTAGGGCAACGCCTCGCAGCGGCGTATCTTGGGTGCCGGGATAGATCAGGGTCACAATCGCATCGCTAGCGGGCAAGTTCCAGGGCTGCTGACTGCTTTTGTGATGGCTGAGCTGGTTGAGCTCGCAGATGGTGAGTGCGGGATAGGCCGCCTTGAGTGCTGTCTGCCGTATGGGGTCGTCATCGATGACCAAGGTGGGGTCACAGTCATGGATGATCGCCTTGCAGTGTTCGACATCGAGGTCGGGATCGAGGGGGACGGCAATGGCGCCGGAGGCGAGGATTGCTAAATCGGCAGCAACCCAGTTGCTGTTATGGGCTGCGAGCAGAAGAACGCGTGAACCTAAGCGCACGCCCTGGCTTTCCAAGCCGCTGCGCATGCGATTGATCTGACTGCGCAGCGTGGTCGCGGTCGTGGGGAGGCCGCCCGTGTTGTGGATCTCGTTTAGCAAAGCCTTACTGGGCATTTGCCCGAGCAGATCGCGAATGCGTTCAAGGAAATGCATGCATGACCAAGGTATCAGATGGGATGATGATGATTGATCAGCGCCTGCAGGGCTTCGGGGGCATCCACATGCAGCCAATGACCTGCATCGGGAAGCAGATGCAAATGCATATTGGCATGCCTTGCTACAATGTCGGTCGCACGCGCGCGTTCTTGGGCGTCGAAGATCTCCGAGTTCTCGCCCACCACGAAGTGAATGACACAGGCGAGTGGCAGCGCCTCGAGTGCAGGCCAGAGATTGAGGGTGTAATAGCTGCTAAGCAGACTGCGGATCGCGCCCAGATCAAAGTTGAGCACATAAGCCTGGTCGTCGTTTTGACGTAGGTTCATCGCGAGCCATTGCATCAAGCCCGTACTAAAGCCCTGCTTTTCGCCTTGCTGCACAAAGTCCTGCCGCGTTGCCACAGGCCAGGGCGCATCGTTGAGAAAGTTGAGCACTCGGGTGAGCAAGGAGGCATCGCGATAGTCCACATCGCGTTCTGAGGGCGGCGCATCAAGCACCCAGAGGGTACGCACCTGATCCTGATGCGCGGCGGCGTAATGCATCGCAACTTTGCCCCCGAAGCTGTGACCCAGGACGCCGGTAATCGGGCCGGGGACCTGGGTGATAAGTGCATCCAAGTCTTGGCTGGCGCTTTCGATGCTGTGCGGAGGATTCATAGGCTGCGAATCGCCATGGCAACGCAGGTCCACCAGCACGGCGCCCCAGCTTGGGCAGGCCTCGACGAGTTTTTTGCTCAAGGTACGCAGATTACTGCGTCTCCCTAAGATGCCATGCAGCACCAGTAGCCATTGGGTGGGAGAGGCGCCATCAGCGCAGAGGAGGGAGTGGGCAAGCTCAGCCATTGTGGTATGGCGATTTACATTGTTTCCCGTTTCAATCAACTCATCGATCCACTAGCATAACAAGCTAAGGACGTTGATACACAAGGACGCAACACGGATGGCTCAAGACACTCTGACGATTACCGATAATCGTACTGGACAGCAGTACGAACTCCCCATCACCAAAGGAACCGTGCGCGCACTCGACTTGCGCCAAATCAAAGCCGGCGAGGGCGACCCTGGGTTGATGGCCTACGATCCTGCCTACACTAATACGGCTTCTACCAAGAGCCGCATTACCTTCATCGATGGCAATCAAGGCATTTTACGTTACCGCGGCTATCCCATCGCGGAGCTGGCCGAGCGTTCGAGTTTCCTGGAGACCTCGTATTTGTTGATCAACGGCGAATTGCCCACGCAGCAAGAGCTGGACAGCTTCCGTCACAACATCGTCTACCACACCCTGGTGCATGAGAACGTACGCGAGCTTATCGATTCCTTTCGCTACGATGCGCACCCGATGGGTATCCTCGTCAGCACCGTAGCGGCGCTGTCTACCTTCTATCCCGAAGCCAAAGAAGTGCAGGATCTCGAGCTGCGTCGTGAGCAGATGTATCGGCTCATCGCCAAGATTCCCACGTTGGCGGCTTACGCCTATCGGCATCGACGTGGCTTGCCTTATATTTACCCCGACAACGACCTGTCGTACGCGGGCAACTTTCTCAACATGATGTTCAAGATGACCGAGGTGAAGTACGAGCCCAATCCGGTGGTCGAGAAAGCCTTGGATGTGCTCTTCATCTTGCACGCCGATCACGAGCAAAACTGTTCCGCCAGTGCGATGCGCAGCGTGGGCTCGGCCTTTACCGATCCCTACAGTGCCGCCGCTGCGGCTTGTGCCGCGCTTTATGGTCCACGCCATGGTGGCGCTAACGAAGCCTGCATTCGCATGCTTAGCGATATTGGCAGCGTCAAAAACATCCCCGCGTATCTGGACAAGGTCAAAGCGGGCGAGGTGCGACTGATGGGCTTCGGTCATCGCGTCTACAAGAACTACGATCCGCGCGCCAAGGTCATCAAAAAGCTGGCCTACGAGGTCTTCGATGCGGTGGGCAAGAACGAGCTCATCGACATTGCAGTCGAGCTTGAGACCATTGCGCTCGAAGACGACTACTTTGTTTCGCGCCGTCTTTATCCCAACGTGGATTTTTACTCGGGCATCATCTACCAAGCCATGGGGTTGCCCACCGATATGTTTCCGGTGCTCTTTGCCATCGGCCGTATGTCGGGATGGTTGGCGCAGTGGGAAGAATTGCTCACTGATCCCGAGCAGCGCATCGCCCGTCCAAGGCAAATCTACCTGGGGAGTCAGGAGCGGCAGTACCCAGCGATGTCTACACGCCCCTAGACCGGTGCTTAAAAGCAATTCGCGGTCTTAATTTCCACGTTCATCGCTTGCCAGTTGTCTTCAAAACGTCATGAAGAGGGCAGGGCGAGGTCGTATGATGCGGCGCTGACCCAAGGGGATGAAGGAAGAGGCCATGGCGACGATGTTAAGCGTGCAGGGACTGCGCAAGGTATACCCAGGTGGCCTGCAAGCCCTTAAGAATATCGATTTACAGGTCAACGCCGGCGAGATCTTTGCCCTGCTAGGGCCCAATGGCGCCGGAAAGACCACCCTCATCAGTGTGATTTGCGGCATTAGCAGCGCTACCGAGGGACAGGTCGAGGTGGACGGGCATTGCATCCGTGACGACTACCGCGCTGCGCGTGCCAAGGTGGGGTTGGTCCCGCAAGAAATCGTCACCGAGATGTTCGAATCGGTGTGGTCCACTGTGACTTTCAGCCGTCGCCTCTTTGGCCTGCCCGCCAATCCCGCGCACACCGAGCAGGTGCTGCGTTCTCTCTCCCTGTGGGACAAGCGTGACGCCAAAATCATGACCCTCTCCGGCGGCATGAAGCGACGCGTGCTGATCGCAAAGGCCTTAGCGCACGAGCCCAGGCTTCTCTTCCTCGATGAGCCCACGGCGGGTGTTGATGTCGAGTTGCGCCGCGATATGTGGGCGCTCGTACGCTCCCTGCGCGATCAGGGCGTGACCATCATTCTCACCACGCACTACATCGAAGAGGCCGAAGACATGGCCGATCGCATTGGCGTGATCCGCGCGGGTGAAATCATCTTGGTGGAGGAAAAAGATAAGCTCATGCAAACCCTGGGCAAGAAGCGTCT
>CAYWAT010000082.1:0-12105 GCA_964456305.1 uncultured Polyangiales bacterium | reverse complement strand
GACCCACATCCAGACGCTGTGCGAGCAGTGTCGCCATGAGGTTGATTTCGTCTTTGGCGGTGACAGCGGCAAAGAGGTCGTAGTTTTTGATTTCCACTTCGCTGAGTAGTTCCCGATCGGTTCCATCGCCGTGCACCACAGTGATGTCATCCACGGATGCTTTGAGGCTCTCGGCGCGTTCGCGGGAGCGTTCGATGACCAATACTTCGCTGCCCGCGTGAGCGAGCTCGATGGCAAGGGCCTGACCGATCACACCGCCACCGATGATGCAAACTCGGCGTGCTTCGCGTTTGCTGCTGAAAATATCCTCGGTTTTGAGAATCTCGCGCGGCCGCCCGATGATGTACACCAGGTCTTCGGCGACCAGCACATCCGCACCTCCCGGCACGAAGAGCTCGCTGTTACGAACGATGCCCGCGATAAGCACGTCAGTGGGAAGACTAAGCTTTGCCAAGGGCTTATTGACCATCCGAGAGCCTTCTTGGATCTGGATTTGCACCAGCTCGACACGGTGTTGAGCCAGGTCAACCACCTCCAGCGCTCCATGAGAACGAGCGATGCGCGCAAGCTCTTGAGCCACCAAAACTCGGGGGTTGAGCACGACATCGACGCCCAAAAAGTTATAGCGCACGCCCTCCGTCCAGCGCGCCCACTCATTGCCCTGCACTCTTGCGATAACGCGTTTGGCACCCAGCTGCTTTGCTGAGAGCGCGGCGATGAGGTTGACCTCGTCATGGTCAGTTACGGCCACCACCAGGTCGCTTTGATGCACGTTGGCTTTGCGCAGGATGTCGTGATTGGCGCCGTAACCCCTGAGAGACATCACATCAAAATGGCTCTCCGCATAAGCCACGGCCTCGGCATCGATATCCACGGCCACCACGTCGTGTCCCTCTTGATCGAGCACGCCGAGTAGGTGACGCCCTACCTCTCCTAGTCCAATGACAACAATGTACATAACAACCGCCGCAAACGCGCTTGCACATCATTGGCTGACCAGGGGTAAGACAAGCGCGGCCCCATGATGGCGCACTCCGAAGATAGGGTCAACTCTGAGACAGTATGCCCTGGTGGTCTTGATTGGATGCCCTGCCTATGATCCACGGCCACTACGATTTGTCCGGGATTGCCCATCGTATGGGGTTGTACTAAAGGGGCTGCATACGGGTCTCTGTATAAGACAGAGCTGCATTGAGTAAGCATAAATAAGGAGTAATTATGACACGGTATACTTATCTAAAGTCAATGTATGTTTTATTCTTATTGCTTATGTTTATGGGATTAGGATGTTCAGTAGAAAACGAGTCTTCAAGTATTGATGCATTAACTGAAACGAAGTCTTCTTCGACGGTAGACTGTGAGCATCTGCTCCGTGATGATGTTGTTGATAGCAGCGGCGTTGCAGGGACTATTAATCTTGGTCATAAAAATTGCAACAGTAATCAAACCGTACTGCTCAAGTGGGCCATTTGCAGGGCGCGTGCATTCGTTGGCAAAGCCTCTAGGCGCGCCAAACGCATACTGCAGGGCGAATCAACTTTGGATGAGGAAAAAGAGCTAAAGTACTGGTTTAGTCAAAATTCTAGCGTTCACCCAACCAGGACAGCAAGTGATGTGCATGATAGATTGGACACCATGTACGATAGCCTGGAAAATGAGGATTTTTACTGTGAAAAAAACAGAGATGAAGCGCAACTTAGCAGCTGTGATAATGAAACACCTCTATATAAAAACGTATTGGGTGCACCGCGTTTATGTCCGTTGTTTTTTAGCGAGATATATAGTCATGTTCGCCCAGAAACATTGATCAACAATGTAGCGAATCAAAGTTACAGAAGCATCAAGGATATTGCTTTCTTTGCCGAGTGCACAGATCGTCGTCCCACATATTTTCTATCTACTAACAATAACGTGGAGGGCTATTTAGACAGGGATCGCTCTCTTAGCAATGCTGACACCTATGCGTTCTATGCATCACAGCAACCGGACTGTGTAAGGGCCTATAGAAAGGTTAGGTTTTAAGCTTGCACCTCACGTTTGATATCCCCCACGTCGACAAGGAATCGTCTTAATACGCGTGGGCTTACCAAGTCGTGGACGATGACGGAGCCCAGGATGATGGAATACACCACATCGACAAGGGCTCCTTGATAAACAATGCGAAAGGAGATAGCCATGGCCACCGTAATGGAGCCATGGCTGCTCAAGCTCTGCAGGGTGTCGCTGCGCCAGGGCGTACCCCAGGTGGCTAGAAGCCCGGTGAAATAACGCAGCAACCAGCGCATCCCTACAAAGAGGGCGATGCCGCCCAATGTTAACTCCCAGGGAGGCATGCGCCACAGGGCCCCGGCTAGAATGAGCAGGATGATGTTGATTGGACCCTGCGTTTGCTCAAGTGTAGCGCGGATTTTAGCGCCGCTGCGGGTGGTGTTAACCAACGCGATGCCGAGCATGAGATTAACGAAGATAGGCGAAATCCTTAACATGTAAGCAGCGCCCGAAGCGAAGGTGATAATCCCCACCATCGCCAGAAAACGGTGATTAGCGCTTTCCTCACCGCCAAGAAAAGGAGTGAAAAGCAATCCCAACACGATACCCAAGGCAGCGCCAGCAACGATCCACTCGGTGGGACTGAGAAGCAAGGCGCCGGTGGGGGTGTATTCGCGAAAGACCCCAAATAAAATACCAAAGATGGCAATTGCCCATAAGTCGTTGAGGTGAGCAAGTCGCTCCAAAATCGCCGGCATGGTCTTTTCCACCCGATAACGTTTCATGAGCAAGGCGATAGGCGCCGTCCCGCTCGTGAGTGCGCAGCAGCCGAGAAATCCCGCACAGGCAGCATTGACCTGCCAGGTAGTACGGACAGCGGGTAGGTGATCGAGAAGCAGGTAGCTCAGGGTTGCGATCCCGCCGCCCACGCAAATCATCTGGGTCATCGCCAAGCGAGCTGCGCCTGTGTTTGATTCCTCACGGTGACGCAGATCCAAATCCATCCCGCGCAGCAAGCCCATCCAACCTGCCGCAAGCGCAATCATGGGAAAGAGTCCCGAAAGGTCACGAAATACGGGAACATGGGGAATGGTCGGTCCAAGCGCGATCCCCAAAAGCAGATACTCAAGACTTGAAATGACCAGGAAGCTTCGTTGCAGTCGATCGACCACAAGATGCGCAGCGATATACGCAATCGCGACGCACAGAAGCAACAAGAGCACTGTGCCCAAGGGGGGGCCACCTGCCGAGGGATCAGAACCCGCGGCCCAGGCCGATGCGGGCAACAAAAAGATCAGCCCTAAAGCGATAGTCTTGCGCAGTGCAGCCAAGGTCCCCTACTTGTCGTGTTAAAGGTTAAAGGCGAGGTGCGAGATGAAAGGGCGCTTTGAGGACGGCGCAGATACCGTTTTCTGGATTGGGAAAACGCCACCCTCGTGCGATCTGCGAGACGCATTGACGCACTTTGCGGTCTCGCAAGTCCCCTTCCATTTTGACGCCACTGACCTGGCCAGTGGCATTAATGCGCAATTTCGCGATCAGGGTACCTTGCAGGGTGTTGTTCACCTTAAGTTGACTCTCGTAACATGTCTGCACCGCACGGCGTTCACTGCGCACCACCTTCATCGCCTCTGACCCTTTGATGATGCCACTGCAGCTCCAGCGATCTTTAGGCTGTGGCGTGTCGGCGTTATTGCTTTCTTGTCCTTCTGCGTCGGCATCCTCATCGTCTGAATCGAAGGCATCTTCGGAAAGTTGAAAAGCGTTGGTGCCTAAGGCGGTGGAGTGCTCGACGGAGGTATCGGCATCGTCATGTGCGCCCCCTGCCTGTGCTTTACCTCTTTCCACGTCGTCACCTGTTCCGTTATTGGGCGAGCCATTAAGCCAATACACACTTCCGCCAATCGCGAGGACAACCAGCAAAGCCGCCATAAGCAAAGGGGCCTTCGAACGCGTCGGCGGCTTCTCAATAAACTCTTCAGACATGCCCCTGCTTACCAAGATTCTTGGTTTTGGACAAATCATCGACTGCCGCTAACAAGCAGACGTGGCAGTGGAACAAATGACAGCCTTTGCAGTTTTAGTTACGTGTATTGCGCGGTGGGCGTTCGCGCTTTGTGAACCAGGGGCGGTAGGCTTGCATGCGTTTGCGCTGCGCGAGGGGAGCTCGCATTGTGCAACTGCTGATCTCTTGGCTTTTAGGTGCAGCGCCCCAGCGTATCTCCACACAGTCGTTGGGATTGTAAGCCATTTCTAGGGCCTCTTGGCGCTGGATCAATTCCCACAAAGACAAGGTTTGCTCACTGCCATCGGAACGCTTGTAATGAAACGAGCGTGCCTGAGTTTGGCTCTCTATCGTTGCCTGCAATTGCTGCAGCGCCTTTTCTTGTTCGGCGGGATCAATCCCAAAGCGCTGCGGATCCTTGGCCACTCGCTCCGGGAAACGTTGCACCGCATCGATGCTGATCAGCAGACGCATATCGCGCGATGGTGAAGCAAAGTCCTCCCATGCACCCACGGTTTCAAAGATGGCGTAGCCTTTGGGCATTGCGATGACGCCCGGGCGCTTGCCTTTATAGTCGAGGGCGTTGCGCACCGAGACCAGACGGCGTTGCACGGTCTCCTCAAGGGCATCCACCAAAGCGCCCAGTTGTTTTTGCGGCGTGCGCGGGAGTGGATTGATCAGCCCATCCATGTCTGCGTAAAAATCCTCGCGGCTGCGCTGGTAAATCGCGTCGTCAAAGCGGCGATAGAGGGTACTACGCTTGAGCTTTTGGTTCGCTAAGGGCTGATATCCCTGACCTTCGAGGGGGAGCAGCGGACGCCAGGCTTTAAAGCCCGCGCCAGCGGAGTGTGTCTCCGGCGTAAACAAAAAGGAACCCCGCCAAAAACGCCGCCTCCCGATGGTGCCATCGGGTTGCGCATCGGCTGCGATGAGGCGTCCTCCCTGTTTCAGGCTTTGGGGAAGCCAGCGCGCAACCACAAGCAAGTGCCCATAAGGATCGGCGTAAACCGTGCCAGGGCGCAGATTGTTGCGGGTGAGCGCGACTGGATAGAGATCGCTGTTGTCGTCTTGAGGCGCCGTGCGTGCACTAGCGGAGTGCACGGTGTTTTTGACCTTGCGAATGAAGGTGCGAAAGGCGTTCACGGGGTTGCTCGCATCAACCTGGAAGCTGTGATTTTGCACCTCGGAGCAGGTTGGTGCCTTCGTGCGGCCGCGATTGCAGGCACGAAAACCAAAGGGCAGCCCCAGCTTCCAAGCGGCATAGGCACGCAGGAAATAGGGCAGGTCGGCACAGTCGGGTTGTAGTCTGAGTTTATCGTCTTCGTCGTGACCGAGGTGGTTATGCAGAAGGTTGCGTGTCGGATCGCGCAACAGGCCGTGCAGATTGTTCCAGGTGACATCGCTTTGGTCTTCGGGGTCCTTGAACAACTGCTCCACAAAGGCCGCATAAAGAGACTCGCTGGCCTTGTCCCATGGGCGCCGTGCGGACCATGCTTGGTTGCCGCGGTCGGGCGAGCTGTACCGCATGCGTTGCGGACGGACGCGAATGCGCTGGCACGCGCTGATATGACTGCCGTCCCCATAAAGGGCATGCCATAGGCCTGCTTGCGGCTGGGACACCTCGGTCCACACGCTGCGAGGCGGGCCGTTGAGGACATGTTGTGCTGTCTCAACCACCTCTCCTTTGGGATTAAGAAGTTGTAGTTTCCCGGGGCCTGGAAAAGATCGGTGGCTGACGATCACCCGCAGGGCTTGCTGGCTGGAGGGCAAGAGAGGCGACACCGCAATGCTGTGCTCCGCCGAGTCTTTGCATCTGCTTGGCAGCTCTGGCGTCTTCGCAGGCCGCCACTGGGCCAGGTCGAGCAGTGCATCGTCCTGCGTGTGACCAAAGACCCCGATGCGATCGATGCGATCGATCAGCGATCCTTTATGACTGCCTTGGCCTAGTTCTAAATCACTGACGGTGATTTGATTAACCACCCGCCGGGTTTCTTTCGCTTGCCGAGACGATTTCGGCGGGGCTTCGGCGCAGGCTTCGCGGTAGGCGGCCAGGGCGTGCATCGCCATGGGACCTTGTTCATGGTTGCGCCCCAGGTAGAGCATGATGTGTCCGGGCAAATGCAGGATGACCAGTCCGGCCTGCTGAGCCCGGTCGAGCAAGGCAAGCTTGGTCGTGCGGCTGGCTCCTTGCACGTCGACGCTAAAGGTGGTGGCGAGCACCTGCTTGCTACTGTGCCTTGGCATGAGCAGGCCAAAACGCTGAAGCAAAGTGAGAATGAAGCGAGAACAGTCGTAACCGCCGCGATAACCTCCCCAGCCATAGGGCTGACCCAAAAAGCGAAAGGCCTCGCGAATGATCTGCGCGCGGGTGAAAGGTTGCGGGATGTGCTGCAAGCTGGACGCGGATGGCGGCTTCGATGTGAATAGACCTTGGCGACTGCCCACATAAATACCCTCAGGGTCATTGCTGCTGGCAAGGGGAATACGCGTGCCGCTGGGCAGCTTAATGGCCTTCCCTTGCTTGTCTTTGACGCGAAAGCCCTTGCGGATGACGCCGTAGCTTGCCTCTCTGAGGGAATCTTGCGCCTCGGCAGAAAGAGGGGCGGAGAGCGCGGCGTCCTGACGAATCCAACCCAAGGTGTAAGCACTGCGCACCAGCACAAATCCGTTGTGCGCATCACTCAAGACCTGCAGTGCCTCTTGCGGACGAATCAAACTGCAGCGATTGTGGTCAAACTCGGGATCCAGTTCGTCGTCATAGAAGGGAAAATTAAGGGGCGCGCAATGCAGTTGAATAGGCTCCAAGGCGAGATGCAGACGACTGGGCTTCAGGGGGTGCTGCTGCCAGGCCTGCATGACCTGGTACTCGCTCATCTTCACCGGATCGCCATTGTGGTGAAAACGCTTTTGGTCGTGAAAGAGCTCTTTGAGGTAGTTGAGTCGGCCCAGTATTTCCGAACGCACAAAGGCGGGCTCCAAAGGCTGCATGAGATCCACCTGGCCATGTTCAAAGGCAGGGTTGGGGCCCATCAACGCCTGGTTGTGCTGATCGATGGCCTCCTTATCCAGCAAAGGCGGGTCGGCGATGCCTTCGCTGCGATAACGCTTCAGCCAATATGAGGCGCTCAACATCGGCGCGGAAACCCCTGGCAGCGGTGAGGGCGCGTCGCGTCGTGCCGGACATTGGCTGCTGCCCGCATTGGCAGCGCTCTGACTGCGATGTGCCTCGCAATTACAGGAGACCAGGGCGAATCCGCTCAGCATGACAATACGCAGCTGAGAGATGCGCATCACTCAACCCGCTGAGGCAGGAATACTAGAGGGGGTTGCGAGAGAGAACTCGGGCTGCAGGGGCACAAAACGATGCAACTGAGCTTGCGCATACGCCATGGACTCGGGGGTATCGACGTCCAGCCATGCGGCATCGCCGATATCGACGGCCTGCATGGTTCCGGCTTCGGCCAAGACGCGCACCCCTTCCGAAAGCGAGCAACCCTGTTCCTGATCCAGCGTTGCCAAGGCCTTAATCAAAGCCGGCGTGATAATAAAGACACCGCAGTCGAGGGCGTTATATTGCGCGAGCGCTTTATCGATGGCCTGAATCTGTTGCCCCTGCACCTGTACTTTGGTCGCGTCTTCCAGATCAAAACAGGCATCGATGCGATAATCGACGGCAAGGCTTGCGCCCTGCGGATGCACCGGGCTGCGGCTGAGACGCTCGAGCAAGGTGGGCGACCACAAATGATCGCTCATGGTGAGCAGAGTGGGCTCTGTCACAAAGCTACGCGCGCACAGCAACGAAGTCCCGTTGGGCTTGTGGTACTGAGGGTTGTCGAAAAAGTGAATCTTAAAAGAATAGGTGTGCTCGCTCAGCGCGGCTTTGAGCTGGCTCGCCATATGCCCGACGACGATGCCCACCTCTTCGATGCCTGCGGCTTGCAAATTGTCGAGCACATAAAAAATAAGCCCCTTGGACGCGACCGGCGCGAGGGGCTTAAGGCTGGGTGAGCCATTGGCAAGGCGTTCGCCTTTTCCGGCAGCCAGAATAATCGCGTTCCGGGGCATCATGGTGCCGCGCACTATGCCAAATCGCTTAATCACAGCAAGTTTTTTCTCGACCCCATTCCCTAGACTTCGGTGGCGATGTCGTCTAGGTAGGCCGTTACCCCAGAAGCACATGCCGAGAATGTGCTGCTTCTGGCCTTTTAATGTGGTGCAGAATGGTCCTAAAAGAGCGTAAGGCAGTGGAGGCTCCGTCTGGTAAATTAGGTGTCTTACTCCCAGGCATGGGTGCCGTGGGAACGACATTCATTGCCGGTTGTTTGTTGGCACGGAAGCAGTTGGCCAAGCCCATCGGGGCGATGACCCAGATGGGACACATTCGCATTCGCGATCAGTTTGTTCCCATTCGTGATTTTGTGCCCTTAGCCAGCATGGACGACTTAGTCTTTGGCGGCTGGGATTTGTTTCCCGAAAATGCCTACGAGAGCGCCTGCCAAGCCAAGGTTGTGACGCCCGAGCACCTCAATGCGATTCGCGATGAGCTTAGCGCCATCAAACCCATGCCCGCGGTTTTCTTCCCAGAGTATGTGCGGCGCCTGCGAGGAGAGCATATCAAGCCTCAGACCTCGAAATGGGAGCTGAGCAACGCGGTTCGTGAGGACATCCGCAACTTTAAGAGCACCCATAATCTTGAGCGGGTGGTGGTCGTATGGTGCGGTTCTACCGAGGTGCATCACGAGCTTACGGCGGTGCATCAGTCCATCTCTGCCTTTGAAAAGGGCCTCAAGGACAACGATCCGGCGATCAGTCCGTCGATGATTTACGCTTACGCCTGTCTTCGCGAGGGTGTGTCCTACGCCAACGGTGCGCCTAACCTTACGCTTGAGACCCCGGCCTTGCTCAGCCTTGCTCAAGAGTTGCAGGTGCCTGTGTCGGGCAAAGATTTCAAGACCGGCCAGACCTTAATGAAGACCATTTTGGCGCCTGGGCTGCAAGCGCGCATGTTAGGCATCGAAGGCTGGTTCTCCAGCAATATCTTGGGCAATCGCGATGGCCAGGTGTTGGACGATCCGGGTAGCTTTCGCTCCAAAGAGGTGTCCAAGTTGGGCGTGCTCGAGAGCATTTTACAGCCCTCCCTCTACCCCGACCTGTACGACAACATTTATCACAAGGTTCGCATCGAATATTACCCGCCGCGGGGCGACCAAAAAGAGGGTTGGGACAACATCGACATCTTTGGTTGGCTGGGTTATCCGATGCAGATCAAGGTCAACTTCTTGTGCCGTGATTCCATCCTCGCCGCGCCCATCGTGCTTGATTTAGCCTTGTTCATGGACCTTGCGCAGCGTGCCGGTCTGGCCGGAAACCAGGAGTGGCTGAGCTTCTATTACAAGAGCCCCATGGCTCACAAGGATGAGCTGGTGGAGAACAACCTTTTTGTGCAGATGATGAAGCTCAAGAACGCCCTGCGCTGGATGCAAAACGAGAAGCCGCTGACGATTCTCAATAAAGAGCACTACGACTGAAGGCTATCTTCGTCTCTTTGCTATCAATCTCGCCCCCTCTGAGAGCCGTGGCGGGCTTGTGGGGCTATCAATCCCAGCAAATTAGCGAACATCAGTAGACCTGTAGGCTTTTTAACGACTTAGGAAACTGGTCACAGCTTTAAAGAAGCGTTCACAAGCTAACTTAAGTCGATCACAGCTGCATTTAAGGGTCTCACAGGGCAAAAGTAACCAATCACAACGGAATTAAAGCTTCTCACAAGAAAAATGAAGCTTCAGGTAGGGTGTGATCGCTTCAATTTACCTGTGATTGATTTCCCGGCGCTTGTGATGAGCTTGCCGGCGCTTGTGAAAGGCCTTCTTTGGCTTGTGATGGGCTTCATGCGGGCGGTGAAGGGTTTCCCGGTGCAAAGGTTGTAAGACAGACCTGCTCTAAACGTACAGCTTCTCAAATGCCGCTGCGGCTGCTTGCCAGGTAAAGCCCTGGCGCACGTCTTGAGACGCCCTGCGACCCATGTGCGCGGCCTGCTCGGGGTTGTCTTGCAGGTGCCGCATCGCCTGAGCCAGGGCATCGGCATCATTGCTGGGGCAGAGCATGCCGTTTTCCTTGTCGCGCAACACCTCGCGTGTGCCGCCCACATCGGTGCTGACCAGTGGGGTGCCCACCGCCAAGGCCGCTAGCACCGCCAAGCTGAAGTTCTCCTGCCGCGATGGCAAAATGGCCATCGATGCCTGAGCCAACATCGCGCCCAAGCGATGATGATCGGCCCAGGGCAAAAAGCGCACCTTGTGATCTAAGCCCAGGCTGCCCACCAAGGTTTTCGCTTCCGCAAGATACGGTCCCCGACCCACCAAATCGATGGGAGGAGCGGCCTCGCCGAGCTGCGCCAGGGCTTGGATCAGCAGGTCGATGCCCTTGTCGTGAGCAAAGCGGCCAAAGAAAAGCGCGCGCTGGTTGGGCTGATGCCCCTGCCAATGATAGTCGAGAAACTCCCGCGGCACGCCGTTATGAACCGGCCGAATGCGCTCTTCAGGAATGCCAAAGGCCTGCCGCAACAGGTCACCGCCATAATAACTGGGGGGTGAGCAGCGATCGGCATGCGCGCAGGCTTGGCCCACCAGGGCGTAACGGCTGTCGACGGTCCAAAGCCAGGCCTGATTGACCAGGTTGCGTGCCCACTGCGTTGCGGGATTGAGCAGGTAGCTAGGAAAGGTGGGAAAGCGAGGCGTGACGATAAAACGAAAGTTGTGGCGCGCGCGCAAGGTGGCGACACCCACCGATTCGTCACCGCCATTGGCATGCACGACCATGGGCAGGGCCTGGGCGGACTGGGCATGTCGCCTGAGCTCCGCGTGCACCAAGCAGGCCACGCTCACATTGCTGAAGGGTCGCAGGGGCGCTCCCGGCGCGCTTCGATGATGCGGGTAGGCAGCCCAACGCAGACGATAGGGAAGCTGACTCGGGGACTCCACCTTTTCCCAGGGCGGCTTGGTGAAGACGACGGTGACCTCATGTCCGCGCTCCGATAAGGCAAGGGCAAGGTTATGGGTGGAGCGCTGACCGCCGCCACTGTAGCGAGACCAGGGCGAAAAGTTGCAGGTCAGGACAATGCGACGCGGGCTTGCAGTCGCGGCCGATGGGGTAGAGGCGGGCACGCTGCGGCTTATACCACGAATACACGTCGCGTCAGAATCGCGTGGAAGGGCAGGTTGAGCATGATAGGGTCGCGCCCATGCGTCGTATTTTGCTGGTGAGTTCAGAGTTTCCGCCGATTCCGCGCATTGGCGGCATTGCGTCGATGGTGGGGGCGATTGCCCAGGAGCTGGATACCCGTCGCGATATCGACAGTGTTTGGTGCACGCCTGCGCATCCCGATCTTTGCTTTGTCCGGCCGCGGGGTGCGCTTAGCAACCTGGCAACCCAAGCGTTTAATGCCCTGCGCTTGCGCCGCTTTCTCGATCAGAATCCTGTCGATGGGGTGTATTTCATGGATGCCGCCGCCCGTTGTTATGGCTTGCCCATGTTGCCCACGCTGGATGCCACTGTTTACGTCCACGGCAGCGAATTGATGCAAGTGCCCTGGTTGGCGGAGACTTTGGGGCATCGCCAGCGCCTCGAACGCAAGGCTCTCTCCCGTGCTCAGCGTATCTTGGTGACCTCGCATGCGGTGCACGCGCTTCTGCCCTCTGTCCTCAAGGCCAAAGCCAGCGTGCGTCCGCCCTGCTTTGATGCCTCGATGATGCCGCGCACGCCCTTGTCGCCGAAGCCGCAAAAGCAGGCCCATGAACCCCTAACGATTCTGACCTGCGCGCGCCTCATCAAGCGCAAGGGCATCGACTTTGTCCTGCATGCCCTGGCTGCAGGACGTGAGCGCCTGCCTTCATTTGAGTACCACATCGCGGGTGAAGGCCCCGATCGTCCCGCGCTTGAAGCGTTAACCGCCGCGCTGGGGCTGGAGGACTGTGTGCGTTTCAAAGGGGTGTTGCGCGGCCAAGCGCTCATCGATGCCTACCGTCAGGCCGATGTTTTTGTGATGACTTCGCGTTCCATGAGCACGGAGATCGAGAGCTTTGGTTTGGTGTATCTCGAGGGCGCTCTGCAAG
>CAYWAT010000081.1:0-12168 GCA_964456305.1 uncultured Polyangiales bacterium | reverse complement strand
CCTGCACATCGACGCCAGCGCCGCAGGGCGAGCCGCCCGCGCCTTCGGTATCGGGGCCATCAAGTATGCCGACCTGCGGCAAAACCGGCTCAGCGATTATCGTTTTGACTGGGACAAGCTTTTGTCCTTTCAGGGCAACTCAGGGCCTTATCTGCAGTATGCTTACGCCCGCATTCAGTCGATTTTCCGCAAAGGCGACATCAAGGTCGACGAACTGAAGACCGTATCGCAACCTTGGACCCTTCACGAAGCCAGCGAACAGGCCTTGGCGCGTCAGCTGCTGAACTTTCCCGATGTGGTGTACAGCGTGGCCGACTCCTTGGAGCCACATCGCCTCAGCGATCATCTCTATGCCCTGGCGCGAAGCTTCAGCGCCTTCTACGAAGCCTGCCCCATCCTTAATGCAGAGCCCGCAACCCGGACCCAACGACTGCAATTGGCTTACCTAAGCGCCCTGCAGCTCAAACAGGGCCTGCACCTACTGGGTATCGACGTGGTCGAGAGGATGTAGAGCCTTGGGACACTACCCCACCGCTGATTCAAGCGCCGATTGATGCACTTCGTGTAGCCTTGGACTTGGTCTAAGTGACCCGCAAGTCGGGTGATAGAGGTCAGAAGTCGTTCACAAGCACTGGGAAGTGATGCGCAACTCTCAGGGAACTTGGGCAGGCTCCGGCACGCTTCGGACAGCCTCCGGGAAGCGATGCGCAGCCTTCCGGAAGCTTCGGCAGGCAAAATTAAGCTTGGGCAGCTAGGGTTAAGGCTTCTTTTTTCCTGCCAAGAACTATATTTCCGCTGCCGTTGCTTCTTTTTGCCCTGACAAGGCTTCTTTTAGGCTGCCAAAGGTTTAATTATGCCTGCCGAAGCTTATTTAAAGCTGCCCAAGCTTCGTTAAGGTGAATTAGCAACCGCAGGGCTGGATTTTTCTCGCGATGACGCCGGTTATAGGTCAGCTGTTTGTGATCATTCGCGATTTGCCGCTGCAAACGCGCTTCAAGAGGCAATAAACGGGCTCCAGGAGGCCCAACGCGAAGTCCAAGACGCTTGCTTGGCGGGACGCTCTAGGTTAATAAGTCCGCCCCGCACCGAAATCGCTCTCAGGATCGACGGTGCGTCTTTAACTGTAACCGTGAATCCTTAGGAGTTTCTTATGAAGACTTTGTTGACCCTATTTCTTATGGCCCTGCTTGCCCTGCAAACCTCCTGCGCCGCTGAAAGCGAACTTGGTGAGGCTGCAGAAACGACGGAGCACAAGGTAACCGATTCAAACTGGGAAATTGGCATGAGAATCCTAGCCAATGGCGCATTGATCAGTGAGATCTACAGCATCTCAGCAGCAAATGATAAATTAAAAAAATGCAAACACCTCAATACCGACACGTCGATTAAAGTGCCCGGCATAGGCGAGTTCAAAACCAATGAAGATGGCATTGTAACCGGCGGGTTTATTAAAGCGAATGAGGCTGATATGGGCTGCGACTCAAACTACAAGGGCAATCAATGCCAGTCACTCAGCAGGGCGGATTTTCAGACGGTATCCTGCACTTGCATTAAAAGCGCAGAATGGATTCCGTTGATAAATCAATGGATTTCTCACTACCGTTGGGGAAACTGTAAACCGGTCTCTAACCAACCCGCCTTTCCATCCACTCAATCACCCTCGCACTGAGGGCCTCGTGGTTGAGGCGGGACATTTGCTGAATGCCGGTGGGGCTGGTGACGTTCACTTCGGTGAGTTTCTCGCCAATAACGTCCAGTCCCACGAAGTAGAGGCCATCGCGGCGCAAGCGCGGACCGACGTCGGCCACCAGTTTTTTTTCAGCTGGGCTAAGGGTGGTGGCTTTGACCTGACCGCCCACATGAATGTTACTGCGCGCCTCGCCTTGATTCGGTACTCGTAAAATGGCGCCCAAAGGCTCACCATCCAAGAGCAGAATGCGCTTATCCCCCTCCTTAACCTCGGGCAGATAACGCTGCACCATCGCGCAATGCCGGCCATGCCCGGTAGCCTGCTCCAGGATGGGATTAATGTTGGCGTCCCCTTCGCGCAGCACAAAGACCCCCGCGCCCCCATGCCCGTCGATGGGCTTAATGACCGCCTGACCGCCCACCTGTTGCATAAAAGCACGGATGCGATCGCGCTGACTGCTCACCAAGGTCTCCGGCATGTGCGCGGCAAAAAAGCAGGCGTAGAGTTTTTCGTTGGCCTCGCGCAAACCCCGCGGATCGTTGAGCACCAGCGTGCGATCGCGCAGATGTTCCAGCAACTGGGTCAGCCACAGATAGCTGGCATCAAAGGGAGGGTCCTTGCGGATCCACACCGCATCCACCTCGGCCAAGGCAAGATGCTCCCACTCGCCCAAGTGCACTGGCGATTCGGCACGCCGCTGCATCTGGGCGGGACGAACCCGGGCGCCCACCTCCCCAGCGGACCAGTAGACATCGGGAAGCAAGGCGTGATAGACGCTGTGACCTGCCTCTTGGGCATGCACCATGATATCGAAGGTCGTATCTTCGTCCCAAATCACACTGGATACAGGATCCATAATGAACACAATGCGCATGATGAGCCCCTATAGCATCGCGAGGGGGCAACGCTCTTTCCCAATTCGCAGCATGGCCTTGAGAAAGGGGTGCACAGGCTTGGCAACGCTGATCTTCAGCTTGATGATGGTCATTGTGAGCTCCAGGACGCTGGCCCAGCAAGAGGAGGAGTACGCCCAGGGCGCGGTGAGCTCGGGACACCCCTTGGCCTCGGCGGCCGGTGAGCGCATCTTAGAGCAAGGGGGCAATGCGGCCGATGCAGTGGCTGCCACGATGCTGGCCATGGGCGTGGTGAGCCCCGTATCCAGCGGTTTGGGGGGTGGCGGCTTTGCAATGTATTACAGCGCCCGCGACGGGAGCAGCACCTTTCTCGACTTTCGTGAGACAGCTCCGCGTGCGGCGACGGCCACCATGTTTGTGCCGCATGGCGTGGGCGATCAGAAGACCGAAGCCCCCTCCTCACGCTTTGGCGGCTTAGCCACCGGAGTCCCCGGCGAAGCGGCCGGCATCGACGCCCTTCTCAAGCGCTTCGGCAGCCTCTCGCGCCGCAAGGTGGTCGCGCCCGCTTTGGGTTATGCCCAGAAAGGCATCCCCATCAGCGCCCATATGGCCCGTCTCTCCAAACACTTTGCCAAGCGCATGCAACAGGACCCGAACCTGCGCAGCTGGTTTGCCCCGGGCGCCGAACAGATGAAAGCCGGGGCTCTCTTGAAACAAGGGCAGCTGGCCAAAACCCTCAAGCAATTTGCCCTGCATGGCGCCAAGCCCTTTTATCGTGGCAGCATCGCCCGCGCGATTGTGAAGCGCAATCAGCAGATGGGAGGCATCATGAGCCTGCGCGACCTCAAAGACTATCGCGTGGAGGAACGCGAGCCTCTCCAAGGCAATGCCTTTGGGTATCGCTGGGTGACGGCGCCGCCTCCCAGTGCGGGGGGATACACCCTGCTGCACAGTTTAGCCCTCTTGCAACAGTGGGTGTCGCCTAAGCAACGCCGTGCGGGCCCCTGGATGCATGCCATGGCCGAGTCTTGGAAGGGGGCTTTTGGCGACCGCGCCCAGTACATTGGCGATCCCAAGCATGTGGAGGTGCCCCTCAAGGCCTTACGCGCCGATCAGCGCCTGCAAAAGCGGGTGGCGCGCTTTCATCCGCTCTTGGCCATGCCGCAAAAGCACTACGCGCTGCCCCTGGAAGACAATGATCTCAGCCCTGCTAAGCAGCCGGGAGGACATGGCACCTCGCATATCTGTGTGGTGGACAAGGAGGGCAACGTAGCGGCCGTCACCACCACCGTGAACATTCCCTTTGGGGCCAGTTATAGCGCCGCGGGCATGATCATGAACGATGAGATGGACGATTTTGCCCGGCCGATGGACACAGGGCGCAATGCCTATGGCTTAGCCGGCGGGATTGCTAACCTGCCCGGCCCCGGTCGCCGTCCCGTCTCCACCATGACACCCACCCTGCTCTTCAAAGATGGCAAACCGGTGATGTGCCTAGGCGCTGGCGCGGGCGGAACCCGCATTGTCACGGCGCTACAGCAGGTAGCGCTGCGCATGATCCTGGGCAAACGCCCCGCCGATGCTGCCGTCAACGCCCCCCGCATCCATCATCAAGGCGACCCCGCGTTTCTGCGCATCGAGAACAAACGTCTGCTGCCTCATCCCCTGCTGCGTTACCTCACCAAACGCGGTCACCGTGTTAAGATCATCGAATTCATCGCCGCGGTGAACATGATTCACATCAAGCGCAACGCCGATGGCAGCATCAATGCCCTGCATGCCGTCAGCGACCCACGCAAAGGCGGCGGCGTCGCGGGATTGGTCCCCATTAAGCGAGCTAAGGTAGTTGCCAACGGTCGTTGAAGTAGCCCATCAATAGAGCGCGCTGCTTGCCACTGATGAGACGCGCCCGCTTGGCGGTGGTTTTGGCGTCGTAGACCACATAATCGGGCACAAAGTCGGGTAAGTTGTTGCCCCGCCCCACAGCAGCGGCTTGATTGCAGGCGCTTTGCACGATGATGTAGCGATCGGCAGCGAGGGGATTGGGATAAATGTAACGCACCCCGACAGAGGCTCCCGCAAAAGAACGTGCACCGATGCTGAGGGCATGCGCATTGGCCTCGGCGACCTTGGACCACGCGCAGCGAATGGGCGGTGCGCGTTTTGGATCGGCGTGCACCTTGGCAAGCAGACGATGATTGCGGCGATTGCCATAGAGCACCAGGTGCGCACGCTGCATCAGGGCTTCGTCCACCTCATGGTCAGCCAGCACCGGCTGGCGAAAATGCCACAGCCACAGGGGCCAGCCCCTTGCCCCCTTCTGAGCTGCCTGCTTAAGGGCAGCGGTATCCTCGGGTACCTGGGTCCCATACACATGCACCATGGGTTCGACGTAGGCATCGGTAAGCGGACCCGATAAACCGGGGCGTTTTACCAACCCCTCCTTAGGCGCAAAGCCCAGATGCCACTGCTCAGCGTCTCGGTATAGCTCGAGGCGGTCACCCAAAGCTGCCGAGGAGCCTGTGTAGAGCTCTTGGTCGTTAACTTTGAGCACGACCTCCGCGGGCAATGGGGCATCTTGCACGTAGAGACGCAGCCCTTGCACGGCATCAGGGGCAGCAACGCGCAACACCTTGCCCTGCAGCTCGGCCTCAAGCGCAACCTGCTGGGGGTAGTGCTGAATGCGGGTTACCTCCAACCAAAACTGACGCGCGGCTCGGTAATCGCTGGTCACCAGATACACCTTGGTAGGCTGTGTAGGACGCTGATGCTCGGCAAGCGCCGCATAACGCTTGCCATGCCGATGCACCAAGTAGAGGATATCGTGA
This sequence comes from uncultured Polyangiales bacterium, assembly GCA_964456305.1. GTDB lineage: Bacteria > Myxococcota_A > Polyangia > Polyangiales > CAYWAT01 > CAYWAT01. The sequence goes on along the minus strand of CAYWAT010000081.1, from coordinate 6,796 downwards.
CCCGCGTTGTACCAGGTCTGATGATGCGGCAGGCCCAGCGCTTTCAGCCTCTTGCTAAAGGCCTCAACGAAGGGGGGACGCATGGGACCTGGATCGGTACGCCCATGGTAAAACTCGAAGCGGGTATTGCGAATGTTGGGGGCGAGATGCAGCGCCGACCAGGGCAGGATGGCTCTCTTTTCGGCCCGCGTGGGCTTGCCACCGGTGTACTGCAACCAACTGGGCGCTCCAGCCATGGCCTGCACCACCGAAAAACGCCAGGCATGCCGGGTGCCGATGGCATAGGAACCCACGCCGCCATTCGAAAGCCCACCCAGCACCACGCGCTCGGGGTCGACGTGATAATGCCGCTGCACATCGGCAATCACATCCAGCACATCCCGCTCACCCATCCAACGCCACATCACTTGGCCAAAGCCATCAGGCGCCACCACAATCCAGTCCGGCGACCAACGCGGGCGATAATGATCCCACAGGTGCTCTTTGTAGGCCTGCCAGGGCATGTTGTTGCCTAAGACCACACCCAAAAAGAGATTGCCATTCGACGAGCCCCCATGCAGGGCCACGTACAAAGGCCACGCCTTGGCCGGATCGTAGTTAGGAGGCAGGTACACCGCATAGCCCTGCAAGGACTGGCTTAGCGGCGAGCGATAGGCCCGCGGCAGGATATCGCCCTTAGCTTGGGTATAAGGATTCTCACCTGCCTCAAGGCGCTGCAAAAAGCGTGTGGCCACGCCCCGCCAATGCTGGGCGCGAGTATCGCGTGCAGCCAGGCGATTGAGGTAAAGCAAAGAGTCCACCGCACCGCGGCGTGCACGCCAAGTGGGATCACGACGATGTTTGAGCAGCTGCGTCTCAAGATCGGTGCTCTCAGGAGGCGCCGCCTGCAAGGGGAGAGGCAAAATCACCAGGGACAGGCAAAGAAAAAACATCCCCAAAACACAGCGTCCTGCTTCTTGCACAAGCTGACCCAAGCGCTCATCCATGGGATCGAGCCTACCATGCTTCTCAGCCGCGTACGTCATAGCCTACAGGGCTTCAAATTGGTGGATCGAGGTCACAGGGTGCTGGTTGCCTGCTCCGGGGGACCGGATTCCATCGCCCTGGCGCATGTCCTGCATCGCCTTAGCCACACGATGGACTTCAAGGTGGCGATAGCCAGCATCGATCATGGGCTACGACCCGAGGCAACCGATGAAGTCGCGCAGGTAGATAGGCTCGCGCAGCAATGGCAGTGCGACTTTTATCCCCTCACGCTCCGTATCGACGCAAAAGGACAGTCCTTGCAAGCTGCCGCCAGACAAGCACGTTATGAGGCGCTGTTAAGCCTGGCCCGGGACATCGGTGCGCAGCGTATTGCCACCGGACACACAGCCGACGACCAGGCTGAGACCCTTCTCATGCGTTTGCTGCGCGGTACCGGGGTCACTGGATTGACAGGCATTAACCGCCACCGCGCCGATGGCGTGATCCGCCCCCTTCTCGACCAGCGTCGCGCCGCGATCATGACCTATATTAAGGAGCAAGCCCTGCCTGTGGTGAGCGACCCCAGCAATCATCAATCGCGCTTCTTGCGGGTGCGCGTTCGCAAGGAGGCCTTACCATTGCTCGATAGCCTTCATGCTGGCGTGGTTGAGCATCTAAGCGCCCTGGCCAACGATATGCGTGAGGTGGATGCCTATCTCGATACAGCCCTAGGCACCTGGGAGGATTCACGCTTGGATGTGCAGGCCCAGAGTTGTGCGATCGATGCCCTGCAAGCCTTGCCCCCGGCACTGCAGAGCCGCTGGGTACAGCAGTGGCTGGGACATCATGGCCTGCAAAGCTTGAGTCGCGCTCACCTACGCGATGCCTTGGCAGCGCTACGACATCCCCAGGCCGAGGTTCGTTTACCTCAGGGCTGGAATATCCTGCGTCAGGGTAGTATGCTCCGCCTAACCCGTCGTGTGACTTCGACGCAGGATAGGACATCCTCATGATACTCCACAGATACGTCTGTTATGGCTGGGCGTTGCTGCTTAGCCTCAGCGCGGTCGCGTGCAGCAAGAACACACCATCAACAGATGGAACCACGCCCTCCGAACGCAGCCTGTCGGCGGGAGAGCAAACCCTGCTGGACCAACTCAATGCCTTGCGTCGCACCCATAAGCGCCCGGCACTAACCACCCATGCGGGTTTGACGCGAGTCGCTCGCGAACACAGCCAAGATATGCAGCAACGCATGCAGGTATCGCATGTTTCACCGCTGAGCGGCACGCCGGCACAACGGGTGGAACGCGCTGGGTACCGCAGTGGCTTGGTCTTGGAGAATGTAGGCCGCGGCCCTGACCTTGATCACTTGCACGAACTATTGCTCAAAAGCCCTGGACACCGCTCGAACATGCTCAACCCCGACGTCACACATGTGGGTATCGGCGTACAAGCTGACGAAAGCGACGAGCCCATCTCCTTCTATGTAACGCAGCTCTTTGCCCGCATGGCTCCCAATATTGACGCCGCGACCGCGCCACAACAACTGCTGACCCGCATCAACGAAGTACGGCGTTCCCGTGGAGCAGAGCCGGTGCGAGAGGATGCGATTTTGAAAAAAGCCGCTCAAGAAGGCACGCAGCACTTTTTCGAGGACCCATCTTACTCACAACAGGATATTGTAGAAGATGCCAGTCGCGATCTGCGGCGCTTTGCCCTCGCCTATCAACGCGTGGGCGGAGTCATGGCAGTGGTGAGTCATCTCGATGAAGCCGCTACGCTTGAACCTGTCTTGGATCCCACCATTCATGCCGTTGGTATCGGCATCACCCAAGGAAATCGCCCCGATGTCATCTCAAATGCCATTGCCATTGTAATTATGTTCGCATGGTCAAGGTGACGGATGGCAAAATCACAGTATACTCCCGACCACTCTGCGCATCACTCACGATTATGGACTTAGACGCGACCAAAGCTTCCCTGCTTGAGCAGCTGCCTCCCTTGGATCAGGCCTATCGCGTCGATGCCAATCAGCTTTTGGCCCGTTTGCATAGCTTGCCCGACGGCATCAATCAGGTGCTGCGTCTTGTGGATGGCAAACGACCTCTTAACGAAATCATCGAAGCCTATGAAGGCAATCAAGAAGATGCCCTCAAGTCCATTAAAGAGCTTATCCATCACGAGATTATCTTGCCTACTGACACTCGATCGACCCCTGTCGTTCCTTCCGCGCAGCCCGACGCATCCTCCTCAATGCCGGCAGAGCGCGCTTCGACCCCAGCCAAGGGTTCAGCCTCAGAGCCCAGCCCTACGGATAGCCCACAAGCCGAATCAGAAAGCCCCGATGACGCTGCCGATGTGATTCGCGAGCTTGCCGATGGCTCAAACTCCGCACGCAGTTTCTTCACCAGCCTGCCCCCACCCGCGCAAGGTGCAGAGATGGGCAAAGATATTTGGGAAGGTGAACGCCACGCTGCGCATCGTTCACAAGAGCGCGCTAGAGTCACAACCCTCGCGTTGATACTCATTGGCGGGGGTATAATTGCAGCCTTTTTTATTGGGCGATATCTCTTTGGCGTCATGCCAGCAGAGCTCGGTCAGGGAGAACTCACCACCGAGCTACCCAACGCAGAGACAGACGCTCCTCAAGAAGCAGCGGAAGCCACCCCGGAACCTCAAAACACAGACAACGCAGTTCCCGCCGCGAACAGCGAAGCCGCCAAAGCCGCAAACGACACAACCCGTGGCGCGGAGAGCGACAACACGGCCGATACGCCGCCCGCAGGAGATTATGCGGAACTTATCGCCCAGGCGAAAAGCCAAGAAGATGCCAACGCGATGGACAATGCCGAGCCTCTCTATCAACAAGCGCTCAAGCTCAACCCCCAAGGTGGCGAAGCACTGACAGGATTGGCCTTCGTGGCTCTCAACAAAGGTGCGCATCAAGAAGCCCAGCGCTTGGCCGAGCAGGCCACCACCCAGGATCCCACCAGCTCCCGTGCATGGATTGCCTTGGCAAGTGCGTTTCAGGCCCTCAACAAACCCAACGAAGCCACCAAAGCCTATCAACAATGCGTGGCTCAGGGTAAGGGCGAGTACCTTGCCAAGTGCCAACAGATGGTGCCCTAAGACTTTGCGCCTTAGCTCAGAGACTGCTATGCACGCGTCGCTATTTGCTTAATCGAGCAGATTAACAAGTCATTTATTACTTAGCGATTTAGGAGTCTTGATGGGCAACCTGTATTTGCTTAGCTGTTTTTTCATAATTCTGTGCGCTGCATGCAGCCAGCGTGATGAGAGTAACCCTGCTGAGCTAGAAAAATCGGATGACTGCGTGAGCGGAGCAACCCTTGCAGATATGAGAAGCTTTGATTCCGAACGCGTTATATCTGTCTTTTTCACCTACTGTGGAAGGGATCTAACTGCAGTAACCATCCCTCACTCAGCGCCTCGGATGCCTGGAACAGCAGCATGGATGCAAAAAACAGTCAGTCACGGAGCTTGGTTAGATGTGGAACGCGAGCACTACTGCCTTTTAGAAAGTGATTACAAAACCTTTATCTTCAGCAAAGACATTCCTAGTTACACGAACGGCTCAGCCATCAAAGAAGGCGATACACTCGCACTGCACTACTTCGCCAACGACCCCGCTATCAGACAAAAGGATATCAGCAGCAATGTTCGGGAATGTGGGCAGCCTACTTACTGTAATGATCAAAACCGACCTTGCCCCATTTCTGCAAAACCATAAGGATTATCGGTCTCCTCGCAGGCGCTCAAGGCGAGCTTTGAGTTTTGCTTCAAAGCCCACGTTGAGGGGCTTGTAGTAGCGTTTTTCCTGCAAGGCTTCGGGGAGATAAACCTGCCCCGAAGCATGCCCGCCCTCGTCGTGAGGATAACGATAACCGCGTCCATATCCCCACGCTTTCAGCCTCGCATTCTCAGCGTTACGCAAATGCATGGGCACCGGCAGCGACCCATGCTCGCGCACATCCTGCTGCGCCTGAGTCCATGCCAAATAGGCCGCGTTTGATTTCACCGTGCTCGCCAAATAAGTACAGCACTGGCTCAAGGCAAAGATCCCCTCGGGCATCCCTAAACGAGCAAAGGCTTGGTCGGCGCTCAGCGCTATCTGTAAAGCCTGAGGATCGGCATTGCCCACATCTTCACTGGCGAAGATGATCAGTCGACGCAGAATAAACTGCGGCTCCTCACCGCCTTCAAGCGCACGCATCATCCAATAAATAGCCGCATCGGGATCATTACCCCGCATCGATTTGATCAGAGCGCTGATGACGGTGTAATGCGCCTCTCCCTGCTTGTCGTAAATCATCGCAGCATGCTGCAAGGCAGTCTTAACATCGGCGATGCTCACAGAAGCCGCGGCCTTCGGCGCATGACCATCAAAGGCCTGCACACATTGCTCAAGCAACATCAGAGCACGCCGTGCATCGCCCTCACAATACCTTGCAATCGCCTGCAAAGCCTCGGCGTCCACACCAACGCCAGCTTGGTTGAGCGCTGGATCCCGCTCTAATGCCCGCTCAAGAAGAGTAATAACAGTCGCCTCTGTCAGAGGCTCTAGTCGCACAAGATGGCAACGGGAAAGCAACGCGGTATTGATTGAAAAGGCAGGGTTTTCCGTCGTGGCACCGATTAGGGTTAGCGTTCCTTTCTCAACGTGAGGCAACAAGAGGTCTTGCTGGGCGCGATTAAAACGATGAATCTCATCGACGAAAAGTAAGGTGGGCTGCGGCCCTTCCTGCTTATAGCGCTCCGCCTTCTCAACCGCGGCGCGAATCTCCCGCACGCCCCCCAACACCGCACTAAGACTTAGCCAGTGGGCTTGATTACGTTTCCCGATCACCTGAGCCAGGGTTGTCTTGCCGCTACCCGGCGGTCCCCAGAGAATCATCGAAGACAAATGCCCTTGCTTTAATCCTCGACCGAAAGGCGTGTGCTCTCCTAGGGCTTGCGATTGACCGAGAATATCCGCCAGCGATTCAGGACGCACCCGCTCAGCCAAAGGGACTGAGGTGTCAAATAAAGGAGGAGAGGTCATGCAACGTCAGCAGGGTAACTTGATGCGATTACCATCATAATATGCTAATTTTTATAGTAGCATTTAGTTTCGGACAGACATGAAGTCGATGGCAAAGGTTTGAAACTAGGCGCTAAGAAGGAGTCACAATGCCGCTCAATCAACCTTATCGACTTGGCTTAATCACCGCTGCAACCATTTTTATCTCGGGCTGTGCAACAGAATTTTATTACGCGCACCCTCGTACTGTTGCAGGCCCGGCTTATGTTGTTGATACCCCTCCACCCGCGCCACGCGCTGTGGTTCGCCCAGCAGCTCCCTATGCGAACTCGGTATGGGTCGATGGTTATTGGGGTTGGAACGGAGGAGTCTATGCCTGGGTTCCAGGATTTTGGACGGCACCACGCGCTGGATACGTCTACGTGCAACCGCGCTGGATACGTCGCGGCCGCAGCTGGGGATTTGTGGGCGGCTATTGGTCACCACGCGCACGTTACAGCCGTGGTGTCGGCGTACGTGCAGGCTATCGTGTCGGATATTCGGGTTACGGCCGCCGTTACCGCGATTATGGACGCGTACCAGCACGCCATTACCGTGGCCGAGGCGTCGTGCGCGGCCGTGGCCGAGTGATCCATGGTCGTGGACGCGCCCGAGCACGAGGCCGGGGACGCGTACGAGTGCGCGCACGCTAGATCGTTCTCGATTTGATTTGAGCCTGAGTGCGCCCGGACCGCAGGAACGACAATGTATGAATAAGTACCTTGAGAGACGAGTACCGGATGTAAG
>CAYWAT010000080.1:0-12228 GCA_964456305.1 uncultured Polyangiales bacterium | reverse complement strand
ATCGCGCGGTCAGTGATGCCAACGCCCTTGATTTGCGTGGGGTGTTTCTTGCGCTTGCCCTTAATGACGGCACGGTTGGGATGGTGGATGTGTATGACTTGGATGCTCCATGTCGTGGTGGCATCGCGTGTAGTGACGATACCGGCACTGCCGAGTCCCGGCTCTTTATGCGTCGTCACCATCTTCGTCTTAGCGGTAATATCCTGCGCGATCCTCAAGTGCTCTCCACGCCCAGCATGATTTTTGAGGGCAGGGCCTTGCGTATTGATGAGAGCGGTCTTGCGTCTTCCACCACCACGGTTGCACCCAGCCTTACGAATGTGGAAGAGAACAACGCTTGCCCTTTTGCAGAGACCATGCGTTCGATGTTCCCCACCGATACGCAAAGCGATTTGCCGGCGCTCATCTGTGCCAATGCCGATCCTTGGTCAGGGCGTGCTGAGCAATGGCGAGTGGCTTACGAAGGTGTGCTTCCTGGCACTCAGGGGGGCTTGGGACGATTGCAGCGCAGCGCCACCGTAGGAGGCACCAATCTATCAGGACGCTTAGTAACGACCCAAGATGTCGATCTCTGTGACCAAGGTGTGCTGGGACGAGAAGATGTGCCTAGCGGCAGTGTTCCGGAATCTGGGTATTTAGGCGACCGCATTGTCGTCCGCGCTCGTCTGCCCTTGCCTGAAGATGCCAGCGATGCCTGCAGAGAGCTCGCGGAAGAGGCGAGCGATAACGATGAAGCGCGCGAACACTCCTTTGCTATCCTGCGTGCTTATCAGAACGCCGTCGAAATTGCCGAACGCACACTTGAATCACCCGCTGTCGATTTTGATACGTTGGCAAACTGCTTCACCGAGTTTATCGATTACGAAGTGGCTACCCAAGAGGCTTACGCGGTGGTGGGTAGTCGCTCTGGGTTTTTGCATCGCGTGAGCGCCGATCCCGCAAGCACGCAATGTCGCATCGACCCCGCTCAAGTTTTTGATGCGCAGGTTCTCGATACCTACCGCCATGGCCGGGCGTTGCCTAATCAGCGTTTTGTTAACCCCTTGGTGGTTTTCCACATCGAACACAATGCCGAGGTTCAGCAGCGTTTGGACGACGACGACGATGCCTCCTCTGAGCTGCGCTTCACGCTGGGCAATTTCCCCTCCGCCTTAACCGACGACTTGAGCGATAATTTCTCCTCGGCACCGATCATCATCCCGCGCGACTTTTTCTACAGCTCGGCAGGTGAGCAGCTCTACCTCATCGATGGCAATGAACGCGGGCTGATTCAAATGGAGCTGGATGTCTTTGGTGTTTTGCACAGCTTTGAATAAATCGCGCGATGGCTTTCCCCTCCTCTAAAGACAGTTCGATGACGCCGGTCATGCAGCAATATCTGCGGGCCAAAGAGCAGCATCCCGATGCGATCATATTTTTTCGTCTCGGGGATTTTTACGAAATGTTTTTCGATGATGCCGAGCGCATCGCCAAGCTGTTAAATCTTACGCTTACCGCTCGGGGACAAAGTGCTGATGGTCAAAAGATTCCCATGGCAGGCGTGCCTCATCATGCCGCATCGACCTATATCGCCAAGCTCTTAGGTCATGGTTTGCGGGTTGCCCTATGTGAGCAGATGGCCGACCCCAGCAAGGTGCGTGGCATCGTACCGCGTGAAGTCGTCAGGGTCATATCGCCTGCCTTATGTCTTGATGAACAGGCTATCGACGCGCGTTGCCCCAATCACCTCGTTGCGTTGCTACAATCCGATAAGGGGTCTTATGGGCTTGCCGCATTGGAGTTATCCACCGGTGAATGCCGCGCTTGTGTTTTGCCCCATGCCTCGCAGGTTATCGCCGAGCTCGTGCGCCTTGAGACCCGCGAGCTGCTCATTCCCGCTACCCTGCGTGAGATAAGCGCCGAGCTTTCGCACCTTTTACCGCGTTGCGTCATACGCGAGCGAGATCGTAGTGCTGTGCCCGAAGACCTATCTCAATGGTTTGCACGTCACTTCCCCGCCTCTCAACGTAGCTGGCAAGAGCTGCCTCGCGATGCTTACGTGGCTGTTTTCCATGCCCTTGATTACGCCCTGCGCAGTGTCCCCAGCTTGGCCGATAACCTGCTGCGCATCGAGCCTTACGATCCCACCACCGATCTCATTCTCGACGAACGCGCCGTGCATCATTTGGAGTTGCTGCGCAGCACTGAAGGCGAAAAGGAAGGCTCATTGGTACACGCCATCGATGCCACCTGCACCAGTATGGGGAGTCGTTTGTTGCGACGCCGCATGCTTGCTCCGCTTACGGATCTCGATGCAATTAATCGCCGTCTCGATGCGGTTGAGCTTTTGGTTAATCAGCCAGCGTTACGGACGAACCTACGCAAGTGCATGACTCAGCTGCTCGACTTGCAGCGTCTCAGTGTGCGTGTGCAGCACCGCTTCGCCTCGCCGCGTGATCTTGGTGGCATTCGCAAAACCTTGGCCTCGGCCATCGACATGCGGAACTATCTTGTGCGGGAACATCAAGCTCTTGGCATGAGCAAAACGCAGGCATGGGCCGAGCTCATGATCGAAGACACCTGTGAGGATCTCTACACCACATTAGAAGCAGCATTGTGCGATGAATTGCCGGCGCTGAGTTCACAGGGGCACATTTTTCGAGCGGGCTACCATGCGCAGCTTGATGACTTGCTCAAGCGCGATGACGCAATTCGCGAGGCCTTGGCCAACTTCGAGAGGCATGAGCGTGAGCGCACCGGTATTGCAACGCTGAAGGTGCGTGATACGCGCAACGGGGGTTACTTTATCGAGATATCCAAAGCCAAGCTCAATGCCTTGCCTGCGGATTATCAGCGCAAACAAACCTTGGCAGGAACTGAGCGCTTTACGACGCAGGCGCTGCAAGAACTGCAAGACGAGCTGCAGCACATTCAGGATGCGCGTCTCGCCCTCGAACAAGAACTGTTTGAGGCTCTTTGCGGTCAGCTCAACGCACAAAGTGCACGCTTGCATAAGCTGGCATTGATGCTGGCGCAGAACGATGTGCACGCCTGTTTGGCCGATGTCGCGCACCGACATCGTTATGTGCGCCCGCAGTTGGACTCGGGTCTTGCGCTTGAACTCAAGGCAGCGCGGCATCCCGTGGTTGAGCAAAGCCTGGCTGAGGGAACATTCACAGCCAACGATGTGGTCTTGGATGTGGATCACAAAGGGACGATGATGATCACCGGACCCAACATGGCGGGCAAATCGACGGTGATGCGTCAGACCGCCTTGGTTGTCATTTTAGCGCACATGGGCAGCTTTGTGCCCGCAGCACAGGCGCGTATCGGTTGGGTTGATCGCATTTTTACCCGCGTGGGCGCGCATGACCGTCTCGCGATGGGGCAGAGCACCTTTATGGTGGAGATGCATGAAACGGCCGAGATTTTGCGCCATGCGAGCAGGCGCTCTCTGGTGGTCTTGGATGAAATCGGCCGAGGTACCAGTACCTACGACGGCGTCGCTATTGCTTGGTCGGTGGTGGAATATCTGCAAACGCAAATCGGTAGTCGTACGATGTTTGCCACGCATTATCACGAGTTATGTCGCCTCGAAGACGAGCATGCCGGCATCATCAATTACAACGTGCTGGCTCGTTTCAACGATGACCGCATTGAGCTCGTGCATCGTCTTGTCCCTGGTCGTGCCGATCGAAGTTATGGCGTCGAAGTCGCCGCACTCGCAGGGTTGCCTGAAGTGGTGATCGGCCGCGCGCGCGATATCTTGCAAGGACTCAATCACGACGAAGCAAAGTCCAAGAGCTCTGTCACTTAAAATACCAATGCTCGATGTTGTCGCCGAAGCGGCGCTCGGGATTGTTTTGCCAGCCACGTAGGTCGGGATGAACCAGCATGCGAATGGGCGCGAAGACAAGAGGCAGAGTGGGTAGACGCCGGGCGTATTCCGTAAAGAGGGCATCCTGCAGTTGACGTCGGCGTGCAGGGTAGAGGCTGCGCTTCTCACGTTCTAACAGCTCTCGCAAAGAGCTATCGTAAGCAGCATGGTAGGATTCGAGTTGGTATTCATTATCCTTGAGAGGAAGCTCCCAGTAGCGTGCCTGATCAGAACTGCGTTTGGCCGCTCGAATCGCCACCACCAGCACCGCTTCATCATCGGTGGCTTTTTTCATGTAGTCCGAGACTTTGTCGACATTTTGAAACGACGCGTTGAGGCCTGCCGCTTGCCAATCTTGCGCAATTTTTTTAAAAAAAGCCTGGTCGTTATCTTTCTTCATCCTGATTGACGTGAGCAAGGTCACCCGTTTGGGTGGAGCGCTTGCTGACAGAGTCTTGCGCGCTTGTGCAAGGTCGTAAGCAATGGGTTGTACCGCGGCAATGGTTTCGGGCACTGGGCAATGTGCAATTTCTCCGTAGCCCTTGTATTCGAGATCAAGCAACGTCTTGCGATCGATAGCTTGCAGCAGCGCATGACGCACAGCGCGCTGTTGCAGCCACGGGTGGTCGAGGTCGGGCTCGATGTAAAGCAGGTAGTTCGAGGGACGCACGTGCACCGCTTCAGGGTGTTTTTTTTTGAGCTTCAGAAGCTGCTTTATCGAGATGGCGTTAGGCACCAGGATATCGAGTTTTTTCTTCTCGAATTGCTGGATGAGCTCCTCAGGGTTGGCACTTCGGATGACTTCGATACCTTTGATCTTCGCCGGAGGTCCTAAGTAGCCGGGGTTCGCTTTTGCTACGGCGCGTTTACCGGATTCGAAATGCGTAATCACGTAGGGACCAAAGGAGGGCGTGATGTGCTTTCGTTGGTAATCAAACAGATCATAAATGCGCCCCTTAGCTTTGCCTTTTTCGGTGGACGGCGCGTTTTTGTAGACATGCGCTGGCCACATGGAGGGCTCTTCCAGCGCGCTCGCCAAACGCTCGCTCCAGTAAAGGCGCACGGTATGGTGATCGAGTTGTGTGTAACTTTGGAGTCCAGGGATAGGACTGACGTCACGTCGAAACATGATATCTCGCGCCGTCACCGGAGTGCCATCGGACCATTTTAGCCCTTTGCGCAAACGCCAGGTAACGTTCATGCCGCCGCCGGCCGGGAACTCCAAAAAAGGATTGTCGATACCTGGGACGTTGGTCACGCCTAGGGCAAAAGGCGTGTCGTTTGCATGTTTGGCAATAAGCCTAAAATGGCGGATGTTGATCAACAAACCGGAAATGTGTTTTAGCGAGAAGTTCGTGCCGATACGCACCGTGTCGCGCGTGGACTTCAGCGCTGTCGTTTTGGGCAGTGCTTCTGGGTGCGTGATCCGCGGCGGATAATCGTCGGGCAAGGCCGCAATAACGGCAATAAGCGTGAAGATAGGCAATGCTGTGCGTACGATGCGGTCGAGCCAAATCGCACTTCGTTGTCGTCCGCGTTGGTCGAGGTTGTAGGCGATGATGGTGACGACAAGCGCGATCGAGCTAAAGATATAGGCGATCAAAAACAGGTAATCCGCCATGGTCGCGTAGGCCACCGATGGAATCGAATCACCAATAGTGAACTGAAAGGCAAAGCAGGACAGCAAGGCGGTGATGCCAATCGCCGAGCGCGCTTCCACCACGCGGGCGTTCACAAAAAGGGCCACTAAGGCTACCAGCGCAATAATCGCCAGCGGCAAAAAGAGCTTAAGCATCACGGTGACAATGGGGCGCCGCAGAATCACCTGATAACCCACTCGATGTACCGTCGACTCTTTTCCCTCGCGTGCCAGGGTGCCCAGGTCAGAGCGAAAACGCTTCGTATGGTGCACCGGCCAGAACTTAGGTTCGTAGAACCAATCACTGAGGCTGAAGGTTTTCGCCATGCCGCTGCTTGCCAAATCGTGCACTAGGCGCCCTTCATGCTGGGGCAGTTCAAAGGTGATCTGCACCTTTTGCTCATCGAAAGGAAAGCGCTGCACAGGGAAACGCCCGCGCAAGGTGCCGCGCACGCGCCAGCGCGCCGAATGCCAATCGCGGTCGGATTCTTGCCCTAAGGCTTGCTGCTGCACGTCTCCGGCGTTTTTGATGCGCAGAGCGCTGGTATCGAATTCACCACGCCATTTGGCCCACATCTCAAAGTCAGCCTTAAAGACTCCGTGATTGATATCGAAGTTGTAGATATCATGCAGATAAATCCCCACGTAAATGGGCCGTGTTGTTTGATTGTCCGCTAATGCGGGTGCCTCTGCCTTAGTGTTGGAGATCAACGCAAGGGCAATCGCGCTGACTAAGATAAGAAGTCTGAGTCCCGACTGAATCATGGCCTACCGCTTATAAAAAGAGCTCTCGCTGTCAATGTGTGACTAAGACAAGTTCCCTAGACAGAGGGGATGACGTGGCCAGCAGCCCGCTCAAGACGGTCGTTGATCGCCGCTGCCAGGCCCTCGTTATGCGCACAAGGCTGGATGAAAAGAGTCTGTACGCCCTGGGCATCGAGGTGACGCAAGGTTGCAAACAGACATCGCGCTGCCGCATCGAGACCGCCAGTGGATTGACTCAAAGACCTCTGTGCCTTGAGTTGGGGGAAAGCTTGCGTGAGTTGCTCCTGCTCTAAGGAGGACAAGGGCAGCACTGTGAGCAAGGCAAAAGGATGCTGTGTTTCGGGTTGCTGGGTCAACGCGCTTAACAGATCGACGTGGGCATTGATAAGACGCACGGGGGTGTGGGGAGCATAATGCTTCAGCAGTGTACCTGGTGAGGAGAGTGGCGCAGTCTCGTCAGCACTCGCTTTGGGTTGGGCGTCTTGCACCGGTGCTGAGTACTTTATGCAGACGCGAATCATATCCGTCGTGATGCTACCGCGGCGCAATACGTGCAGTGTTTCTGTATCCACCTGCAGGACCGTTGATTCTAGTCCCTGTGCGCAAGGCCCCCCGTCGAGCACGATGGGAATGTGTCCCTCTAAGTCATCAAATACGTGCTGGGCTGTGGTGGGGCTGATGTGACCGGAGCGATTGGCACTGGGAGCCGCGAGGGCTTGACCGCTGGCATCGATGAGGGCTTGCGCAACCGGATGGGCGGGCATGCGCAGAGCTACGGTCTCGAGCCCAGCTGTCACCAAGTCGTGCACCTTACGACCCCGCGGAAAAAGCAATGTTAGCGGTCCAGGCCAGAAGGTTGTCATAAGTGCGCTCAACAGCTGCTCTTGGGCTTGGTTCAAGTCTTTTCTGGTGATGAGCCCCTGCTCTTCGAGGCACTGCAAAGGGCTATATGCATTGTGTTGCAGCATCGCGGGTGAGACGTGCACGATCAGTGGATTGAAACGAGGTCTCGCTTTGATGGTAAAGATACGCGTGAGCGCATCGGCATCCTCCGCTTTCGCCGCCAAACCATAAACGGTTTCGGTGGGCATGCCGATGGGCTGCCCGGCGTGGATGGCCTGGATGGCTATACGCACCGCGCTTTCGGTGGCAGGCAAGAGCTCAGTGCGCATGGTGCATCAGCGCGTCGATGACGATTTCCAAATGCATGCCGCGCGATCCCTTGATGAGCACCCAGTCTTCGGGTCGCAAGAGGGTGCGCAGGGCATCGATAAGATGTGCGTGATTCCTTGTATGCGTACAGGCAAGCGCATGCTGCTGTAGGGCATCGACGAGCACTCGCATGTCTGTGCCCAGCAGAAACACATGCAGAGGACGCAGCGCTGCGATGTGGGTCGTGAGCTCACGGTGCAAGACCTCACTTTGTTCGCCCAACTCGAGCATATCGGCCAAGCAGAGAATCCAGCGCGTGTTAGGCTCGGGGGCAAGTTCGCTCAGCGTTTGCATGGCACTGTGCATAGATGCGGGGCTGGCGTTGTAGTGATCGCAGAGCAGGTTTACGCCGTCGGGCGTTTGGCGAATATCACCACGACCAGGTAGGGGGTGAAGTTCAAGCGCGGCGCGCATAAGCTGATTACTTTGTTCGATACCCAAGAGCTCTAAGCTTTTAAAAGCCAAACCGAGATTGTGGCGGCGGTGCTCTCCCGCCAGAGCCAGTCCTGAGATTGCTTGGGGTGCAATTGAGTTGCTGCGCTGAATGCGGGATTGCTGCATTGCTGGGAGGGTCTCAATAAAAGAGGCGATCCAGTCATCGCTTGCGGGAACGACGCCTTGCCCCTCCGCCGCGGTGACCTCGGCCAGCAAGCTGCACTCTTCCCTGCATACGGTGTCTATGTCGCCCAAACCTTCGAGGTGCTCGGCGGCGATGGTTGTGATCACGGCCATGCTGGGTTGTACGAGCTGCGCATGCTGGCGCATTGCTCCCACCTTATCGATGCCGATTTCGATCACGGCGACGCGATGATGCTTTCGCAATTTGCCAAGGGTGATAGCGATGCCCAGAAAACCGTTTTCGCTACCATGGGTGGCGAGCACAGGGTCGGTAGGATCTTGATAATGTGCGCGCAATAAAGCAGCGATGATTTCTTTGACGCTGCTTTTTCCCACACTGCCGGCCACCGCGATGATGGGGATGTCAAATCGCTGCCGCCAAGCCCCAGCAATGCGGCGGTAGGCCTGCACGCTATCCTCCACGACAAAAGTCGGCACGCTCAGTTCTTTGATCCGCGCTGCCTGTGATCGCTCGATGATACAGGCTGTTGCCCCTGCGTCTTGAGCCTGGGTCAGATAGTCATGCCCATCGAAGCGCTCGCCGCGAATCGCGATGAAGAGCTCCCCTGCCTTGAGAGTGCGGGAGTCGATGCTGATTCCCTTAAAACAGCTGTCTGGGTCGAGGGTTTGGTTTGGCTCAGTCGCCAAGGCCTTAGTGATGAGCCCTGCGGTAATCATTGTAAGTAGAGCTTAGCCGAGAGGCTTGATATCGAAGGTCATGACTTCGCCCTCGACGGTGACCCGATGTGCGGAGGCCTGGTCGTTTGGATTTAATTGCGTCGCGAGGGTTTCGCCCTGAATAAGCGTGTGATGCTCGCGTATGGCCTCGCAAACTTGAGGCACCGTACTGTGATAGTGCACCTCAATGCGTGCTTGGTAAGGCAGGTCCATGTCTTTGCGGGTGCGTTGAATGCGGTTGATGATTTCGCGGGCAATACCTTCGCGCTTCAAAGCCTCGGTGAGCGCGGTATCCAAGATCACCAGACGTCCACCCATCGCTGCCGCGGCAAAGTCCTCCTTGGGTTGCACGCGTATCTCCACCTCCTCGGGACCGAGTTGCAGCGTCTCGCCATCGACCTCGATGTGGATATGACCGTCGCGCTGCATTGCGCTGTAGAGTTCCGAGCCCGATGCCTGCGCCAATGCTGCTTTACAGGCGGGCATGGCTTTGCCCAGTTTGGGACCTAGGGCGCGAAAGTTAGGCAGGATATGGAAGTCGACGTACTCAAGGGGTGTGTCGGTAAAATTGAGGGCGTGGACATTGAGCTCTTCGCAAATGGCCTCGCGGAAGCGATCCACGGCCTTGCGGTCATTGGCATCGGTAACCACCACAATCGCTTGAGTTAGGGGTTGGCGTACCTTGAGGTTTTGCTCGGCACGCACGCGCAAACCCAGGGTCACGACGGTGCGGGCAGCATGCATCGCGTCACGCAGAGCATCATCCCGATGCGCTTCATTGGGCTCGGGAAAATCGCAGAGGTGCACGGAGCTTGGCGCTTGAGCAAACCAGGCACGCTCTAAGTTTTGATGCATGGTTTCGGTGATAAAGGGCACGAAGGGAGCGAAGAGCTTGCTGTTCGTGCAGAGCACTTCGTACAGCGTCGCGAATGCCGCTGATTTGTCGTCGGAGTGATGCTCCGACCAAAAGCGCGCTCGGCTACGGCGTACGTACCAATTGGAGACGCTGTCGAGAAAGTCCTGCAATTCGCGTGCGGCCAGGTGGCTGTGATAGTGGTCTAAGTGATGTCGGGTGCGGCGCACGCTGTGCTCGAGCTCGGCGAGAATCCAGCGATCGAGATCGTGCCTCGCTTCAAGTTCGGGGCGCTCCTGGGTGGGTTTCCAGGTATCGATATTCGCGTAGGTCACGAAGAAGCTGTACACATTCCACAGCTTGAGTAGGCAGTCGCGCGTGGCTTCTACGGCGGCGCCCGCGTGAAAGCGAGTGTTTTGACCGGGAATGGTGCCGGTGTAGAGGGCCCAGCGCACCGCATCGGCGCCGTGGCGTTCGATGAAGGTCATCGGGTCGTCGTAGTTTTTCTTCGACTTGGATAGTTTTTGTCCTTTGGCATCGCTGATAATGCCCATCACGACACAACTGCGAAAAGGGTGGGGCTTGGCTTGGTCGGGGAAGAGCAAGGAGCTGATGGCGAGCAAGCTGTAAAACCAACCGCGGGTTTGATCGACCGCCTCGGTGATGAAGTCGGCGGGAAAGCAGGCCTCAAACTGAGCTTGGTTGCGATGCGGGTAACCCCATTGCGCGAAGGGCATGCAGCCGGAGTCGAACCAACCATCGATAACCTCCGGGACCCGGCGATAGACGCCCGCTTCGCCCTCCTTGGTCCAGGTCACATGGTCGATCCAAGGTTTATGCACGCGCAGATGCTCGGACAGTTTGGGGTTGTCGTCTTTGGCTTTGTCGAAGGCCGCAAAGGCTTGTGGATTGCGCGCCAAAATGGCATCCACCGAATCCACCACGTCGATCGCACCCGTCTCGTCGTTGATCCAGATGGGCAAGGGCGTGCCCCAAAAACGCTCGCGTGAGAGGGCCCAGTCGATGTTGTTATCGAGAAAGGAGCCGAAGCGTCCGTCACGAATGTGCTCGGGCTCCCAGTGAATGTGCTGGTTGTTGGCTTTGAGCGCTTCGATATGGGCGGTGGTGCGAATGAACCAAGAGCGACGCGCGTACTGAATGAGAGGGTCGCTGTCTTTGCGCCAGCAGAAGGGATAGTCGTGGCGATACATGGCTTCGCTGAAGAGCGTGCCTTCTTTTTTGAGGTGCCGAATGATATCGCGGTCGGCCTCTTTGCAAAAGCGGCCAGCGAAATCACGCACGCAGTCAGCAAAACGCCCATCGGGATTGACCAGCTGCAAAAAGCCTAAGCCCGCAGCTTTGGCCACACGGAAGTCCTCTTCGCCAAAGGCAGGTGCGATGTGCACCAGTCCGGTACCGCTATCGAGGGTGACGAAGTCCGCTGCGATGACTTGATAAGCGGGGCCATTTTCGGGCTCGGCGTAGGAGAAGACGGGTTCGTACTGCTGACCGCAGAGTTCGCTGCCTTTATAGGTGGCGTTGATGTGATGGGGATGCTCGGCCAGCACCTTATCTGCCAGCTGCGCCGCAACGATGACCTTTTCGCCCGACTCGAGCTCGGCGCTGACGTAGTCCAGCTCGGGGTGCACGGCGATGGCGATGTTGGAGGGCAGGGTCCAGGGCGTGGTGGTCCAGGCAAGTAAGGAGGTGTTGGGCTGGTCTTTAAGAGCAAAGCGCAGCACCACCGAGGGATCATCCACGCTTTTGTAGCCTTGCCCCACTTCTCCTGCCGAGAGGGCGGTGCCGCCTTGAGGCCACCACCACACCACTTTGTAGTCTTGGTAAAGCAGTCCTTTTTTGTGTAGCTCGGCGAGGGCCCACCACACGCTTTCGACGTAGCTGCGGTGGAAGGTCACATAGGCATCGTCCAAGTCCACCCAAAAACCGATGCGCTGGGTCATACGCCGCCATTCGTCGATATAACGAAACACCGACTCGAGGCAGTTGCGGGTGAACTTTTCAACCCCGTAGGATTCGATGGCTTGGCGCCCCGAGATACCCAGGGTTTTCTCCATTTCGACTTCCACCGGCAAGCCGTGGGTATCCCAACCAGCGCGGCGCGGGACATGGTTGCCCAGCATGCTTTGGTAGCGCAGGAAGACGTCCTTCATGACGCGGGTCAGCACATGACCGGGGTGGGGCATGCCGTTCGCGGTGGGAGGACCCTCGTAAAAGGTGAAGCTTTGATTGCCCTGGCGTTGCTGCAGGCTTTTGGCGAAGGTCTGTTCCTTCTGCCAAAAGTTCAGGCATTGTTGCTCGCTCTCAAGCAAGTCGATGCGCGACGAAACCGGCTCAAACATGGCCTTCCCTCTACCATGCAGAGTCTGCCTTGGCGAACTGCGGCGCATGCGTTAGGGCTTGCCCATGGCGGCTCAAATCATCGATGGCAAAGCAG
This sequence comes from uncultured Polyangiales bacterium, assembly GCA_964456305.1. Taxonomy (GTDB): domain Bacteria; phylum Myxococcota_A; class Polyangia; order Polyangiales; family CAYWAT01; genus CAYWAT01. The sequence continues at coordinate 152 of CAYWAT010000080.1, read as the reverse complement.
TAGCAGCGCAGGTGCGCGATGAGGTAACAACGCGGGCGCAGGCCTTTGCCCAAGCGCATGGTCGGGCGCCTGGTCTTGAGGTGGTGTTGGTCGGCGATGATCCGGCCTCACAGGTGTATGTGCGCAATAAAGAGCAAGCGGCAGCGAAGGTA
>CAYWAT010000079.1:0-12248 GCA_964456305.1 uncultured Polyangiales bacterium | reverse complement strand
CGATGCGCTGGCGTTGTAGACGTTTTTGGCGTGTTAGAGCGTTGTTAAGATCATCTTTGGAGATGATGCCTTCATCGACCAAGTATTGGCCAAAAAAGGTATGTGGCTCATTATCCGAGTGGATCATGCGCAAGTGACGGCGCAAATGGGCTTCGAGCTCCTCGCGGGTTAGTAGACCCATGCGCACCATCATCTCACCTAGATAAAGATGACGTTGTCTGCGCTGCACAGTTAGACCGTGATAGAGCTGTTCGGGGGTAATAAAGCCTTCTTCGATAAGAAAGATTCCAAACAAACGTCGTTGGGACATAATTTAAGAAAGTATCACCAAAGTCTGGAAAAGCTTAGAAATATTTACGTTATTTTTGTATTTTTGTTATCCCATAACATCTCGAAAAGTCACCAAAATCAGTACACCGATTAAGAAAACCAAACCCATCATGTGGACGAGAGCCTCGAAGCGTTCATTGGGTCGACGGCGGGTGATCATTTCGTAAACGAGAAAGGTAAGGCGACCGCCATCAAGGGCGGGAAAGGGTAAAAGATTAAAGAATCCAAGCGCTACCGAGAGAAGCATGAGCATACTCAGATACTCCACGACGCCTTTTTGAGCCTGCTCGGCAACGATTTTCCCCATTCCGACTGGACCCGTCAGTCCTTCGGTGGATCGATTGCGAATAAGATCTGCGATTCCATAAATTTGCGCCATGGTAAGGTTCGCAGGGAGGGTAAAGGCAGCTTTGCCCGCATCGCTCAAGCTCATGGCTTGATAAATACGCTTGCTTTGCGCGGTCACGCCGATGATGCCGCGCTCGTCTACGCGTTTTGGCGTCATGCTGATATGCATGAGTGGACGGTTGTCGCGTCGAATCACATAATCCGTGGCTTGCTCTGCACGCGGTGAGGTAACGGCAATGAGCTCTTCAACATTGCGCACGGTTTTGCCATTTGCTTTGAGAATGACATCACCTTCTTTGAGCCCTGCTTTATCTGCCGGTGAGTCCTTGCTGACTTTTGCGACGGTCATCGGCGATACGGGAACCTGTTGCGGCCAGCCGTAGAGAGCGATTCCAAAAACAATCAGAGAGGCGGTAAGGTAGTTAGCGAGTGGACCAGCGAGAATCGTGATGATGCGCGCGAATAAAGGTTTGTTGGGGAAGATTTCTGGATCTTTCTCATCCACATCCTCGTGAGGATTCATCCCAGCGATTTGAACGTAGGCTAAAAAGGGAATGAGACAGAGCTGAAAAGTCGTGGGACTACCCGGTTTTTGATAGCGAACTAAGGTGGGACCGATGCCGATGCTGTAACGTAGAACGCGCATCTTAAAGATGCGGGCTGCTAAGTAATGCCCTGTTTCGTGAATAATAACGAGAAGCGAGATACCCAGGATAGCGACAAGAATGGTGATAAAAGACATAGGTTTAATTTTGGGGCAGCATAGCGCGAGATGTTCTTGGATTCATCTTTCTATACTTAGTCTGCTTTTGGCTTACCTGGGTTTTATCGATTTTAGTTTGGCTCTGGCGCAGCCCGCACATCGTTATGTTGATGATATTACAAATCATGAAGTGGTGGGCGAAGTACCTGGTTTCTTCTATCAAGGTAAATTTATTCGCTCCACTTTTGGGTCATCGAGTTCTTCCGGTAGATTGACGACCCTCCATAAGCCTTGGAAAAAGCCTAGCTTTCGCGCTGATCGACTGACCGATGTAGCCGATCAACCCACCTACAGTGCAACCTTTTCACCCTCGGTGGCTCCCTTTAAGCGATTGCACGCCCTTGATACCGTGGTGTTGGATCGCGATGGACATACGCCCGTGTTGAGTGTGAGTGATTCTTCCTGGACGCCTGTCCCAATTGAAGATCATGATCCGCATTCGCAGCGTGACCGTTTTGTAGCCAGCCTGCGTGTCGATTTTTCCAAGAGTCGCCGGATGGTTTTGCCCTCGGTGGCTCCCGATGCCCGCATTCTTCGGCTGCAGGCAACGCCCGAACTCGCTTTGGAGGTTTATAAAGATAAGGCTGATAATTATCTTCTGGTTTTTCCTGAAGGTGTGAGCAACCCAGGGTTAGTTCAGCTGCAGTTTCTTACTGATGCTCATTTTGGTTATTGGAATGCGTCCTTAGCGCCTATTCCCACAAGACGACTGAAGCCTTTTTTGCCGCCGCGCATGCCATCTTCCCTGCGATCGCAAGCACTAAAAGTAGCAGCGCAGATAGGAATTCGTCGCCGTGATTCGGTCCAGCAGGTGATCACCAAACTCACTGCCTATTTTCGCGCTTTTGCCGAGAAAGAATTCGATATCCAACGTAGTAAGAATATCTATGTTGATCTTGCTCTTGGACGCCGAGGTATCTGTCGTCATCGCTCTTATGCTTTTGTGATCACCGCTCAAGCTTTAGGGATTCCTTCTCGCTTTGTGTACAACGAGGCGCATGCCTGGGTGGAGGCGATGGTTGCACCCAAACGTTGGATGCGTATCGACCTGGGAGGTTCAACGCAGCGGGTTAATCAGCATGGTTTACAGAATCAGCCGAGTTATCGACCTCGATTGACGGATCCTCTGCCTAGGCCGCCTAGTTATATTCAGTCTCTGGCTGAAGCAGCCCGCAATAATCAGCCTGAATCGCCTTCCAATGGTGGTCGCGATGGTAAGGAAAATAAGCGTCAAGCTATTGATATTAAGGTCATTGAGATGCCTGATAAGATTAAAGAACAACGTTCTTATCGCCTTCGAGGCAGAGTTTATCTCTCAACGACACAAGAGCCCGCTTCTGGGGTACGCATCGAAATTTATCTAGGGTCTACAGACACTATGTTGGCGGTTGCCCTGAGTGATAAGCGGGGAATATTTGCCGTTGATGTGCACACATCCATGCAGCTTAGGGGGCAGTCCTCGCTGCGAGTGATGGCTGCAGGTGACCTCGATTACCTGCCTGCCACCATAGATTAATCGATATCACTGGTGTAATCTGCGGCATGCGTTTTGCCTTATGTCAGATTAATCCTACAGTTGGTGATTTTCGAAAAAATACTGATATCATTGTTGATTATTGTGAACGTGCGGTAGAAGCTGGCGCTAAGGCAGCCTTCTTTCCCGAGCTTAGTTTGTGTGCCTATCCGCCACGGGATTTGCTTTGCCGGGCAGGATTTCTACGGGCCTGCGAAAGCGCTCTCGATCATCTCTGCAGTCGTTTGCCCAGCTCCCTTTGGGTTTTTGTGGGGATGCCCTATCGAGATCCAACCAAACCCAAGCCTTATAATGCAGTGGTGGCGATTCACCGACGCGACGTGCAGGCACATGTTTACAAACAACTTTTGCCTAATGAGGATGTGTTTGATGAGAGTCGTTATTTCCTTGCGGGATCGACGACCCCTCCCCTCTTCACGATCGATGGTATGCGAGTTGGTATCAGCATTTGTGAGGATGCTTGGAACGCGGTCGATAGCGATCAAGAAAAGGGCATTCATTCGCACAACCCCTTGGATTACCTGGTGGAACAAGGTGCCGAATGCATTGTTAATCTCGCCGCGTCTCCTTTTAACCTGCCCAAGGTGCATTCGCGTCAAACAATGCTGGCCAGCATTGCGCGTCACTATGAGCGGCCTGTGGTTTTTGTAAACCAAGTAGGCGCCACCGATGAGCTCATCTTTGATGGTCATTCGGCCGTGTTTCTACCCGATGGTCACTGCGCTAAAGATCTTGCGGCTTTTGAAGAGGATTTGCAGATTGCGCGTCTAAGTCGTTCTGCTTCACGCACACCATCAAAACCGCCCTTAAGTGACTCAGGTCTACTGCTTGATGCTTTGAGCATGGGAGTTCGTGACTACGCGAAAAAGTGTCATTTCAAAGGGGTCATTTTGGGTCTTTCGGGAGGTATCGATAGTGCGCTTACCGCGTGCATTGCCGCTCGCGCTCTCGGTCCAGAACATGTCTTAGGCATTTCGATGCCAACTCGTTTTTCGTCACAGCACAGTCTCGATGATGCGCGCGACTTAGCGATGAACACGGGCATTCGTCACCAAACAATTGCTATCGATGATCTTTATCAACGCTATCTGGATTTATTGATCCCCCATCTTAGTGACGCTTCAGGGAAAGATGTATCAACCAAAGAGGATCATCTTTCTATCGATGAAGAAGATTTTTCAATGCCTCCTAAAGTGAGTCAGCATAGTGATCTTGGGTCCGGACAAAGTGACGTCACGTTTGAAAATATACAGGCACGTATTCGTTGTGCTTTATTGATGGCTTTTGCCAATAAACATTCGCTACTTTTGCTCAACACCGGCAATAAAAGCGAAATTGCCGTGGGTTATTGCACGTTGTATGGCGATATGGGCGGGGGTCTTTCGGTTATTGGCGATGTGTACAAAACATCGGTCTATGCCTTGGCTGCAGAGATCAATCGAGAAACGGGTGGCGAATTAATTCCCCGTAATATTCTCACTAAAGAACCCAGTGCTGAATTGCGCGCCGATCAGAAAGATAGCGATAGTTTGCCATCCTATTCGATCTTAGATGGTATCTTGCATGGCTTTATCGAAGAAGGACGCAGTGCCAATGAGATTGAAGCGAAAGGCTTTGATCAAGAAACGATCAATCAGGTGTTAACACTTCTTCAACGCAGTGAGTACAAGCGTCGTCAATTGCCCCCATGTTTGATTGTGAGCAAAAAAGCCTTTGCTTCAGGTCGACGTTATCCGATTGCTCAAGCGTATCGCGGTTATGACTGTCTAGCTTAGGAATGTTTGGCTATTGAAAGCCAGTAGCAACATGATCATAAAATAAACTAACAACACTGCGTAATGCTTGATCCATGTCTTCTCACGGCCAAGTATCATGCTTGCATTGAGCGTTGTTTTTTCAATTTTGTCTGATTGAGGCGGATCCAGGAAAATGCTCAGAGTTAGAGCGACGACGTAGGTAATGCCAAAGCCAATCAAGTTCCACCACATCCAAAAAATGCTGGGAACAAACAACCAAATCAGTACGTTGCCCAATACGCCTGCAACAATGCCTGCAATAATACCGGGTCCACGTGCTCGCCGAGAGAGAATACCCAAGATGAATGCGGCCAAGATAGGGCCATAAAACAAGCTGGGAATCATGTTAATTCCCTCCACCACCGTACTAGCAATATCGCCTACCACGAAGGCAAATCCGGTGATCGCAAGGCCCCAAATTAAGGTGGTAATACGGCTCCACCGCAACAATTGTGCCTCTGGATTATCACCTGAGCGCTGTCTTAAGCGAGGCTCGATGAAATCGCGCATTGTCGAGGCAGACAAGCTATTGAGCGAGGAGTCCAAGCTGGACATCGCTGCGGCGAGTAATGCAGAAAAAAGCAACCCGCGAAACCCTGCGGGTAAATACATCGCGATAAAGCGAGGTACCAAGGTGTTGATATTGTCTTGATGCACAAGGCTTTGGAGTTGATTGGCGTTGCTATAATAGACTGCCGAAAGCGCTAATCCCAAAGCGATGTAGAGCAGGGTAATAGGAAGCCGCGCTAGGCCATTAAACATAAGCGAATACTTGGCAGCGCGAATGCTGGGTGCAGCAAGCAAACGCTGAGTCTGACTTTGGTCAGCACCGTAATAACTGCTGTATAAAAAGACGCCTCCTATCAAGAATCCCCAAAAAGGAGCAGGGGCATTGTCCCCTAAACCGTGGCCAGGTCGGATGCTGGATAAGCGTGCGGCATCCTGAGCGGCCATCACCGCATCCCACCCACCTACGATCATCACCGCGCAGACGATGCAAATGACAAGGCCGGTGAGTAATACAAAGGTTTGCAACACATCGGACCACACCACGGCTTCGATGCCTCCCAACATGTCGTAAACGATGGTAAACGCGCCCATAATAAGAATGCATGCCCAAATCGGGATGTTCATGCATACGGAGAGCACCACCGCACTGGCATAAACACCCACGCCAGTCGCTAAGCTACGGCCGATGAGAAAGACCGTGCTGATGGTGAGACGGGTGCTGCGATCAAAACGCAGTTCGAGATATTCGTAAACACTGACCAGATTAAGACCGCGAAAGAAGGGAATGAGAAGCGCCATCACGGCAATCATCGCTAGGGGTAGAGCGAGCTCGTATTGCAGCCAACTCAAACCGCCTCCCGGAGCCAAAGCCACGAATGCTGGAATGCCCACAAAACTGGTTGCTGAGCTTTGGGTTGCCATGATGGAGATGGCGACTGCCCACCATGGAAGTTTGCGACCACCTACATAATAGTCTTCCAAACTATGCTGGCGTTTGGAAAACCACATGCTCAATCCAAGTAAAAGAGCAATGTAGATCGCAATAACAACTCCATCTAAGGCGCTCATTGCCTCCTTCTACGGATAAAAAAAGATTCGTACAAGGGCTTTCGGCATGCGCTTTGCTTCCTCTTAGCTCAGCAGGGGTGTGTATTCCCCGGGTACGCCGAATGACGAAATATCTATCGCATAGTTACTTTTTTCTCTCTCTTATTGCTTGGGTATTGTCCTCTTTTTCAACAGCGCATGCCCTGTCGTCCGCTGAGAAGAAGGTTCGTCAACTGCATCGCCATGCCATGCAGGCCTATGTTAATCTGGACATCATCACTGCGCGCGATACCTTGCGAGAGGCTCTGGTCATCATTCAAAAGGGCAAGGTCAGAGGTGAATTCAAAGCGCGCATTCATGTCTCGATGGCTACTGTGGAAATCGCTGGCTTTCAGGATAACGCCACCGGCCTAGAGCATTGCATTGAAGCGTTGCGAGCCGACCCCACCATTGCCCCCGATCCAGCCTTGAGTACGCCAGAGGTGCAAACCATTTTTAATCTGGCGAAAGCACGTGTTCACAATGAGCAAAACAAGGCGCCGCCAACAACAACGGGGCCTCCTGCAGGTGTATCGAAACAGGTCTCGTTTCCTGGCAATATTCCGCACGTTCCCGTGCCTGAGCAGCTGGAAAATACCTCGATTCCAGTCTTTGTTGAGGTTCCCGACGATGCTGCCGTCGCTAAAATAGAGCTCTATTATCGCAGCAAGCCGATGCCTCGTTATGAGCGCTTGATGATGTGGCGCATGCCTGGCGGTTTTGGTGCGGAGATTCCTTGCGAAGACGCCTATCGGCCGGAGGTTCGCTACACCATTGTGGCCTACGACGAAGAAGGAGAACGCTTAGGTTATGCGGGCACCAAAAAGCAGCCGGTGGTGATTCCTTTAGTTGAGGAACGCCGTTATCCAGCGCCTTCGTTGCCCGGGCGCAAACCCCCCAAGCAATGTGTTTTTGTCACCTGCGAGCCAGGCACACCCAACTGTGCTGCCAATCCGGCGCCTGCCTTTTGTCAAAACGACGATCAATGCGCAGATGACATGCAGTGCCATGAGGGAAAGTGTCGTCCGGCACCCGATGAGCCTAAGGAAGAAGAGATCAGCGAAGAAGAGCTTCCTGATCCACCAAGTTTTTTCTTACAGCTTGCTGGTGGTGTCGGTTGGGGTCTTGCTCAAACCGGTCAACCCTCTGATGGTCCTCCGCGCACCACAAATACAAGTGATCCGAATATGCCTTACATTCCTGGTGGCGATGACTGCTCGGCCCAGTTTTGTGTACGTGTGCTGGAGCCTGGCTTTTTGCCTGTATATGCCATGCGCGCCATCGCGGGTTGGTACTTTATCGACCGCTTGGGCGTTGCCTTGTGGATGCGTTATCAGTTTAACTCGGGCCGCACCGCGCAGGCGATTCCTAGCAACCTCCAGTTTGGCGGACGTTTGCAACTGCGTATCACCAAGCCTCGGGCCACCGGCTTTGAGCTCATGTCGGCAGTGGGCATGAGTTTTGGGCAGATTCAAATCAAGCCCGACCAAGCTGGTGCAAGCGAGGAGCCCTACATCGATTCTGGCTTAAATGGCGCTCAGCTTGGCGTGACGGCAACGTGGCGCTTTTGGAAATATTTTGGGATCAGTCTTACCCAGGAATTTATGTTTCAGTTTCCTAACTTTTTGTTTGTCATGGAAACCTATGCAGGTGTAGAGGTCTCTTTCTGAAAGAACATTATTGATTCGCTGCTACCTTATTCCCCTGCGCATTGCTGTCAGATTGCAGGATTGATGTGAGCGCAAGTGACGATAAACTCGATTGTCCAGCTTCTGCTTGTCTGACATACTTCTCACTTATTGCAGTTATTTACCAACTGCTTTGTGACAAGAATAAGGAGAGTATTACCAATGCATCGTTTACTTATATCAAAAATCATTTTTATCTTTATGGCTTGCGCCTTAATGGGCTCAAGCTGCAGTGATGATAGCGATGATGTTAACAATAATCCCAACCCCAGTCCGGGTGAATCGGCAAGCTTTGATCAGCTTGGTTTCGCTGAGGATATATGCACTCGCTCGAACCTGAGTACAGATCCCATTCCCGAGACGATCAACACAGGGTCTGCAGATGATTCCGACACCCACGATTGCGATGAGATCATCGAGCAACCAGGTGATGCGGAAGCGCCTGAGTTATGTGTACTCATGCGTGAGGATCTTACAGTCGAAGCAGGCACCACCCTAAGTGCAACGGGAACACGTGCCCTAGTTTTATTTGCTACTAAGAGCATGACGATTAGCGGCACCGTGGATGTGAGTCCCAGTGATGATGCGACTGGGGCCGGTGTGATCGCGGAGCTTGATGGAGAGGCTAGTACCGCAGACTTTGAGCTTGCTTCTGGATCAGCCGGCAATGGCGGCGGCGGTTATGGTACCAGTGGTGCAAAGGGCGGCAACTTTGGTGGACTTAACGATACCTTACGTGAAGGCACAGCAGGAGGATCAACCTATGGAAGCGAAACCTTGGTGCCCCTACTTGCAGGCTCTTCTGGAGGGCTGACTCTTTTCGGAAGTGTTAATAATGGCGGTGGTGCATTGGCGCTTTTTTCCTGTGACACCATGAATTTGGGCACATCTGCCCAAGTATTAGCATCAGGTGGAGGTGGATCTGAGGGGGTGACAACAGACGGCGCCGAGCCCATCGGCGGTGGTGGTGGTGGCTCCGGTGGTGGTATTTTAGTCGCTGCAAAGTCACTAAACATTACCGATGGTGCAGTGATTGCTGCAAATGGTGGAGCTGGTGCCGGTGGTCCCGAATCTGTCATCCAAAATAACACGGCAACCGGCGAGTTTAGTGATCCCGGTGAAGATGGCAAAGCCAGTGCAGAAGCTGCTCAAGGCAGTGAAGGCATAGGTGCTTCAGGCAAGGGCGGTAATGGTTGTGCTCTTGATAGTGAAGCAGAGACTGGCGAAGATGAGGGTACCTCGGCACAGAATACCTTCCATTCCGGCGGCGGTGGTGGCGGTGGTTGCGGCCGCATTCGTATCAACGTCTCTGATCTCAGCGCTCTTGATCTATCCAACGCAGTAATCAGCCCGGTTGCGAGTACTGGAACGCTTGATCTCGATTGAGCAAGATTTAAAAACAAAACCCCCGGAAATACGGGGGTTTTTGCTTAGTCTGATAGAAAGATTATCCGGCAGACACTGAAGCACTGGCAGAGACGGACACTTCGGTGGAAACCGTAACCGACTGCAATGCGCCTTTTAGTATATCGATCGAACCCTTGACGCAATTAGCCGCGTCGAGGCTGACTTTGAGCGCGGGCACCTTGGTTGCTGCCTTGATAAGAGCTTTACCGTTGGCGCCAATGCGTTCGAGACGTAGTTTCACCGCTAACAAACCCGACCAACCCGCAGCGATGGCGGCGCGGACGCGTGCGATTTTAGCCTCGAGATTGCTGCCTACTTCGCCTTGGATCACGACTTCAGCGCGTCCGGGTTTGCACTCGGCTTCGGCACCTACTTTGGCGTCACAGGATGCATTGCAATCTGCTGACGCGCTGGGTGGCTTAACCTTGCCGGTACAACGTGGCTCTTTATAGGCAACGCTGCAGCCACCGCGGCATTCACCATCACAACTCGCTTTACCTTTGACAGCGCAACTTCCCTCGCAGCTACCTTTGCATCCCGCTGAGCATGTTCCGTGACAGGTACCCTGACATTTTCCTTTGCAGCTTCCATCTTTGGCTGTTGCGCTGCATTTGCCTTCACAAGTGCCATTACAGGTACCGCTGCATCCCGCTGAGCATGTCCCTTCGCAGCTACCTTCACAGCTGCCCGAGACTTCAGCGACGCAACTACCTTCGCACTTGGCTTCGCATTGCCCTGCGATTTCACCGCCCTCACATTCGAGTTCGGCACCGCCGGGATCGACACTGGCGTCGCACTCGGCTGCGCAGTTGGCGTAAGCTTCCATGCTTACTTCGCATACGGGTGGTGTGGTAACCACATCGATGCTCAGATTTGCATTCGCGCGCAAGCCGCGTAGTTCTGCGCTGAGTTGATCGGCAGCCGCTTTGCAAACGCTACGTAAGTCACCCGAAGTTGACGTCCCAAGTTCGCGAGCCATAGCTTTGCAGGTGTCTAACAGGAAATCCTGCAGTCCATGTGCAGAGCTCTCAAATGCTGCAGCGCCTTGCATGAAGGCTTCGACGCGGGCAGCTGCAGCACTTGTCCCAAAGTCACCCATACATTCCGCCGACATGCTATTCCCGCCGCCAGAAATATCACCTAAGCCGGAGGCTCCGGAGCCGCCCAGGGATTTACAACTCGTGACCAGTGCAATTAAGAGACATGCTTTAAAGAAGCGCTGAAGCATTGTTTTCCTTTCGTTTCGTTAATTTCGCCCTCTATCGAAGGCTGCATAGATGCGCTGCAGTATAGTCAAAGCGCTTTAGAATTAGGAAAAAATCTAAATATCTGCAGCGCTTAAGAAAGCGTGTGCATGTTCCAAGATAATCTTATCGGGGCACAATGAAGCAGGGATCACGACGGAGTGCCCGGCATCGATGTGATCGACTCCTTCTCGATGATGGAGTGCGACATGACCGCTGAGTACGGTAAGTCCACGCAAGATTTGTGTCTGAGACGGGAAATGCAGATCTCCATGACCCCACCACGCTTCGGCTTGCAAGGGATGCGCAAGAGTGCTGCTGAGCATGTGTCGCTGAGGAGGTGCATTGAGGTCAGGTGAACCTAGGCGCACGCGATGCAGATTTAAGAGTGCTGCCTCGCGAGGATATGCCCACTGAGTTACGGCAAGCGATCGATCGCGGTGCAAAGGACGCGCTTGACCTTGTGCATCTTGCTGGCCTTGAGCATCGTAAAGACGATTCCAGTCCCAAAAACGATAGGTCGTCCCTTCGGTTCCTGGGCGAGTGCATTGAGGTTCAAGCAGGGTTACTCCCTTCCCGATGGCATGGGCCAAACCCGGTGTAATGACGAAAAAATCCCCAGCTTTTACGGGTACGAAAAACATGCTCTGACTGAGATCCTCGTTCGCGCGAATGCATTGCGCCACATCGTTAGCGCTTACGCCCTCTTTGAATCCCAGGTAAATTCCCGCGTCAGGATTGCGGTTCAAAATATACCAGCACTCTGTCTTTCCCGATTCGTGGGCCTCTAGCGCAGGATCGTGATCGGAAGGATGCACTTGCAACGATAAGTTATCCTGAGCATCGATAAGCTTAACCAAGAGCGTACTTGTATCTTGTTTCTGGGCAACAGAGGAGCCCAAGTAGTCGTCGGCATGCTGTTGGATGCATTCGGCTAGGGTAGGGCTGTCGTCTAGATTTTGCACCTGACTTGGGAATGCTGTCGCACAGGAGATCTCCCAGCTTTCCCCCACACAATGCGGTGTCTGTGACTGCAGAAAGGTTTTATATTCACGGATGATGCGTTGACCACCCCAAGGAGTACGCTGGGCTGGCGTAAAGTTTGCGGGATCTAAATGCAAGATGGGCATCAGGAAAGATTACTCAGAAGAGGTTTGAGTTCCGATCCCGCTGTATTCAAACCCTTGCTCGCTGAGTGCATAAGGCGTCCAAATATTGCGCCCATCGATGATGATAGGCTGGCGCATACGTCGGTGTAGCTCCGCAAACTGTGGGCTTTGATACTGTCGCCATTCGGTTACCAGAACTAATGCATCTGCATCATCCACGGCATCGTAAGCGTTCTTCGCAAGTTTGATGCGTTGCTCGTAAATGCGCTGGGCATTGGACATCGCTTCGGGATCATGGGCGACGATTTGCGCTCCCTCCGATAACAGCGTGTCGATGAGTGTCAGTGCGGGTGATTCGCGAATATCATCGGTGCGCGGTTTGAAGGCTAAGCCCCACAGGGCAATGCGTTTACCGCGCAGGTTATCGCCGAGT
>CAYWAT010000078.1:0-12607 GCA_964456305.1 uncultured Polyangiales bacterium | reverse complement strand
CAGGGTCCTGCCTTGCCTCTCGATAAGGTTCCTTGGCTGCGTTGGCTCCTACAGTTGATCAACACCGCTTTACAAGGTTGGCCTCGCGACGCTTTGATCGATGTCCTGCATAGCCCCTTTGCCGCCCCCTTATTGCAGCACTGCGATCTGAAACCACAATCCATGGCCTTGCAGGCCCTGCGCAGCATCGGACTCCGACGACCGCGCAACCCCGATTCGCTAGACGAATTTAGCCGCGCAGTCTCAGACAACAAAGCCTTGGTCAGACTATTGCAGCATGTGCATCAACTCTGTGCACCGCTCACGCCTGACACCGAGGCCAAGACCTGGCTGCAAGCAGTGCTCGCACTCATCGAAGAGTGCAGTCCGACCGGCAACGAAACGAGTAATGATTTCTTTCCTGCCCCCTGGACACCGGCCTTTGATGGGCACGCAACACAGGCGATACACACGCTGGTACAACAGCTCATCAGCATCGCTCAGCACACAACTGCAAAACACCCAGCCACGCATTGGCTACGCTGGCTCCGGCAAGCGATGCAGAGCACCTGGGTGAGCACGCCTGCCCCGCAGGCCAAACATGGCATCGAGCTACTCTGTATTGAAGACCTCGCCGGTCGTGAATACGATCATCTCTACGTCATTGACCTGCATCTCCACAGCGAAAGCAGTCACTTGCTGAGTGACGCCTTAAGCTCAGAGGAGATCCTCGATTCGCCAACGCAGCGCGCGCGATGGCAGCAATTGCGTCTGCATGCAGCGCCTCAGCAAGCTTATACACTGGCCCAAGCATTGATGAGTGCTCGCAAGCAGATCCTTCTGATAAATTGCGATCGCGATGCACAGGGCCAACCCATCCAGTACCCAAGCTGGCTCAGCGATGCGCTACAACAACTGCAAGCGTTAGACCTTGATCCGCCCCCTGTAGCTTGCATCGACGAGCTCGACCTTGATGCCACGCAGATCAAGAGCAGGGCAGCGCTAGAACAGGGACGACAAGCAGAAAGCCATGCAAGCGACGCGATGGTCCTAGGGAGCTCCGAAAAACCCGTATCCGCCAGCGCCCTCGAAAGCATGGCGCGCTGTCCCTTTCAGCACTTTGCGCGCTACCGTCTGCAGGTCGACACGCTCGAAACGCATGGCGATGACCCCGAACCCACCTGGCTTGGTCGCCTCACGCACCGCTGTTTGGAACTAACGATAAAAGCCTTTATCGATCAAGGCTTGAGCTACAGTCCGCAGCATCGCGATCCATTGCTGGCGATTGCCGATACCGTCATCCCCGCCGTCATTGACGAAGAACGCGTCCAGGCGCCTTGGGATGACGCCTTTCTCGACCTCTACGCGCAGCGCATTCACCAACAACTGCGCAGCTTGCTGAGCGTTATGCTCAAAGGTAACGATGGCTATGCACCCAGTCACACCGAGCAGGGCTTTGGTTATCCCGACGAATGGCCGGCCCTAGAAATCCCCGATCCAGCGGGGCAAGCACCCTCGGCATGGCTGCGAGGACGTATCGATTTGGTCGAGCGCAAAAGCAACTGGGTACGCATCGCCGACCTGAAGTATGGCGGGCAGGCCAGCTTAAAGCCCAACATGATGCCGCAGACCTTAGGTCGCACGAGCTTGCAACTTCCCCTTTATGCCATTGCGGCTCAAGAGGCACTGCAAGCCGAGCAAAGCGATGCCTATTACCTCTCCCACAAAGATGCGCTGCCCATGCCCACGGTGCGCGAACAGCTCAGCAATGTTCGCACAGCCTGGCGCCAGGACCCGCGTCAACCTGAGGATCTATTGCAAAAGCATCAGAGCAGCGGAGAACTCAGCGATATTGCCCAGCATGTGTATACTCTCGTTCAGCACATGCGTCGGGGTTACAAAGCAACCAAGCCCGTCGCCCAAGCCTGCGCCCAATGCCGTTTTGAGGGCCTGTGTCGAATCCCTGTAACCCTTCGCTGAGCCAGGCATATAAGGGCGTATCTCTAAGCTCTCGTCTTATTTTCACCACCCTACGGAGTCCTCCATGCGAATCGTTATCATTGGCAACGGTGTTGCCGGTATGGAAGCAGCCCTAACGCTGCGCGAACGCGAACCCAACTGGTCGATCACCCTCATCTCCGAAGAGTCCGACCACTTTTTTTCGCGCACCGCCCTTATGTGGGTGATGTGCGGGCAAATGAGCTACCGCGATATCGAGCCTCATGAGCGCGATGTCTACGCGCGGCTCAACATCGGGCGTGTGCGGGCACGGGCACTGGGCCTGGATACGACGCAACGCGTGGTCAAGATGGCCGGCAATCACGACGATGTGCCCTATGATCAGCTGCTCATCGCCTGCGGATCAAAGCCCCGCCCTGCCCCTTGGCCTGGCGCAGACACCTTAGGCGTGGGTCATTTTGTCAGCTTGCAGGACTTGGCTTGGCTTGAACGCGAAATCCACGGACATGCCAACCCATCACCTCCGCCTCGCCCCGATGCTCATTTAGCTTTTTCGGATGCGCACTCCCCGTATCGAATGCGCCCTACTGCAGCAGAGAAACGTGGTCGAGTAGCGCAAGCCCCCTCGGTGGTAGGCGGTGGACTCATCGGCATCGAAGCGGTTGAGGTCATGGTTGCGGCAAAACGACGCCCCCAGTTTTTCATTCGCGACGAATGGTTTTGGCCTCTGGCCATCAACCGCGATGAGGCCCAGTGGGTCACCGAGCGCATGCGCGAGCATGGTGTGGAGGTGCATTTGCAGCACAACCTTCAGCACCTAGAAAGCGACACCAGCCATACCCTTGCGCGCGTGCACACCGACCAAGGCAGTTATGATACCGATCTGATGGTGGTGGCCATTGGCGTGATACCCAACACCGACTGGCTAAAGGGCAGCGATATACAGCAGCACGAACGAGGCGGCATCGTGGTTGATTCCCAACAACGAAGCAGCGCCGAGGGCGTGTTCGCAGCGGGCGACTGCGCCATCGTCACCTGGTTTGACGGCAAACAGCGCCCTGAACAACTCTGGTACACCTCACGCGACCAAGGCCGCACTGCAGCCCGCGTCATGCTTGGCGACGATGTGAACTATCAGCGCGGCACCTTCTACAACTCGGCCAAACTTATGGACATCGAATACACCACCGTGGGGCTGGTCAACATGAAGCTCGCCGATGAGGGGGAATGGTATTTCGAGGAGCGCGACGCCGTACGCAGCACCACCCGCGTGGTCACCCAACAGGGTCGCGTGGTGGGCTTCAACATGCTGGGCCGCCGCTGGGATCACGAGGTGCTGACCCGCTGGATCCACGAGCATCGTTCGTTGAGTTACGTGCTCAACCACATTGGAGAAGCCTCTTTTGATACCGAGTTCGTCCCACCTTTGCATATTCCTCACGCAGCCCGTCAGGTCGCAGCCTAAGCATTAACAACCGGAGAACACAGATGGATCTTCAGGGACAAAACGGTCTTATGACAACCTACCGCCAAGCATGGCGGAGTCGCGGCGCCCTCGGCTGGTTGCTCGCGCTAGGGTTTACTGCTTTTTATCTCGCCCTCTATTTTACCGACTACTTCGAGCCCGTGGCGAAAGCTCTGCATCTCAGTAGTAAATGGTACCTTTACGGGGCGATTTACACGGTGGTGATGATTGGTGGCGCTGTCTATTACCTGCGCCACCACGGCAATAGTCGCTACAACCAGGTGCGCATCGCGGTCAATCTCAGCGTGCAAATCCTGCTGTCTTTTTCGCTACCTTTCACCATGCATCTACTGGGGCAAAAAGACTTCTACTTTTCTTACTTGTGGCCGCTCAAGATCGACTACTTCTATCCCAGCACCATCGCGCAATACCCTATTTACATGGTGCTCTATAGCGGCTTGGCGTCGCTGGTGGCGATGCCCGTGCTGGCTTACTTCTATGGTAAGCGTTGGTATTGCTCGTGGGTCTGCGGCTGCGGGGCCTTAGCCAACACCCTGGGCGATCCGTGGCGCCATCAATCCAGCAAGTCCACCCGCGCTTGGCGCTTCGAACAGGTGAGCATTCACGCTGTGATGATCATCGCGCTGATAACCACGGTCATCGTCGGCGCTGATTTTCTAATCGGCAAGGCACATCCGCAGTTCCATGCTGTCGCTGCCGAGGTCAAACAGGTCTATGGCTTTGTCGTCGGCGCCATTTTGGCGGGCATTGTGGGCGTTGCTGTCTATCCCATTTTAGGACCGCGCATTTGGTGCCGTAACTTCTGTCCGATGGCAGCCATGCTGGGTCTCTTTCAAAAGTTTGGTCGTTTTCGCATTCGCGTGAAGCCCGACATGTGCATCTCTTGCGGCAACTGCAGCACCTATTGCGAAATGGGCATCGACGTACGCTCCTATGCGCAAAGCAATCAAAGCTTTACCCGTGCCGCCTGTGTGGGTTGCGGCATGTGCGCTCACGTCTGCCCACGCGGTGTGCTCAAGCTGGAAAACGCCAAGCCTCAAGTCTTTGACAAAGTGCGGCAACGCTTGCCTGTCACCAATATCTGATGGATTTTTCGTCTCCCGCTGTGGTAATCAGCGCTGAGCAATGCGTGCTCATATTTTTATCTATGTCCTCTGTTTAGTCCTCTTATCGGCCTGTGCGCCCGAGGAAAACGTGCAGCCATATCTCAGTCAAAAAGCAGAGCACAGGGAGTCCGGTCTATCCTTCGACACAATCGTTCACAGGCGATGCAAGATCATTCTCACCAACCATGGGGCAATCGTCACCGAGCACTGCATGGACGATGCCTGGCGCGATGAGGCCATCCTAATCGTCCTCGGCAAAACGAAAGTACGCTCCATCAACGACGCAGAACGTATTCATAAACCATACCCTCTAAGGTACCCGCTCGAAGCCGCCTACCTCGTGCCATCATTAGGGCGCTCACCTAAACAGACTGTCTTCGTCAATGCGCCGACTGAGGGTAAGCTTTACCGCGTCACAGGCGTCGATACAGCGCTGTACCTGCCGCATGGCAACATTGATGGCGATGGTCTCACCTTTTGGGCTGCGGACATTAACAAATACCAAGCTGTTCAAGAAAGCCCCAACCCATTGGATCGCGCCGATCGTTTTGAGCAAATCGCCCTCGATAATGGCGAAGGCATCTGCACCCTCGATTCGGGCCGAGCTGTTTATGATCCCGACACAGGCGCGCTGATCGGCATCGTAGTTGCGGCCGAAGGCAAAGACGGTTCTATCAGCCCCTGCGATCCTATCGTTTACGTTACCCGTATCCGTTCGGTTAAGCCGGTGTTGGGAAAAGACTGATCAAACCACGGTCAGGTCAACGCTGTCGTCGGTCCGATGTATCGAGTTCACCATGGAAACGCTGAGACGTCGTCACTTTCTTGAACCGACTCCTCCTTGCTCGGTTGTTTAGGAATCGGTAGCTTCGCCCCCAAGTGGTGGCGACAGAAGAAGCCATCCCAGAGCGATTGGTCAAAATATGCACACGCATACAAACGAATAAGTCTCAACTGCACAGGTCAAAAGCCTTGGCATGCATAATGCTTAATCCCTCACTCACTACCCCTCCACATTTTTGTTACAGGGATTCAAATGAAATCGCAGCACATCTTATATGGATTAATTCTTACAACACTTATCGCCTGCTCAACAGAACCTAAAAGCTTTGATTCAGGCAAGTCTGGCATAGGACAAACTATCAATTACTTAACCATCGACGACTTCGAGCCAAAATGCATTCATCACACTGACATGGGGGACCCAGATTACGATACACTTGAGTCCCTCAAACGTCTTGTAAAGGTATATGAGCAATGCGGCAAAGAATTTGTTGTTATCAAATATGCAGACAAGAATAGAATAAGCGCAGCGGCAAAAGTTATTGGCAATAAAATATACACATATTCTTACGCAGACGGCTCTTGGCCTTTTATTTTAAACGAGAGTCATAGCGACTATACAATTCCCGATGAGGAAGCGCTGACTCAAGAGGATTGGAATGTTTTTGACAGCATGCCATCTATTGTTTCAGAGCGATTTTTCGAACGCTTCGAGCATTCAAACTCGATCGCTTCATTTGACACAATAGGCTATAATTACTGCAACCCCACTTTTACCAATCATGGATTAATTGTGGGTGAACATTGTATGCCATGGAACTTTCCTGACGGAAGCCAGCTTATATTACTCACGCCCAAGTCAAAAAAGCTGACATACAGAGGCCATGAAATTCTTACTGAACCAGCTTACTTAGTACCCTCGCTAGGCAGATCCAACAAAACAGTATCCTTTGCCAAAGAGGTCAAGAAAGGAAAGCTATATCGCATTGCAGGGTTGAGAAACATAGGACTGTACCTTCCTTACGATGGGATCATTGGAGAAAACGGCAACAACCTAATTTTCTGGTCCGTAAACATTGACTATTATGAGCAGATAAAAGGCAAACTTCCTTTCTTAGACGAAGCAACTCTTTACGGTCAATTCCCCTTTGGTGAAGAAGAGACCAGTGGCATCTGCTTCGGGGACTCTTCACGCGGTGTTTATGACCCTGACAACGGTGATCTTGTTGGCATCATTTCCGCGTCTGGACATTCGCAAGGTCCAGAGCTGGACGGTGCCTGCAACGCAAGTGTCCAGGTTACCCGCATTCGTTCGGTTGAGCCGTTGTTGCAGGATTAAACCGGTAAACAGCTGCCCAAGGCTTTAATGGTCTTGGGCACAGCGACACCTGCGCTTATATCTGCCGCAAGGGTATGAGCGCAGGCACGTCAGACATTTATCGTTTTGAGCGCAATACGGTTCTTCGTGCGAGTGCTGGCACGGGTAAAACCGAGACACTGACACGCCTTTATATGCACCTGCTCGCAGGCGCGACAGCCAAGGCCGAGGCTATCCCCGTCGAGCGCACTGTCGCCCTGACCTTCACCGAGAAAGCCGCCCACGAAATGAGGCAGCGCATCGGCCAGGCATTGCAACGCAATTGTCTGCATGGTGGAGAGACCACCCCCGGCTACCCTCAGATGGACCCCGAGCTTAGTCGCGCAGCGCTGCAGCGTCTGGACCAAGCGCCCATTACCACCATCCATGCCTATTGCGCGCGTCTGCTGCGACAGCACGCCAGTCTTCTCGATCTTCCCCCGGGTAGTGACGTGCTCAGCGATACCCAGCGCGAGCGCTATCTTAGCGATGCGGTGGTGGAGGTGCTTAGCGAGCATTTGCGTCAAGGGCATCAGGGCACCCGCACCCTCATGCAGCGTTTCGAGCAGGTGCAGCGCGGGATTTACAGCATCGGCCAAGAACTCGCGCGCCTTTACACCGAGCTGCGCGAACTGGCCTTGCCTCTCGATGCTCTACCTTCTTGGTCCCAGAGTCGGTTACAAACCGTATGCGCCCAGCTAAACTGCACTCCAGAAAGCTTCGATACGGCCGCAACCCGAGAGCAAATATACTGGCAACTACAACGCGAGCATGCTCGTTTGGCCGATGACGACAGCCTCAAGAAACCCTGCCACCAGGCACTCCAGCAAGCTCTCAGCGACTTAGGTGAGCTGAAGGAGACGCTTTCCGCAGCCCAGCTTTATCGCAGTGCGATTCAACTCCGCAACGCGTGTAAGAAAGATAGCAACGCCAAAGGCGACGGCGCGTGTGCACATGCACGCGACCTGGCGCAGGCCTTGTGGACCCTTCCCCTGCAGCTCGCGCAAGAAGATACCATTCTCACCCTGCTGCAGGCGATTCATCAGCGCTTCGTGCGTCATAAAGAAGTCAACGACAGTATCGACTTTAGCGATATTCTGCATCACACCCGCGCGCTGTTGCTACAGCACCCCGAGGTACGCAAACAGCTCAACCAGCACATCGAAGCCCTGCTCGTCGATGAGTTCCAGGACACCAACAGCCTGCAGCGCGATATTATCTTTTTGCTGCACGCCAAGGCTGATGCATCCATGCAAAGCATCGACGCGGCGCAGATTAAACCCGCGGGGCTTTTCCTCGTCGGCGATCGCAAGCAGTCTATCTATGGCTTTCGTGGCGCCGATGTGGCGGTGTTTGAATCGATGGCAAGCCAGCTTTGTGCTCAGGGCGGCGTGGAACGCAGCTTGCAAACCAACTTTCGCAGTATCGATCCCCTGCTGCGTGCTTGCCAACATCTCGCCGAGCAGGCCCTGCACCATGATGATCCCCTGCCTTTTGAACAGCGCTTTGAACACGCACGCGATGCTAGCCAAGCAGCCCGCAATGCGGAAGCAACATCCACAACAGCGCCCATCACCTATCTTTACGCGGCTTCAGCGAGTCCCGAGGATGAAGCCCAGGCGATTGCTCGCTGGCTGCAGACACTGAGACATCCCGACACCACTCTGCGCATTCAGGAGCAGGACCATTGGCGCCCGCCACAGTGGCACGACATCGCGTTGCTACTCCCGCGCATGACCCACGCTGGCATTTACCTCGACGCGCTGCAGCAGCTCGATATTCCAGCAACCCTGGCACACCCGCGTCATCTCTGGCGTAGTCTCGAGAGCCGCGACCTGATTACCTTGCTGACTCTATTGCAGGGCCAAGGCGATAGTTGTCACATCGCGGCGTATTTGCGTAGCCCTTGGAGCGGTCTCGATGATTCCAGTCTCGAAAGGTTGGCGCAGTGGCAGCGCAGCAAACCCCAAGGATGGCATGCCCTGCTCAGCGCCTCATTCAGCGACCTTCCCGCGCTCGACAACGGCATGCAGCAGCGTCTCGAAAGCGCGCTCTCTCACTTACAAGGTTGGCGCAACAGCATGGGCTACGCGCCTACCTGGCAACTCGTCGACCACGCTTTACGCGTCTCGGGTTATCGCCGCCTTATCGATCACCTGCCCAATGCCGCCGCAGCTCATTTCACCCTCAACTACCTCGTCGCGCTTCTCAGGCAGCGGGATGATCAAGGCATTCCGGAGCAGCACACCCTGCGGGACTTCCAGCGTTACGCACGCGGCAATGCCACTCAAAACGACCTCGAGTTGCCCATGCAGTCGCAAGACGCGCTGTCCATCATGACCGTTCATCAGGCGAAGGGCTTGCAGTTTCCCATCGTGATCGCCGCCGATACCCACCGCTATCGCCGCAAAGCCATGCCGCGACTGCACTACGAAAATCTGCCTCAGCACGGTTTGGCAACTCAAGTACAGGATCCCGACGGTCAGTGGATTCCGCACGACGATGCGTTGCAAGAGCTCAGCGCCCGACGTCAGCGCGCCGAAGCAAGGCGCCTCTTTTATGTGCAGGTGACCCGCGCTCGCGATCACCTGCTTATTGTCGGTAGTGAAACAGGCGCTGCGAAGCAAAGCCTATGGCAGGAGATATGTGCACCCTCTCTGCCATGGCTGCAGGAGCAAGGGCTAGCCCAGCGTCTTGACGTTGAAGAGCTTAAAACCCCTCCCATCACCAATCTCGAGGATGCCTCAAGCGGCACAACAACAGGACCTCCTCCTCTTCATCCCCCCCAGTTTAATCACACGCCCAGCTTACAACTCTCGGTCAGCGATGCACTGCAGTGGCTAAACTTGAACGCGGCCAAGGACTCCCATTCCTCGGCGCAACGCAAACACAGACCGGAAGACATGTCCGCGCAGGAGTGGGGCACATTGATTCACAGCGCCTTAGAGCACCTAGATTGGCAGCATGCCGCTAAGATGCCTCGCGATGCGATTATTGATGCCCTGCCAAGCTCTCAACCACAGCACCAAACGCTGGCTTGTGCACAGCTTCAGTCTCTTATCGCGGGTTCATTAGGAAAGCGCCTCGCCACGCTCGCACCTCAATGCCTTTTACGCGAATGGCCCTTTACGCTTTTCCTTAGGCACCCTGACGATAAACGCGAGCTTTTTATCCGCGGACAAATCGACCTCATCGTCGCCGATACGCAGAGCTACGACATCGTCGACTACAAAACCAGTCAGCCTCAAGAAGGTGCGCTCAACCCGGGCTATGCCTTGCAACTGGAGCTTTATACCTATGCATTGGCGCAACATCTCAAACACGCAGACACCTCTCTACAACACCCTATTCGTCGCTTTGTGCAGTTTATTAGCCCCAAAGAGCGTCCTCCCGACGCTTATCCCTACCCTCATACGCGGACTCCCTTCGACATCGACGACCTGACACGCACCCTCTTTGACGCGCATGAAAGCATCGCATTGCCAGCCAAAGCAGGCTAAGCTTAGCGACGTGCTTATCCGTTATGTTGTGTCGCTTGGCTTGGTGCTCGCTTCGGCGGGTCTTGGCATCATCGTCGCTTTCAGTCTCTTGCATCCACCGGCCTCTGGCACGCTTCTTCATCTACCCGCACCGCGCAAAGCAGCCGCAGCACCCCGCAGCAACGCATCGCCTAAAAAGCAAGGCACAGCAAAGCCGCTCAGCCTAAAACGCACCCAGCGCCTCGAGGCCCAACAGCGCAGTAAGCGTCTTGGGCTAGGCAGTTATTATGCCGCCGGCAAGTTGCTAGCAGGAGATGTGCACCCTGAGTGGCTCAAGGAAGCCAAGGCCCATGCAGGCATTCCCAGCGATTTGAATTGGCCCGTGCCCAAAGGTTGGTTTGGGCGTGGTTATGCCTCCGGCAAAGGGCACTATCATCTCGCCATCGATATCGGTGCTCCCTGGGGCACAGGGGTGGTTGCCTCCGCGGACGGGTTGGTGGCCTACGCCGGTCATGAAATCCGCGGTTTTGGCCACATGGTCATCTTGGTGCATGCCAACGGCTGGGTCACGATGTACGCGCACAATGCCAAGCTGCGGGTGCAAGCCGGCGAACTCGTGCGCCGGGGCGACCTCATCGCCTACGTGGGCAGCACGGGCATCAGCCGCGGTCCCCATGTGCACTACGAGTTCATTCACAAAGGCCGCAACTGCGACCCCACGCCCTGGTTTCGTGACGCCCCGCCGCATCCCAAACTAGTCAAAAGCAAACTGCATCGGCAAATGCACTGCCGCCCTCGGCGCAAATATCCGAGGCGCTAAGACTTCCGTCAGCGATCCAGAATGATGCCCCTTCAAGAGCACATAAAGCTTTGCAACTTGTAATTACGGCTTTGAGGTAAGTGATATTAGCCTGATCAGAAGATTTGTTGCTCGCACCAGCACATCCGTAGATTTGGCATCAGCCACATATGGGTCGGAAATGCCGTAGCTTGATCTATGACGATTTAGGTGCGTGAGATAATCGACATTATATTTAAGCATCCGGAAAACTAATTCATTATTTAATTTAGGAACACAAGGATGACCACAGAACAAAGGAATTATAGAACTTGAATACAGCAAGTTATAAATACCATGCGTATGCTTCTCCAAGCCCTCTAAAACACCACCCACTACAGCTATGGATTTTTGCTCAGAAATGTCTTTATTGTCTTTACAAAGCCTCCACAAAATGGATCTCAACAATCTAAAACCTTTATATTTTGGAGTGTCGCGAAATTCTCGTTCAAGGTCGTTATAATAAGGATCATGTCTTATGAGGCACTCTTCTATTTTTTGACCGATTCCTCCTGGAGCATGAAATTCTTCACAAGCTTCTCTAACTTGCTTACTCATTGACTGAATAAATTCTCTGGGTGCTGTGTCTACGCTTACTCCGACTGAAACCGATTTCATTTGAGCATCGTTTTCTTTGACTTTCAAAGAAGGATTTTTACACCCAATGCAAAGACACAAGCAGATTGACACTAAGCATATACAATTACCATATGACAATGCAGAAGACTTCACACTTCAACTCCTCATAAAACAAGAACATGACCAAGCCGCACATCAATACATAGGCAAAACTCGGTGCACTTACCGATACGGCTGATCGGTTTCCCTACTCAGTTCGCTTGAGCAACTAGCTGTTCAGCTGCGCTAAGGGTATTGCTCAGCAGCATGGCGATGGTCATGGGTCCAACGCCGCCGGGCACGGGGGTTATCCAGCTGGCTTTGGCCGAGACCTCGTCAAAGGCCACGTCACCACAAAGACCGCCTTCGGCACGACGATGAATGCCCACGTCGATCACCACCGCGCCGTTGCGAACCCAATCCGCGCGCAGCAACTCGGGTTTGCCCGCTGCGGCCACAACCACATCGGCCTGATGCACCGTGGCGGGAATGTCCTGACTACGCGAGTGCAACACAGTCACGCTCGCATGCGCTTCGGTGAGCATACGCGCCATGGGCAAGCCCACCAGTTGACTACGCCCGAGAACCACCGCCTTTTTGCCCTCCAGCTGTACACCCGTCTGCTGCAGCAACCGCATACAGCCCAGCGGTGTGCAAGGACGCAAACCAGGACGACCGGCCATCAGCAAGCCCGCATTGTGCGGATGCAGACCATCCACATCTTTGCGGGGGTCAAGGCTTTCGATCACCGGCGCCGCATCCAGTCCAACGGGCAAGGGCAACTGCACCAAAATGCCATCCACCGCTGGATCTTGGTTGAGCTGACCCACCAATGCCTTAAGTTCCTGAGCTGTGGTCGTTGCAGACAACACATGCACCTTGCCGCGAATGCCTACCTTCGCTGCCGCTTGCTCTTTATTGCGCACATACACCTGTGAGGCCGGATCGTCGCCGCCCAACACCACCTCCAGACCAGGCGCCCGCCCATCCGCTCGGCCAAAC
>CAYWAT010000077.1:12177-12651 GCA_964456305.1 uncultured Polyangiales bacterium | reverse complement strand
TTAAGCTGTGATTGGCTTAACGGGCGCGGTGATGAGTTTAGCTCAGCTTGTGACCTGCTTAACGCTGGTTGTGACCGGTTTTGCCGCGGCGGTGAGGGCTTATGGCCGCTTGTGACCGGCTTAAGCGGCGGCTGATAGGGCTATTGCCGCCGCTGTGATTGCTAAGTCAGACGCGCTAATGCATTGGCTCAGCGTGTGATGGCTCTTTCGTAAACTGTGGCTTCTCTTATGCCCATGAATTTAGGTTCAGGAGCCGTTGTGAGGGCATTCCGACCGAGTTTAAGAGCCTTTTAGGGCACTTTTTTGGCCTAAGAAATCACAGCCAGTTTAACAGCGGCAGCGGAGGGCGCTTTTGCTGGGATGGCGTCAAAGGCCTGCTGCCAGTGGCGGAACTTGCCGCCGGCGCGCACGGCTTGCAAGACCGCGCGACCCTCTTGCCGACCGCCTTGCGCCAGCACGTATTCCACCCACGCC
>CAYWAT010000077.1:0-12167 GCA_964456305.1 uncultured Polyangiales bacterium | reverse complement strand
AACGCGCACTGGTGGAACGCAGGTCAACGCGGCCGCGCAGACCTTGCCTTAGGCGCTTGAGGCGCTTTTGCACCAGGTCGATGCCTGCAAAAGGCATGTTGTCCAAGGGCGTATTGCGTTTGGAGACAAAGGGAGCGATGCCCAGCGACAAGGGCACAATGGCGGATAAGCGTGTGGCAAAAACGATGAGCTCGTCGATGTCGTCATCGCTTTCCTCGGGCAGGCCAACCATCATGTACAACTTGAGGCGCTTCATACGATGGGCGCGCGCGAGTTCGGCGGCGCGCAGCAAATGGTTCTCGAGGGCTTTGCGCTGCATCTGATCGCGCAGGCGTTGACTCGCGCCATCGCTCGCGGTGGTGAGGGTGCGATACCCAGCGGCTTTGAGTGCGGCCACAAAGCGATCATTGAGGCGATCGGGACGCAAGGAGGACAAACTGACCTGACGTCCCTGCCCCGCCAGCGTTTCGACCACGTCGATGATCTTAGGATGATCGCTCACGGCGGCGCCCACGAGGCCAACTTTGGTCGCATCCTCGGGAATGGTGGCCAAAATCCGCTCTGGCGTGACCAAACGCATGCCGCCATTGGTTGAGCGACGCATCACGCAATAGGCGCAGCGACGCGAACATCCGCGCTCGGCTTCGACCAAAAACATATTGCTGAACTCGGTATGCGGCGTGCGGATCACCGCATAGGCGGGCAGACGCGTGTCATCGCATTTGGCGACAGCGGGGATATGGTCCTCATGCAAGGAAGGAACAAAGCAGCTGGGGATACGCTGGGCTAAACGCTGCGCCACCGTGCTGCGCGAACCACTAAAGATCACATCCAAGGCTTGGTGAATGGTTTCATCGGCTTCGCCCACCAGGACCGCATCGGCATAAGGAGCCAGAGGCAAAGGATTGGAAAAGGTGAGCGGTCCGCCCATCAATATAAAAGGATGGCGGGCGTCGCGATCCTGCGCCAAGGGGGGAATGCCCGCTAACTCAAGGCACTGAATCATGCCCGCCATCTCAATCTCATAGGCTACCGAGAACGCGATAATAGGATAGTCGGCAACCGGACGTTGACGCTCGTACGTCAACAAGGTTGAGCGCGATGCGGCGGACCATTCATGGGTTGCGGGCAAAAATGCGCGATGCGCGGCCCTCCCCGCGCTGGCGTTAATCTCGCGATAGATGCTCTGAAAGCCCAGCGATGACATCCCCGTGTGATAGGGACTGGGATACACCAGGGCGACTTGTTCGGGAGCGTCTTTGAACCAGGTCCCTTGCTCGTCGGCAAGGCGCTGACGAATCAGCGCGCGCGTCGAGAGTGAACTGCTACTCGATGCCATGGCCAAGACGTCCCCAGCGCACATCCCCGTCGTGACTTGACCAGTAAATCGACAAGGCCTTGCCTTTAATACGCTCTAGGGGCACCGGACCGAAGAAACGACTGTCATTTGAGCTGTCGCGATGGTCTCCCAACACGAAAACATGTCCTTCTGGCACGCGCACGGCAGGTGTGGTCGAAGCAGGGCTATCTTTAGCGTAACTAACCCGATAGGTGGTCTGGCCCACGCGTTCTTGACGCCATAAACAGGCGCCGCGAGTAGAGCCGCGGCCATTGCCATGCTCTCCCTGACATAATCCCAGGTCTTGATGCGCTATCGCCTTACCGTTGCGATGCAAAATCCCCTGCACCAAACGCAAGCGATCCCCGGCCACACCCACGACGCGCTTCACAATATCGATATCGTCGGCGGGACTGCGTACGATCACCACATCGCCTAAGTCGGGGCCGCCCCAATTGACCAACGCCTCGTTGGTAAAGGGTAAAAACAAGCCGTACAGGAACTTCGCCACAATCACACGGTCGCCATTAAGCAAGGTGGGCTCCATCGAGTAGCCCTCGATTTCGAATGCCTCAAAAAGCACGATGCGAATAAAGGTGGCCAACAAGATAGCGCTCACCAAAGTCTTGATATTCGCCTTGCTACGACTCCAAGAATCGCTGCGATCGGTATGAGCAGAGGTCATGACGGCTTCCCTAGGCATGGTGTCGCGTGTTAGCAGTCCAGCGCATGGGTGTACAGTAAGTCTGATGCGAAAGCTGGAGCCATTTTTTGCAGTCATCGCTCGACATTTGCGCGTCCATAAGCACACTCGAAGGCGATGGCAGACCTGCGTCTCTTAGGACTCGATACCTCCGACTCTTTAGGTCAGGTGATTGCCCGCAATGGCAAGCAGGATGTTCAAAACCTGGTCGAAGGTCCTTGCGAAGAGGGGCTTCTGCCAGTGATCGAAAAAACGCTGCAAGACTGTGACCTGTGCGCGCATGATCTGGACGCGATTGCCCTTGGTCTAGGCCCGGGCGGCTTTACCAGCACGCGCGTGGGCGTAAGCAGCGCCAAAGCGTTGGCCTATGGTCTTGGCATTCCCATCGTCGGTTGCGATTCGATGATGCTTTGCGCGGCTCACCTGCATCTTCAGCAGTCTCCGGTCTTTGTGTTGATGCGCGGCGGGCGATTGCATATCAACGTGGGAGTTTACCAAGTTCAAGAAGAACGCTGGCAGTGTTTGCTACCCCCAGAGCGGCACAGCAATCATAGGACGCTGGTCGAAAGACTTCGCGCCTTTGCTCAGCCCATATGCCACGCGGTGGGAAGCATGCTCGAGGATAAAACAACCTTAAACACCCTGGGCCAAGCCTTGCCCAGCTGTATCTTGCATCCCGAGATCAAGAACAGCTCAATGACTGCACTGCTGGAACACGCTCAGCACAGCCTCGACACAAACCATCCTTCGCTCATACCCATCGCCGCGGTTGAACCCATCTACCTGAGCCCTGCAGTTGGTTGATACGTAGCTGTTGACCAGAGCGAAAGCCCTAGCTGAAAAACATCGTCACGCACCTGGCCACTCGTAACTACTCACAAACCGTTGAGCAGCGCATCAAGCTCACCCAACAACAATCGCGCAAGACGCTCAGTTATGGCCACCAGTATTTATTGGTTCTCAGCGAACTTCATCGACTACCAGGCTTTTTTAACTGACTACACAAGCTGTAAACTGCCAACACTTTTGGCCTGATATTAGTTGCATCATAGTAGCAAGTTG
The DNA here is from genome assembly GCA_964456305.1 of uncultured Polyangiales bacterium. Taxonomy (GTDB): domain Bacteria; phylum Myxococcota_A; class Polyangia; order Polyangiales; family CAYWAT01; genus CAYWAT01. The sequence continues at coordinate 9,063 of CAYWAT010000077.1, read as the reverse complement.
TTTCACGTTCCGTCACGCTTTGATCTTCACCCAGATCTTCCGAGGTTGGGTCGGGTGGACAGTTAACATAACAAGTAACAGGTTCACGATTAGGAGGACATCGCCAACTCGTTTTCCGGCATAGATAGTCTGCACCGCGCAAAATACTCTGGATATTCTTGTCGCTAGCCTCTTCTACAAAAGAAGCTTCAGAATCAGCGGCACACGAATAAAATGGGGTTGTAGTTAAGAGTATAAGTAAGCTTATGTACTTCATTATTAAGATTCTCCATCATCTTGTATAAGGAGGCCTAAGTTTATAATGATTTGGGGAGACGTCTAGCAGCGATCTCCAATAATTCAGAAAATTATGATAGAGATAAAATACTCAAAAATGGTCAGTTCCGCGCAGACTTAAGCATCTCGAAGGCATGCAACGCCCGATTACGGCCCTCTTGGTGATCGATAATCGGCTTGGGATAGCTTTTGCCCAGCGCCACTGACGCAGCCTGCAATTCGATGGGTGTGGCTTCCCAGGGTTTGTGGATGTAACGGGTGGAAAGATTCTTAAGCTCCGGCACCCAGCGTTTTACATATGCGCCTTCAGGGTCGAATTTCTCGCCCTGCAAAATAGGATTAAAAATACGAAAATAAGGCGCGGCATCGGCACCGCATCCGGCCGTCCATTGCCAACTAGCGGCGTTGTTCGCTAAGTCCGCGTCAACCAAGGTGTCCCAAAACCAGGCTTCTCCTGCCTGCCACGGAATCAGCATGTGCTTCACTAAGAATGAAGCCACGATCATACGCACGCGATTGTGCATCCAGCCGGTGTGCCAAAGCTCGCGCATCCCCGCATCAACAATCGGAAAGCCCGTTCGACCCTGCTGCCATGCACGCAGAGAAGGCTTATCGGATTGCCAAGGAAAGGCATTAAACTCCGGCCGAAATGCAAGCTCGGGCAAGGTCGGCCAATGCACCAGCAAATGATAAGAAAACTCGCGCCACCCAAGCTCGCGTAAAAAAGCCTCTGCATCGTTTGCACAAGCGGGTTGTTTTTGCATCTGCGTCTGCACTTCATGCCACACACGGCGAATGCTGATGTTGCCCAGGTGAAGAAAGGGAGACAAGCGCGAGGTGCTGCGATAATCGGGACGATTGCGGCCCTTTTTGTATCCTTGGATAGGCCCCTCGAGAAAACTGCCTAAGCACGCCAACGCGCCCTCTTCGCCGGGCTGCCAATGCTCACGCAAACCACCAGCCCAGTCGGGTTTGCGCGGCAGAAGATCAAAATCGGCCAACTCTTCACTTGCAGTGGCATGTGCATGAATATGCAACGCAGCAGGCGCTGGCTTAGGCGCCGCTGGAGCGGGCATTTTTAAACAGCAACGCCAAAAAGGCGAGAAGACTCGGAAGGGTTGATTGCTTTTATTGCGCACCGACTGCGGATCAAAAAGCAGTGTATCATCCACTTCCTGAACATCGACGGTGTCATCCATGCGACGGCGAAGTTCGTCGGCGATGCCCTGATAGAAAGGCTCGTAACGCTTGGCAAAAACCACTTTCGCAGCTCCCACTGTCGCCGCGATAGAAGGCACAACATCTCGCCAAGCACCTCGACGCAACAACAAAGACACGCCGTAACGTCGTTGCAAGTCCTGCTGCAACTTGGCCAAGCTAAAGTGCAACCACCAGCGACTAGCGCCACCGCGCCGCCAAGATCCAGGCGTCTCGTCGTCTAAGACATAAAGAGCGATGACGGGCTGCCCACTCTCGGCAACCACCTGCATCATGCGATTGTCATCGAGGCGCAGGTCCTGGCCAAAGAGAGCAATGACAGGAGATTGCGATTGAAGCGTCACAGCAACTCGAGATAATGACCTAAAACACGATGCGCGTGGTTCACATCAAAGTAGGTATCGTAGGATTCGAGGCGCGAGAGCAGCTGCGCCAGTGTTCGTTCGAGAAAACCTAGCAATATTTTGCTGTGTTCTGCCGCGCCGCCCATGGTTGCAAGGTCAATCACCGCGCAGCCAGCGAGTGTATTGATAGAGTCGCGCACTTCGTTGTAGGCATCGTATTGATGGGCACGCAAGAGCGCATAGCCAAAGCTACGCATGCACTGTGCGTAAGTCCAGGCACAGGGCGCGTGGTTCCAATCATTGCTGGGCTTGGTCAACCATGCCTCGGCTTTACACACAAAGGCCTGGGTTAACTTCTGCAGGATCCATAAGTCGCGATAGTCTTTCTCGAGAATCGCTGTCGCGTTCGCATGCTTGAGGGTAAGCTCCCCGGGCTCCTGGATCCCCCGCAGCTCGTGATAAAAATGCCGGATGGGCCGATGCACCAATACACGTAAACCATCGAGGTAAGCTGGAGGCAATGCCTGCTCTTCGAGAGACCACAGTACATCGGGCAAGGCCTTGCTTTCAATGCTGCAAACAGTACCGATATAGGCCAGGACGTAACCCAGCTCACGCAGAGCATCACCCTCTTTGGCCGAAGCATCATAGCGCGATGCACTTAATCGCCCTTGCGCCACCCGACGCAGATGCTCGCCCAGAGTATGCAGGTCGTACAAAAAGGCGATGCGTAAACTCAGTCGCATTCCCGAGCGGCTCGATTCCGCAGTGGGTTCGAGATGCAGCCATTCGAGGTAATCCAACAAGCGCGATAGAACTAAGAGCGCACGGGTCACGAGTGCATGCTGCTCTCCCTTGAGGCGACGAATAATCGCAAGCAAATGCGGATGGCGAATGCTGTCGTACTCGGGACAAACATCTAAGACTTCGCTGAGATCAAAAAAGGCACTGCGGCGTAGCAACTCGATGAACTGCGTATGCAGCATCAAACAATCACGCTTTTTAATCGTGCCAAGGGCAGCCATACGGCGACACCAAAAAGACAGTTGCCGCAACTCATGCATGAGCTGACGCAGCGCATCCTCAGGGCCTGACTCAGCAGAGGCTAGAAATGGGGCTGACTCAAAAGGCTGTGTGCCTAGACGCATCAGTCGCCATGACGAAGCAGAGGGTTGCAGCACGCTCTGCATCTGCATCAGCGCTGTTTTCAGCAGACACGTCCAGGCGGCGAACCAACGCTCCGGAGACTGGTTGGCTTGAAAGGGAGCATAGCCCAGAGCAACCAATGCACGCAGACTTGCCTCACAGCGCAGCAACCGACTGTGCTCCCCGCGACTGGAGAGCTGCTCAAACCAGCGCTGCCGCTGCTCCCACTGCGCAGCTGACAAGGGACGCGTGCTGTACAGCACATCCCCGTAGGGATTAGTACCTGGGGCGACACTCTTGGGAACACGGGAAGCGAGCATGGCTAACGCAAAAGCGACTGCTGATTGGATGGCAAGGGCAACCCTAGATGGGCGTAGGCACGCTCCGTCGCCATGCGACCACGTGCGGTACGCGCAAGCAAGCCCTGCTGCAAAAGATAAGGCTCGTATACATCCTCCAGCGTATCTCGCGCTTCGCTTAGGGCTGCTGCCAGGGTTTCGATGCCTACGGGTCCACCATGGTAGTGATCGATCAACACGTGTAAAAAGCGGCGGTCCATCGTATCGAGTCCGCCCTGATCGACATCGAGGCGGTCGAGCGCTTCCGAAGCTGTGGCTGCATCTAAGTTGCCGTCGCCAAGGACCTGCGCAAAATCGCGAGCACGCCTTAAAAGGCGATTGGCAATGCGCGGCGTTCCTCGACTACGACGCGCGATCTCGCTTGCAGCGGCATCGTTCAAAGAGACCTTCATCAGTGACGCACTTCGCTTAACGATGGTGGTAAGGGCATCGGTATCATAATAATCAAGCCGGGCTACATAGCCAAAACGCGACAAAAGCGGACTGGTCAATAGACCTGCACGAGTAGTCGCAGCCACCAGGGTGAAGGGATGCAGAGGTAACTGCAGCGTGCTGGCATAGGCACCTTCGCCATGAACCACATCGATGCGAAAGTCTTCAAGCGCGGTGTAGAGATTCTCTTCGACGGCAGCGCTCAAACGATGAATCTCGTCGATAAAGAGCACATCAAAGGGTTCCAGCTTGGTGAGCAAAGCCGCCAGCTGTCCTTTATGCTCGATGGCAGGGCCCGAGGCCAAACTCAGCTTAACCCCCATTTCTTCGGCCAAAATAAATGCCAGCGTGGTCTTACCCAAGCCCGGTGGTCCACAAAACAAAACGTGGTCCAAGGCCTCGTGACGATGCTTAGCGGCCTCTACAAAAACGCGCAGGTTGTCACATAGCTTGCGTTGGCCAACAAACTCATTCAGACGCGCGGGACGCAACGCACGCTCGTACTGACCCTCGTCCGACTGCTCATCCGCACTTAGGGTTCGGCCTTCATCCTGCATGCGCGGGTTCTATCCCTATCCAGTCAATCGCGCCAATGCATCACGAAGCAGGGCTTGCACATCGCTGGACTCCTCCATGGGCAGAGAGCTAAGCACGCGTTCCACGTCGTTGGCTTTGTAGCCCATGTTGACCAAGGCGCTGAGCAGCACAGCACGATGACCTGTGGGGGCAGCACTCGATTGAGCCGCGAGCGGAGCACCTACATCGGTGATATTTAGGGCTTCCAGCTTGCTTGGCAGGTCGAGAAAAATACGATCGATGATGCGTTTGCCCACGCCCGAGATACCTTTTAGCGCCGTCTTGTCCTGCGCGATAATCGCGGTGGCGAGGGTCTTGGCATCGCGTTTGTTAAGGATGGCAAATGCCAATTTGGGTCCCACGCTAGCCACGCTGATCAAGGCGCGAAAGAGTTGACGATCCAACGCCGTGGCAAAGCCGTACAGAGCTAAGACGTCCTCGCGCACATGGGTGTGCACATACACGGTCAGCAGCTCTTGACCGAGGGCCTGCGGCGCAAAGCAAAGAGGCACATGAATCTCATAACCCACGCCGTTGACATCGATCACACCAAGGCCATCTGGAGCCAGATCAACCAAATGCCCCGTCAATCGACCAATCACGACAACCTCATCATGGGCGCAGCGCGGCGCGCGGCCTGCATCCAAGGCTTGACGCGCAAGCAGGTGATCGCAATGGCCAAGGCATCGGAGGCGTCGTGGCGGATTTGGCTCACGAAACCACCGAGCATCGCAGCAACAAATTGATTGACCTGCTCCTTGCTCGCGCGTCCGCGACCGGCCACGCATTGCTTCACCACCGCAGGCGCATAGCTGTGCAAGGGAAGCTGAGCTTGGGCAGCCGCTAAAAGCACCACGCCGCGCACATGACCAAGCTTCAAGGCTGCATTGGCATACTTGGCGTAAAACACATCCTCCACGGCAATCGCATCGGGGGATTCGGCGCTGATCAAAGCGCTGAGTTCTGCATGAATATGCTGGAGCCGCAGGGACAAAGCCTGCTTGGCTGAGCAGCGGATTACACCGGCGCCGATGCCTTTGAGCGAAGAGCCGCGCGCTTCAACGATGCCCCAGCCTGTATGCTGTGTCCCCGGATCGACACCAAGAATGCGCATTAGGAATGACCCGAAAGAGCCTCCACCAAGGCATCGCTGGGCTCAAAATCAACATGCACACGCTGAACGTCGTCGTGATCCTCCAAGACATCTACCAGACGCATCAGCAGTGCCCCCTCTTTGCCCTCAACACCCTTGGGGGTTTTAGGCAGCTGCACCAACTGCGCCTCGGTGGGCTGAAACTCAGCGGCAACCAGAGCGGTGCGCACGTCTTCAAGGCACTCGCGTGAGGTGGTGATCACCCAGTGGGTCTCACTGCTGCTCATATCTTCTGCACCTGCACCTACAGCAACGTCAAAGAGCGCTTCTTCTTGCGCAGCACTCTTCTCCACGAGGATTTGTCCTCGCTCGTCAAAAGCCCAAGCAGCCACACCCGCAGAGCCTAACTGGCCTTTGTGCTTCTCAAAAATCTTGCGAATCTCGGGCGCCGTTCGGTTGCGATTATCGGTCATGACCTCGATCAAAAACAGGGTGCCACCGGGCCCCACGCCTTCGTACATGAGCTCTTCGTAACTCATCCCCTCAAGCTCGCCGGTTCCTTTTTTGATGGCACGCTCGAGGTTTTCCGAGGGCACGTTGTTGCTCTTGGCGAGGTCTATCGCGCGCCGCAATCGAGGGTTGCCCTCTGGATCGCCACCGCCATCGCGGGCAGCGATGGTGATCTCTTTGATGATCTTGGTGAATACCTTGCCGCGTTTGGCGTCCTGAGCCCCCTTGCGGTGCTTGATGGTCGACCACTTATTATGGCCACTCATGCTTGCTCCCTCATGCTATGCAGGTATCCCATGTCGAGGGCATGACTATGCACATTTTGCCGCGCACATCAAGACCTCGTCAGAAGGCACGTCAGCGATTTCGCGGCTGCTTAGGTCGCTTCAGCATGGTTAGGCGAGGGAAGTTATCTGCTCTTGTATGGGCGGCGTTGATCATCAGCGTGATTCCCTCGATAGGCTGTAAAGAGTACCGGGTCTGCGACGATACGGGCTGTTTTATCTGCGATGGCATCGGCTGTCGCCCTGAGGGGATTAGCGAAACCATTACGCCCCCCTGTGGCAATGGGCAATGCAACTGCAGCGATACTATGCCTTGCGCCGACCCACGCTTCGACTGCATCGACGGCCGTTGCCGCGCTCAACGCGATACCTGTCGCTTCGAGTCCGACTGTGCGGGGACTCGCCTTTGCATCGACGGCCGCTGTTTAGCGCCATGTGCCGACATGACGCTAGCCTGCCCCGATTCCCTAAGTTGTCTGCAACTGACGACCAACGATGGCGTCCTCGCATACTGCGATGAAAACCCCAACAACCAGATTGTCTGCGATGACAATACGCCCTGCATCAACGCCGATGAGTTATGCGTTCAAGGACAATGCCGCCAAGGTTGTGAGCAATCCGAGCAATGCGACGATACAGACTATTGCGCCTCAGATGGAGTCTGCCGCATCGAAGATCGACCTGTGGGTGGCTGCCTATTTGACGAAGAATGTGACTTCATTTGTGTGGATGGGTTGTGCCGCTCGCCTTGCAACGACCAGGGTGACTACCCCAGCTGCCGTGCTTACGATCCCGGATTAAGCAGCTGCCTCTTCATCGATGCCACCGAAACCTTGGGCCTGTGCGTCAGCAGTGAAGACGCCCTAAGCGACTGTCGACTACCCTCGGACTGCGCACAGTCCGGCGTGCGCTGCATCAATGGAGTTTGCCAGTAAAGCGAGCGCCCTAAGCCTCAGAAAAAGTTACCAATCGCGAACTCAAAGCGAATATTTTCCTCAAACGAGCGAGGATCAAAGGGAAGGCCCCATTCAAATCGCAGTGGTCCAAGGGGCGAGGTCCAACGGATACCAAAGCCCCAGGCCGTGCGAATGTTCAGTAAGTTGACGCTGCACGGGTCGGCCGAGGAATCGCCAGTGCTGGGGCTGGGCACCTGACATAAGCTGTCTTCGAGGTTCCAAACGTTACCGCCGTCGGTGAACAGAACACCGCGTAAATTGATGGCGTCCACGATGGGAAACTCTAGCTCGAGGTTGTAATAAGCCTGCAGATTGCCACCGATAATGGTGCCGCGATCGGAGACATCGCCCAGAGGTGAAAAGCCCTGCGTCAAGCCTGCGCGAGGTCCCAGACTATTAAAGGGAAAGCCGCGAATAGAGAAAATGCCGCCCACAAAAAAGCGTTCAAAAAGAGGCACGCCACTCGCGCGACGCGAGGTGATCAAGCCCCACTCATTGTTCATCTTGAGCACAAAGTTGCCGAAGAAGCGCTTATAAAAGCGGGCAGTAAGTGTGTTGCGCACAAAGATGTTTTGCGACCCCGTAAAGGTGTCCGCGACCTCCGTCGCCAGCGAGGCAAAAATACCGTTGGTGGGCGCCAAGCGATTGTCCACATCCTGCCAGGTCAGTCGAAAGGTAAAGGAACTCGTGAGCCCATCTTGGAATAGATTCGCCAAAGGGGTGCGACCAAAGGCGTTAAAACCTGCTGCGCTATTGGAGCCAAAGAGAAGCACGCCGCCGGTTTGGGGCTCGATATCCACCCAGTCGGCACGGTAACGCACCGAAAGACGCAAACGGTCATCAAACAAGGGATGCCCTACTGTCAAACCACCGCCTTGGGAGTTACGCAAAAAGGCCTGAAAAATACGCCTGGTTTGAAAAGCCTCGACGGTAAGCGACCAGGTTGTATCGAATAAATAAGGCTCAAAGAAACGTATTTGGAATAGGCGGCTAATCCCCGACAACTGCAACTGCAGACTTAATGACTGCCCTCGGCCCAGCAGGTTATCCTGTTGCACTTGAGCCGTCAGGAGCACACTTTCAATCGACGAAAACCCCGCACCCAGCTGGAATGTTCCTGTGGATTTTTCGACAATTTCAACCTGTAGAACAATGGTATTTTCTTCAACTCCTTGTTCTTCCGACAACGTGACTTGTTCAAAATAACCTAGCGACTGAATACGAAATTTGGATCGCTCTATCTTGCTCTGACTGTATAGATCCCCTTCATCGATGATCATCTCACGACGAATAACTTTGTCGCGGGTCTTGCTGTTTCCTTTGATATTGATCCGGGCGATGCGTACCTTCGGACCGCGTTGAATCAGCATCTCAACATCCACAATGCGTGTTTTCGCATCGAGCTTGGTCTGCGGCTGAATGGTGACAAAGGCATAGCCTTTATCTTTGTAGATACGCGAGATGCTCTGAATGCCTTCGGCTATTTTGCTGCGGCTAAACCAGTCTTTTTTCTCAAGGTCGATGGTCTCGCGCAATTCATCCTGCGGACGCAGTAGCTTTTTTGATTCGCCCTCTTCATCGCGCTCAACGATGCGAATATCACCGATGCGAAAACGCTCGCCTTCACGTACCGGAATCGTGATATCGATGTATTTTCGATCTGCCGAAAGCGCTACCTGAGGATCGGACACGCGTACATTAAGAAACCCTTTGTCGTAATAATACGCCTGAATATTGGTTACATCGGTGTTAAATTTGTCGCGATTAAATTGATTACTTGAGGTTAAGAAAGACCAAAAACTCGTTTCACCGGTTTGCATGAAACGCTTAAGTTCATCATCGTCGATACTGCGATTGCCCACGATACGA
>CAYWAT010000076.1:0-12688 GCA_964456305.1 uncultured Polyangiales bacterium | reverse complement strand
TGCGCTCAAAGCAGAGTTGCCTTGATTGCCGCCTCCACCGGAGTTTTCAGAGGAGGAACGAATACCACTGAATCCGGTGGAATTGTCGCCCATACGCGCGAGAAGGGCACGCTGCGCATCAGTGAGCTTTTTCGCATTGCCCTGATCAGGTGTTCGTTTTCCTTGGTGGGCATGATTGCGATGGTGGCGGCCTGTGTCGGCGTGTGCTTCGGTTGGCTCATCTTCAGGCAGAGCGTCGTCTGTTGCCCCGTCGCCTGCTGTGGCTTCGATTTCATCAGGCAGCTCTTCGAGCTCCTGGGCGAGTTCTGCTGCGGCCTCGTCAGGCTGCAGAGCTTCTTTCTCTGTAGCGATGGGTGCTGTATCTTGTTGCTCAGGGTCTGACCATAACCAATAACTGGCCACCAAAATCGCGAGCATCACGCCAAAACCTGAGGAAGCAGAGACCAGCATCCAAAACAAGGTTGCGTTCACACTCCGTGTTTGACTTGTTTTCAGTCCTCCTCTTAGGGGGGCCAGGTCTGATTCGGTGGGCTCATGATCGCCGCTGGGAGTGGCAAGCTTGGGAATAGCAATGGGTGCTGGCTGTTCAGAGGCTCGTTCAGAACTCTTGGCTGCAAGGGGCTCCTGATCAAACAACGATGTGTTAAGAGGTGCATCTCCTGCTGCGGAATCTTGTTTTTCAAAACCTAGATCCAGGTCAGGCAAAAAGCCTTTTGAGGCATGCGCATTCTCTGTCTCTGTAGCTAGAGGGCCTAAATCGCCTGGGTCTATGGAGGCCTGTGGAGGCGGGGCGATTTCGGTTTTGTCCTGCGATAACGGGAGTGATGGGTCAGCAGAGTTGACCTGTGTAGCCGAGGTAGAAATAAGCTCGCTAAATTCTTCCACCTCGCGAATGGGACGCCAGTCGCTAAACCCATCTCGCCAAATCAAACTATCGAGGTTGACTTCGTAATTCTGGAATCGTTCGATGAGCTCTTCATGCGACAATGGGCCTACGGGTTTATCGCCGATTCCAACATGCCATTCGACTGTAGAAGCGGTTGGGTTAACCGAAAGATATTGAGGCGCGGTGCTTGGACTCGCTGCATAAGGCTCAACAGGACCTGGACTGGTTTGAGCTTGCTGGCTGGCGTGGCTTGTTGCTTTTTTTAAGTGCGTAGACGCGGGAACAGGAGCAGCTCGAGAAATCTGTGGATCGAGCTCTCTAGACAACAATGGCGCCTGAGGACGCTGGCTGCCACGGATGATGATAGCAGCGTGGCACTTACGACATTTGACCTTGAGAGTACGGCCTGCGACTTTGGCATCGTCGATGCGGTATTTAGCGTGACACTGATGACAGGAAAAATTCATGGCTACATTCCGGTCAGGATACGAAAATCGCCTTCGCGCTTGAGGACGAAACGATTGTCGGCGAGGCGGCGTTCCCAGCGTGGCTTGTCCACGCCTCGCAACTTGAAGCTGCCTGTATAGGTGACATCGACAATGATTTTGTCGCGGTCAAAACGCACTTGGCGGTAACGAATCTCATAACGTACTTTGAGCACTTCGTCCTTCCAGCCACGGAGGATCTTACGCAATGCCTGGTAGTCAACATCGTCTTCGCCGTTAGGGGTGCCGTTATCGTCGTAGTAGTCAGGAGATGCGAGGCTAAGGAGTTTTTCTACATCGATAGCTTCCACCGCCTTGCGATAACGCTCCATAAAATCGAGAATCTCGCGATTTTCTTGGCTATCACGCACATCGGTGTTGGGAATCACCTTATGCGCACAGCCGGTGCTCAGAATGACGCATAGAAGAGTGCTGCAGCCTATCAAACGTGGCGTATGTAGGGCTCTTGGGTGCTTTGGTGCTTGGTATGTTAAGCGTCTCCAGCTGGCAAGAATACCCTTTGGGATGAAGGTCATAAGCACAATTCGGCACAAGGTGGTCATGGACTGGCTCATGGTACAGCCGTGCCTAAAAGTTGGCAATGTATCGGGGTAATCGCCACGCCTTTATTCTTGGATACGCAGCGCACAAGGAGGCTCGACGACATCCTTGATGTCAGCAATGCGTTTCAATGCTTGGTGTAACGCGCCCTCGCGTGCCTTATGCGTGAGTACAACCACATAAACCGGCTCAGGGGTTTGGGATAACGAGCTATCTTGAATCATTTGCTCGATCGACACGTCATGGTCACCCAGTGCACCGGCAATTTGGGCTAACACGCCGGGTTTATCACGCACACGGAAGCGTAGGTAGAAACGACTGCAGTGGTGTTGGATATCCTTTGTTTGGGCATCGCTTATATCGTTCTGAGGGATCCCTCCTGCAGCGACACGTCCAGCAGAGCCGGCGACGATATTGCGACCCAAGTCGATGAGGTCGCTTACCACACTCATCGCTGTGGGATCACCGCCTGCGCCTGGGCCAGAGAAGAGCCCATTGCCCATCAAGGCGCTTTTCACATGCACCGCATTGAGTGCTCCGTGAATGCTTGCCATCATGCTATCCGCTGGCACTAGGGCGGGATGAACGCGAAGGTCGAAGAGCTCTTGAGGGTTTTCGCTACTTCGACACGCAACAGCCAGGGGTTTGATGACGTAGCCGAAACGGCGCGCGAAGACGATATCTGCACGCGATACGTTTTCGATACCTTCGATGGCAAAGGCGTTGCTGTTGAAGCGTTTAGCGAAAGCGAGTGAAGCAATTAGGGTGAGTTTGTGTGCCGCATCGCCACCGCCTACATCGAGAGAGGGGTCTGCTTCGGCATAACCGGCCTGCTGAGCTTCGCGCAGGGCATCAGCAAATTCCAAGTCATCGGTATCCATGCGACTGAGAATGTAGTTGCTGGTTCCGTTAACGATGCCTTGTACTTGTTCGATGTAATCAGAGGTTAAGGCTTCACGCAAAATGCGAATAATCGGAATCGATCCAGCGACGGAAGCTTCATAATAGAGATCAACTCCCTGTGATTCGGCCAAGGCAAAAAGCGCATGACCCTGCGCAGCCAGCAGCGCTTTGTTGGCGGTCACCACGTGTTTGCCGGCGCGTAGCGCAGTTTCTACAGCGGTATGCGCAACATCGGTGCCGCCCATCAATTCGAGCACCACATCCACCTTGGAATGCTGCGCAACTTGCATGGGATCACTGATGAGAAGCTGCTCAGGAACAACCTGAGATCGAGGCTTTGCAGTATCCCGCACCGAAATCACAGTGACGTCGAAGGAGACGCCTGTCTGTAACTCGATCGATTTTTGATGGTTTTTTAGGACCTTGAGCACGCTCGATCCAACCACCCCACAGCCCATCATTCCTACTCGCACGGTACGCAACATGCAGCGAAAATGGTCTGGATATGATCAATGTCAACAGACTATCAGACAGTGGGCGGGCAGGGGATCGAACCCTGGACCCTCGGCTTGTAAGGCCGACGCTCTACCGCTGAGCTACCCGCCCTTCTGGTTTGAAGGGCTTACCATGGCGATATTCGAGACAAGGTTCAAGCGAAGAAAAGAAGGGCAAGGGTTTTTCTAATCGCAAGGCTTCGCGTAACACCTCATCCATGCATTCTACGAAGACGATCCGTAGACTTTGCAGTGTGCTCTTCGGTAGCTCTCGCAGATCCTTACGATTGTCGCGAGGAATGAGAACGGAACTAATGCCTGCGCGTTGAGCGGCTAAAAGCTTTTCTTTCAAACCACCAATGGGAAGGATTCGCCCGCGTAGGGTGATCTCGCCCGTCATTGCCACATCGCGCCGTACGGGAACATTAAGAAGAGCGCTGATGATGCTGGTGGCCATGGTGATGCCTGCGGAGGGACCGTCTTTGCTGACGAATTCGGGAAAGTGAATATGAAAGTCCAGCTTTTGATAGAAAGTCGCATCAAGCGATAACGATTGGTGTCGGGCGCGCACATAACTCATGGCTGCCTGCGCTGATTCCTGCATACCTTTCTCGACTAGGCCTGTAATAACCAACTTGCCGCTTCCGGGAATCACCGCGACTTCACATTCCAAAGTTGCACCACCAAAATTGGTGTAGGCCAAACCTGTGACGACGCCTACTTCATCGCGTTTGTTGGCGCGACTGATCTGGTACTTCGGAACGCCTAGGTAACGCGGCAGGGATTTTACGAAAATATTATAGGTTGCAGGGGAGTTAGGACGTTGGATCTTACGGGCAACATTGCGAAAAATTTTGCTTATCTGTCGATCCAACTCGCGCACGCCACTTTCTTGGGTGTAGTGCTGAACGATGGCTTTGATTGAGTTGTCATTGATATTAATCTGTTCAGTCTTGATGCCGGTTGCACGATGTTGCCGGGGTAACAAATAGCGCATCGCGATGTTCACTTTTTCTGCGTCGGTATAGCCGCTGACGTGAATCATTTCCATGCGATCACGTAAGGGAAGAGGAATGCCTGTGAGCGAATTCGCGGTGGCGATAAACATTACCCGCGATAAATCATAGTCTAGGTCTAGGTAATGATCGCTAAAGTTATGACACTGTTCTGGGTCCAACACTTCCAGGAGCGCGGCTGCCGGGTCGCCACGCAGATCCGAAGACATCTTATCGACTTCATCGAGAAGAAACACCGGATTGTCGGATTGAGCGTTGTGCATAGACTGAATAATGCGCCCAGGCATGGCACCCACATAAGTGCGACGGTGGCCGCGGATCTCTGCTTCATCGCGCACGCCTCCGAGTGAAAGACGCACAAAATTGCGTCCCGTTGCTTTGGCTATACTGCGTGCCAGCGAGGTTTTACCCACACCAGGAGGACCGACGAGGCATAAAACGGGATTGTTGGTTCCATGCTCCACCAGTTTTTGGACGGCAAGGTGTTCGAGTATTCGTTCTTTGACGCGAGCAAGCCCGTAATGTGCTTCTTCTAAAATGGCTTCGGCTTGATCAATATCAAAACTGCGTTGGGTGTATTCTCCCCATGGAAGTCCTAGCACCCAGTCGATATAGCTACGAATAATCGTGGCCTCCGTGCTCATGGGCTGCATGAGGCGCAATCGATGCATTTCTTTGAGTATTTTTTTCTTGGCTTCTTTAGGGATATTTTTCTTTTCGATCTGGGCTTCTAGATCATCGTTTTCGTCATCCGCCGCGGATGCCTGGCCGGGTGCTTGTGTTTTGTGATTGACCTGTCTTTCCTTGCGCGAACGTTCTACCTGCTTTTTCGTACGCGAACGCATGCGTTGCGCCGTGTAGGAAATATCGATTTCAACCTCAATGAGTTCGAATAACTTCTCTAGGCGTTCGAGAATATCTAGGGTTTCGAGTATTGATTGACGGGTTTTGATTTTAGCTGAATCAATATGGGATGCGATGGTATCCGCGAGTGCATTGGGATCTGAAATCATGCGGATGGAGTTCAGGTTATCTATCAGATAGCGCTTCCGAAGATTAACGTAGGTTTCGAAAGAAGCGAGCACCGAGCGTGAGAGTGCTTCAACCGAGGTTAAGTCCGATTTTTCCTCAATCTCAATGGGCGTTATGCGGCAGCGCTCACCTTTGTTTTCGTCATCGTCTAGCGCGTTTAACCATGCGCGTTGCTGACCCTGCGCCACCACTTTAACTGTGCCATCGGGCAGATGCAGAAGGCGCACAATAGTTGCGATTGTTCCCATCGCAAAGAGATCATGCAATCCAGGATGGTCGACTGTAGGACTTTTTTGGGCCGCTAAAAAGATTTTTTTATTACCATCCAGAGCGTGATCGAGAGCTCGAATCGAACTGTCGCGACTTACGAAAAAAGGCGCCACCATATGGGGAAAAAACACCATGTTCCGTAGGGCGACAAAGGAAATGGTGCTTCCTCCAGACAGTGAAGGTCGCTTGGGTTGAGGGGTTGGTTTGGAGGCGTCTCGAGCCACAGTATTGAGCTTAGGCGAGCTCTGCTTCTTCGGAGTAAACCATTAGAGGCTTTTCAAGTTTGGTAATGACATCTTCATTGACCACGACTTCTTTAATACTTTCTTGCGATGGCACCTCATACATCATATCGAGCAATGAACGTTCTAAGATGGCACGCAAACCTCGTGCGCCAGCAAAGTGGGAGCGCGCTTCACGCGCGATGGCTTGCAAGGCTCCTTGGGTAAACTTGAGCTTGACTCCATCCATGGCAAACAGGCGCTGGAACTGTTTGATGAGCGCATTTTTAGGCTGTGTCAGGATCTCAACCAATGCGTTTTCATCCAGTTCATGCAGGGTTGCTACAACAGGCAAACGACCAATAAACTCTGGGATCAAACCTGCTTTGAGCAGGTCTTCGGACTGCACCTGCTCAAGTAATACACCCTTAGAGCGCCCTTGTTTGGATGGAATATCAACACCAAAACCGATGGATTTTTTGCCGATGCGTCTCTCGATGATCTGCTCCAAGCCCACAAAAGCTCCGCCGCAGATAAATAGAATATTACTGGTATCGATCTGCAGAAACTCTTGCTGAGGGTGCTTGCGTCCTCCTTTGGGCGGGACGTTCGCAATGGTTCCTTCGATGATCTTAAGCAGAGCTTGCTGGACACCTTCGCCACTCACATCACGAGTGATGGAGGGGTTTTCGCTTTTACGCGCAATCTTGTCGATTTCGTCGATGTAGACGATACCGCGCTTTGCTCTCTCCACGTCATGATCGGCGTTGTGGAGAAGCTGAACAATGATGTTTTCAACATCTTCACCCACATAACCTGCCTCCGTGAGCGTAGTTGCATCGGCGATAGCAAAGGGCACGTTGAGAATCCGCGCCAGTGTTTGCGCGAGCAAAGTCTTTCCAGAGCCAGTGGGGCCTAGCAAAAGAATGTTCGATTTTTGCAGCTCTGCTTCGTCTGCGCTGCTCTTGGCTTCGATGCGCTTGTAATGGGCATACACTGCTACAGAGAGAATCTTCTTCGCACGTTCCTGTCCGATGACGTAGTCATCGAGGATGGTCTTAATCTCTGCGGGCGTAGGAAGGGGAGAACCTTGGGTGTGTCCCTCTTCGGCTTCGATTTCTTCGGCGATGATATCGTTGCACAGGGCAATGCATTCATCGCAGATATAAACCATAGGACCTGCGATTAGCTTTTTGACCTCCCGCTGCGACTTGCCGCAAAAGGAGCAACGAAGCTCACTTTGGTCATCACGTTTGCGATCCATATCAGTCTGAGACCTGCTTACGTGGGATAATCACATCGTCGATGATACCATATTCTTTGGCCTCTTCGGCACCCAGATAACGGTCTCGCTCGGTATCGTCTTTGATTTTGTCTTCTTTTTGACCCGTGTGCATTGACATGATGCGATTCATGCGTGCACGCAGTTGAATGATTTCATTGGCGTGGATTTCAATGTCAGTCGCCTGCCCTCGGAATCCGCCCAGTGGTTGGTGAATCATCACGCGACTGTTGGGCAAAGCCTTGCGCTTGCCCTTCGTACCGGCGGCCAATAACCATGCCCCCATGGATGCAGCCTGACCTAGGCAGACCGTTGAGACATCGCATTTGACGTATTGCATGGTGTCGTAGATGGCGAGACCGGCGGTGATCACGCCACCTGGGCTGTTGATGTATAGAATGATGTCTTTATCGGGGTCTTCGCTTTCGAGAAAGAGCATCTGGGCAATGATGATGTTCGCGACATCGTCGTTAACGTCGGTGCCTAGGAAAACGATACGATCTTTGAGCAGTCGGCTGAAGATATCCCAGCTGCGCTCACCGCGATGCGTGCTCTCGACAACCTGGGGATAAGGAATGAATGCGTTAGGAGTCATGCTTTACTCTGTCGTCTTTGCTTCAGGGTCACGTATCGTTGCGCGTTCTTCAAGAAACTTTCGCACGTTTTGGTCGAGAAGGCGACTTTTGAGTTGGCTTTCTGTTCTTTTGTCGCCCAGCATTTGCGCTCGCACTTGGGCTAAGGGCATCTTTTGTAGTGTTGCAGTATCGCTTAGCTCGGCATCAATATCCGCGGCGCTGATCGTGAGGTTATGCTCTTTGATGAGTGCCCTCAAAACGAGGGTGGTATGCACCGACTGCCTTGCCTGTTCTTCGATCTCGCGCTCCTCATCCTCAGAAAGCGTGTCGCCCTCTTGGGACCAGCGTTTGTAGAGCTTGGCGGTGTTCTTCAGTTCGTCGAACCGTGAAGCCACCACACTCGGCGGTAAATCTATAGGGTTTGATGCGAGCAGCGCGTCGATAATGCGCTTGTAGGTTTGTTCTTCGGCTTCGCTGTTCGATGACGTTTCATATCGCTTGCGTATATCGAGGCGCATCTCGAGGATGGTTTCATAGTCGCCCTCGACGTCTTTGGCGAAATCGTCATCAAGCTCGGGTAAGATGACCTCTTTGATATCCTTAACGACGACTTCGTAACGAATGTGCTGATTGCGAAGCAGAGGTTCACGGATGTCATTGTCGTACTGCACGTCTACTTGACGTGTCTCGTCGATGGACGCGCCCACCAATGCGTCGATAAAATCTTGCCGAGTCCCAAAGGCTGTATCAAGCACGAGGCGCTGGTCGGTCGATTTGATTTTATCGATTGGCTCTCCTGCTTGGGAGAAGGCCTTGAGGTCGACGGTGAGCTCATCTCCCTGTTGTGCTGGGCGAGCCGTGTCTAAGGCTCTGCGCTCCGAAAAGTCACGGCGGGTGCGTTCGATGTCCTTATCGATGTCTTCATCAGTAATGGTTTCCGGTTGAACACGTTCAACATTGAGGCCATCGAGCTTAACTTGTGTGATGGCGGGCGTCACTTCCAGCTTTGTTTTGAAACAGAGCGCGCTGCCTTTTTTAAGTTCGGGCAACTCGGGTGTCTCGGGGGTGGCGACAACGTCAAGATCATGCTCATGAATCGCCTTGTAGAAACCCTCTTCGAAAAGTTTGCCCACCACACGTGCATTAACTTGCTTGGCGTATAGTTGACGCACCACATGCTCAGGTGCCTTGCCAGGTCGGTAACCGCGAATTTTAGCCTGCTTTCTCAGGCTTTGCAGGTCGCTCTCGATGTTGTTGCGAACATGATCCCAAGGAAACTCAAAGGTAAGTTCGCAAAGAACGGGGCTAATGGCGTGAACAGAGGATTGCATAGATAGGCGCAGTTAATCCCAGCTTTTGGGTGCGTCAAGCGCAGCGTCTGTTCGGACGCGTGTCTAAAGTCGCCGGCTGACCCAGGAGGAACGCCGCATCCGCGCCTTGCGTGATTCGATCCGGCATATGCGGTCAGCAACCATGGCTGCCACAAGGTACTCTCCGCCGGTCCCAAACCCAGGTGCCACGTCGTTGTTGCATAAGAGCAAGCGATTCCATTGATGCTGGATGGGCATGCCCCATAAACCCAAGGGCGTTGATTGTGCCGGCGAATCACTCAACCCAGGCATGGTATATGGCCCGCGCTCCCATGATCTATCAACGTCGATGGGGTCACCGCGAAAATGTTGGGCATCTAGGCCGTCGTGTGGTGAATCCACCACCAGCGCATGGTCTACCGCCAGCGGAAAGATTTCCGCTACGTTTCGCACAAAGGCATCGCGTGCCGCACCCGAGTCCGCTCCATGACCACGATGAGTCAGCCCTTGAATGCATAGGGCTACTGTGTTCTCCGTGGCTTCCTCGTCCAAGGCTGGACGCATGGGCTTAAGCAGCTGCGCATACTGGGGGTCGACCTGCGAACCATTAATGATGGCGCAGGACTTGAGCTGGTCGGGGATGCTCTCGGCGGGGGCAATGAGATTGACCGTCAGGCGTTGACCCAGGTCTGTCACATCGTTGAGTTGGGGCTTGGGCGATGCGGTTGCCTCGGTTGTGGTTAAAGACGCCAACGCCTGCGTCGGCAGCGCCCAAAGGACCCGCTGGGCTCCCACCACCGTATCGCGTAGGCGCAGGTGCACTCCGCTCACCTCTTGCTTGTTGAGCACTATGCGGTCCATCGACTCGTCGGGCAGGTACTCGCCATTCGCTTGAAAGAAGCAGTGCAAGAGCTGCTCGTGCAGAAAGTCCTCCTCCTGCTCGGTCATCCATGCGCCGCGCACCCAGGCGTTCCATAGATGCGCCAAGTGCCAAACCGTTAGAGTATGCACGGGCGCATGGCTCGAGACCCCGGCCACGTTCGCGATGAGTTGCTTCAAAGGATGGTCACTGGCCATGGTATGCCACTGCGTGCTGGTGTCATGCGCGATATCCATGGGTAGCGATTCGAAGGCGCTGCTCCAACGGCTTTTCTCGCGCAGTCCCTGCGGTGCCCAAGGAGGAATATGCTGGAACAGGGTCGCGAGGGCCTCGTCAAGCACGATGAAATTCTGCAACAGGGCCTCGGCATGTCGCCATTCGGCATAGGGGAAAGCACGCTGCAGCTCTTCTAGAGTGCGGCGAGGATCGGTGTAGATGTCGACGCGGTGCCTAGGTCCCAGCCACTGCAGCGGCATGCTCAGGGGATGTGCGTGGCGACGGAGGTAGGGTTGCAGGGCGAGCTCGGTAAAGAGGCTCTGCACAAAAGGGGAGTGGTAGTGGCTGTAGACCTGGGGCACGCGGGGCACGCGGTAGGGGCCTAAGGTATAGTGAGAGGCTAAGGGTCTTTGGCCCACCAGCAGGACGCGCAGTCCCCGCTTCGCCAAAAGCGCGGCACATACCTGGCTGCTCAGGGTGCACCCAACGCAGACCACATCGTAGTGACTTGCGGTCATGCTAGACCGCCCTCGCTTTAACCTGATCCTGGCTTACATCCGTTCCTCGCTGCCAAGCACAACGACTACTGCAAGACACCAGACTCTGTGGGCTGCGTGTGAGCGAAGCGAACGCCTGCGAAGCAGGTAGCAGCACCTGGCAATCAAGGAGTTTTTTCCTATGCGCATACATTATCGTTCCTGCGGTCCGGGTGCGCTCAGGCTCAAATTAAATCGAGAACGGTCTAGCTCGGGGAGTGCGATGGCGGAGTAGAGCGTTTGCGCTGCGCTTAGTGCGTCGATTGCGCTGTTGTCACCCGTCCAGGCTGCAATCACCGCGGGCAAAAGGCGGTGCTCGGCCTGCTGAATGCGCAGCTGAAGGCTTGTTGCATCGTCGGTGGGCAAGATAGGCACGGCCGCTTGGGCGATGATGCGTCCGTGGTCCACCAGCTCATCCACATGATGCACGCTGCAGCCTGTGATGCGAACGCCTGCCTCGAGGGCTTGCTGTGCTGCATGCATTCCGGGAAAGGCCGGCAAGAGCGAAGGGTGAATATTGATGAGCCTGCCCTGAAACATCTGCGTGAAGCTCTCGTCGAGCACCCGCATAAACCCCGCAAGCACCACTAGATCGGGACGATAAGCTTCGACCTTATGGGCAAGTTCGCGGCTCCACTGCGCACGTTTTGCCTTCCCCTGCCAGGGGTGGAGCTCGGTGTGCACGCGGCGCGCGTCGGCATGTTTGAGCACCGGGGCATCGCTGCGATCACTGAGCACCGCCACCAGCTCTGCCTTGCACCTGCCTGCGTCGATGGCCTCGAGAATCGCGCCCACGTTGGACCCTTGCCCGGAGGCCAGCGCCACGACCCGCAATGCAGTTGACTCCTGGGAGGCCATCACGACTTGAAGGTCACGCGTGCTGTTGCTTCGTCATGGCCCGCCAGTGCGACCACTCGGCCTATATCCCATGCCTGCAGCGCGTCGCCTTCGAATAAGGCCACGGTTGCATCGGCTTGATGGGCGGGTACAACCATCACAAAGCCAATGCCCATATTAAAGGTGCGGCGCATCTCGGCATCGCTCACGTTGCCTGCCCCTTGGATTTCGGCGAACAAAGGTGGCGGCTCCCAGGTGCTGGGATCGAGCTGCATGGCCAAGCCCTTGGGCAAAATGCGCACCAGGTTGCCCGGCAGTCCGCCGCCGGTGATATGGCAAAGTCCATGCACCTCCACCTTTGCCAGGGCTTGCTTCACCGCGCTGGTGTAGATGCGCGTCGGGCGGAGTAGCGCGTCGCCCAGCCTTTGCTCGCCTAAGGCCGCAATGCGTTGGTCGACGGTGTAGCCGGCACGCTCGAGTAAAGCCGCGCGGGCTAAGGAGTAACCGTTAGCGTGCAGGCCATTCGATGCCAGGCCAATGAGCGCGTCGCCTGCTTGGATGCGACTGCCGTCGATGAGTTGTGCGCGCTCGACTACGCCTACGGCAAAGCCTGCAAGCTCGTACGAGCCGACTGGCAGCACCCCAGGCACTTCGGCGGTCTCGCCTCCAAGTAGGGCGCACTCGGCCTGCCTACAGCCCTCGGCAATGCCCTGAATCACCTCGGTGGCTTGGGCCAGCTCGAGCTTCGCCGTGGCAAAATAATCCAGGAAGAACAGAGGCCTCGCGCCACAGGTCAGGATGTCGTTGACCGACATGGCCACCAAGTCGATGCCGATGCTGTGATGCTGGTTGCAGGCATGGGCGATGAGCAGTTTGGTGCCCACGCCATCCGTGCCGGCGACCAGAACTGGATCGCGCATCCCCTCGGGGAGGCGACACAGGCCCGCAAAGTGACCAATCCCGCCCAGCACTTCGGGAATCATGGTGCGGGCGGCATGGGGCTTGATCGCATCGATCAGCGCATCTGCCTTGTCGATGTCGACGCCTGCGTCTTTATAACTAAGCCCTGACATAGGCGCGCAACCTAGACAGTCCGAGCAAGAGCGTCAAAGTCAAAATAAGACAGCCATCAAGTCCTTGCGACCTTGATGGTAGACCTTGCACTTTTGCTCCCCCCAGCGCGC
>CAYWAT010000075.1:0-12884 GCA_964456305.1 uncultured Polyangiales bacterium | reverse complement strand
CATCTCTGGGTCGCCCTCGTCGCGAGCTAACTGCAGCAGCTCGTCGGTGTCCTTAAGTTCGCGCAGCGCATCCTCAAAACGCGAGAGTTTTTGGTGCAACTCGGCGCGTTCACGCACCACGTCTTGAGCGCGTTCAGGGTTGTCCCAAAAGCCCTCGTTTAGCGTCTGGTTATCGAGGCGCTCGATTTCATAGCGCAGACTATCAACGTCAAAGATACCTCCCCAGCACGGCCAAGCGCTGTTCTAGACGTTCTAAGGCGTTTTGATGTTCTTGGATGGGAACAACAGATTCAACAGGCGCATCCGTAGGACTCATAGTAGGCAGCCTCCTAGCAACTCGTGGTGGGGGATTCAACGCCCGTCAAAAGTAAAAACGGCGCATGGAAATATTGATCAGCAAACCAATGCCGATCATGAAGGTCAACACACTGGACCCACCATAGGAAAAGAAAGGCAGGGTTACGCCAACCACGGGCAGCAACCCGCACACCATCCCGAGATTCACAATGGTGTGCCAGAAAATCATCGCCGACACCCCCACGGCGACCACCGCGCCAAAGCGGTCTTTGGCCTGCGAAGCCACCCGCAGCCCCCACAGCACGAGAAAAAGATAAAGGGCAAGAATCAAAAGCGCGCCAATAAAACCATGTTCCTCTGCCCAGATGGGAAAAGGAAAGTCCGTGTGTTGATCGGGCAAAAAACGATAACGGTTTTGGGTGCTCTCTTGAAAACCCTTGCCCCATAGACCGCCGCTACCAATGGCCACCATCGACTGATAGGTATGCCACCCCGTACCCAGCAAATCGGCCTCGGGATTGAGAAAAGCGCGCAACCGTTCGCGCTGGTAGTCCTTGAGCAGACAATCCCAGGTCAACGGCGCCGCTGCCACAAAGCTGATCAGCAAAACAAACAAAGAGCGCCACTTGAGCTGCGTCAACACCATGATGGTCATGAAGATAAAGGCGTAAATCAGCGCGGTGCCCAAATCGGGCTGCGCTAAAATAAGCCCCATCGGCAAGAGCAAAATAAGGCCAGGAATGCTCAGATCTTTGAGACTGCGTCCCTCAGTTTTGGGGTCGTGATGCAGGTATTTGGCCAGCGCGATGATCAGCGCGAGCTTAGCCAACTCGCTAGGCTGAAAAGAAAAGGAGGCCACGGAAATCCACCGCTGAGAGCCCCGCACATGGCGTCCCAAGAGCAATAAAAGAGCGAGCACCGCCACGCTGCTGGCGTAAATCACCCAGCCCTGACGTTCGATGTAGCGATAGTCCACCACCACCACCAGCACCGCTGCGGCAATACCCAAGCCCAACCAGTAAATCTGCTGCACAAAAACATCCGCGTGCTCGGGATGTAAATGAGTGGCGCTATAAAGGTTAACCACACTGATGATGCAGAGCACCGCGACGGTGGCAAATAAGGGCCAGTCAAAATTATCACGTAGTTCGCGCATCCAGGTCATCGTCACTCCTGGGCCAAGCTTGGCAAGCTGCTGACATAGCTATGCAGGATTTGAATGGCAATGGGCGCTGCGGTTTTACCTCCCGCGCCCCCATGCTCCACCAGCACAATCGCCGCCACCCGAGGTTGCTCTACCGGGGCAAAGCCCGCGAACCACGCGTGATCACGCCGAATGTACCAGTCCCGTGCACTACCTTGACCGCGTCGAGCCTGACGCGCGACCTGAGCTGTTCCCGTTTTGCCTGCCACCTCGACACCGCCCTTGATCATCGCATCGTAAGCCGTGCCCTTCTCCTCATTCACCACACCACGCAGGCCTTCCATCACATAATCGAGCTCTGCCAAGTCCGACGAAACGCGCCGTCGAACATGGGGTTTAAACTGATAGAGAGGCTTCCCTCGTGGCGAACTAATGCGTTCCACCAGCTGTGGTTGATAGAGGGTGCCACCATTCGCAATCGCGGCATAAGCCATGGCCAACTGCAGCAGTGTCACACGGGTATTGCCCTGACCGATGGAGGCATTGAGCGTGAAGCCCAATCGAAACTTGGTTTTGTAGTGCTCGCTATACCACTTACGCGTGGGCACCAACCCTGTGGCTTCGCCATTAATGCCGATACCACTGCGTTCGCCAAAGCCAAAATCGCGGGCATAAAAGGCAAGACGATCCAGCCCCACCTGCTCAGCCAAGCGATAAAAGTAGACATTGCAAGACTGGGTAAGCGCGCCGCGCATATCCATCTCACCGTGCACGCGAGTGCACCGAAAACGCCGATTACCCAGCTCATAAAAACCATTGCACTCCACATGAGACGAAGCGTCCATGGTGTGATCCCCCAGGGCAGCCAGCGCGCTGATGGGTTTAAAGGTAGAGCCAGGAAAATAGGTTTCGTAGAGGGTCTTGTCGATCAGAGGGCGAAAGGGATCGTTAGTCAGCTCAGCAAAGCGCTTGCTGGTCAATCGACCACTGATTTCGTTGAGGTCATAGGCGGGCTTGGAAAAGAGGGCGCGCACACGACCGGTGTTAACCTCCACCACCACCGCTGCGCCGGAGGGGTGTCCCTGAAAGCTGCGCTCAATGGCTCGCATGAGCTGCATATCTAAAGTGAGGTCGATGTTATTGCCCGGACGCGGATCGCGACGCATGCCCTTACTGGCGCCTGCACGCAAAAGGGCCTCGTCTTGCACCCGTCCACGCGCATCAACCACCACTTTGTGAAAGCCGTTGATACCGCGCAGCTGATCTTCATAGGCCTGCTCAAGACCAGTACGGCCAATAAAATCCCCAGCACGATAGGGATAGTTAGCACGGCTCAGATCCTTTTGATTGACTTCATTGACATAACCCACGGCATGGGCTGCAAGGCCACGAAAAGCATAACTTCGCATCGGCGTCACAACGACATCCACAGCCGGCAGCTCTGCGGAATGGGTTTCAAGCGCAGCAAGCTGATTGCGCGAAATATCATGAAACATTTTGATTTGATGCGTTCGGCGCCATAAGGGCACTTTCTTTAAACGCTGTTTAAAGTGCTTTGCCTCTTCCTCATCGAGGGCCAGCAAACGCTCCAGTTGGGCCACATGCCCTTCTTTGAGCAGCTGGGGAGTGACGAGCACATCATACGACGGGCGATTACTTGCGATCACGGCTCCTTGTGCATCCCGCAACAACCCTCGAGTCGCAGGGTAGACCAGCGTTTTGGTCATGTTGCCAATCGCAATCGCCTTGTACCGATTGCGCTCTACCAACTGCAGCTGCACCAATCGACCGATGATCACCGCAAAGCAGAGCAGCACAACAAGCGCCATCCATTTGTAGCGCTTGCGGAATTCATTGACTTCGCGTTGGCGCGAGAGATTAAGCACAGCAGTTAGGCCTTATTAGGACTCGAGACGAGCTCCATGGGGAGTGCCTGCACGAGGTTGCACACTCATACCCGAACTCGGCCCGCGATGAATAAGCCGCTCATCCAAATAAGCCAGAAGACCTAGCGCAAGAGGCGCGAATAGGGCCGTGACGAGCGAAGGGAGCAGAGCGCTATGGACAATCATCGACCAGGTCCACACTGAAAAAGCCATCATGGGCTCGAACATGATACGCAGAAGCAGAGTAAACAAGCCTACCAGCACGCCCAACACAAACACCAAGGATGCCTGAACCAACGCTGTGCGCGTGAGAAGCCTGAGCCCCAGGGCACGTATCGAAAAAAAGGTGGCCACCATCATAAAGGTCTGCACCCCAATAGGAACCCCGCAAAAGAGGTCGCTAAAGTAGCCTAAGACAAAAGCGATCAGGGCCCCACGCACCAACGCTAAGTCGGTCTGACTCGCTAAATAAGCCACACTGAGGAAGGTCATGTCGGGGACAAACCAAAACAAGGGCACCATCATCGCAACCACCGATTTGGTAAGCGGCAACAGAAAGCCCAGAAACACAAACAGCAGATTACGCATCCTTACGCCTTACTCCGCGGAAAAACGCGCATCGTCTTGATGGCGTTTTTGCTGCGGGTTTTGGGGATCGAGGACGATAACCTCACGCAGCTGGGAGAAGTTAACGGTCGGCTCCACTTCTGCTTGTTGGTACAGGCCATAGTCGCGGTGGGTGATACGCGTCACACGACCAACCAAAATGGACCCCGGAAAACGTTTGCCAAAACCAGAGGTGTAGACCTCATCCCCAACTTCAAGACGGTCGTCGCGACGCAGATACTGCATGCGGGCGAGGTATCGATTGCTCTCGCCGGTCCCGCGCAAAATACCGCGAGCGCCAGTACGAGGAATGATCACATCGATGGCACTGGCGCGGTCCACCACCAAGAGCACATCGCAGTAGCGACCGGCCGGACGCTGCACCTGCCCTACCAATCCTTGGGCTGAAACCACCGGCATACCTGCACGCAGCCCCTCATGCTGCCCTCGGTCTAAACGAATGCGAACCACGCGAAAAAAGGGAGACACCTCTTTCGCGACGACTTGTGCGCTGAGGCTTTTGTAATCAATACGTCGGCGCAACTCGAGCAACTGCCGCAACCGCTGGTTTTCGCGCAAATGGCTGCGCATCTGACGCAGCGATTGCTTGAGCTGACGATTTTGCGTAGCTAAGCGCTGGTTTTCTTTGTTGACCTCAGTGAGGTACAAGTAGTCCCCCACCCATGCAGACACCGTATGCGCAAGCTGAGTGGCGACAAACTGCAAAGGCGCACTAATCTCCAAGATGCGCTTATCGAGCCATGTGGTCTGGCTCATGTCTTTGAGGTTGGCGCGCAAAAACAAGAAGGGAATGACCATCAATAAGATGGCAATGAAGGAATCTCGGAGGCGCTTAAAATAATTCATACCCGCTCACCATCCAGCCCAGGAGACATTGCAATGCCTAGGCCATCAATGGATGGTCACCTCGCGCAAAAGATCGAGGTGGTCGAGGGCTCTTCCCGAACCCAGCACGACAGCAGAGATAGGGTCATCGCATACCATCACAGGCAAGCCCGTCTCTTCGCGCAGCAGAATCTCAAGGTTACGCAGCAATGCACCGCCGCCGGTAAGCACAATCCCCTTATCCACAATGTCCGCGGAAAGCTCGGGAGGTGTCTGCTCCAATGCTGTCATCACCGCATCAACAATCGCGTGAATGGGTTCGCTCAAGGCCTCGCGCACCTCATCGCTGGTCACCACCACGGTTTTGGGCACACCCGCCACAAGGTCGCGTCCTTTGACCTCAATGGTATCGATATCGTCGGGAGGATAAGCATTGCCAATCACGCACTTGACGCGTTCGGCATACTGCTCGCCAATCAACAGATTATATTTTCGCTTCATATAAGCGATGATGGCGTCATCCATTTTGTCACCGCCCACGCGCACCGACTGCGAGTAGACAATCCCGGCCAACGAGATCACCGCAACCTCAGTGGTTCCTCCACCGATATCTACCACCATGTTACCGCTGGGCTCGGTAATGGGCAGCCCTGCCCCAATGGCCGCAGCCATGGGCTCTTCGATCAAGAAAACCTGACGTGCTCCTGCACTCTCAGCGCTTTCTTTGACCGCGCGCTTTTCCACCTCGGTAACCCCAAAAGGCACACAAATGATAATGCGAGGTTTGACCACCGTACGGCGATGCGCAGCACGCGAGATGAAATAACGCAACATGGCCTCGGTGATTTCAAAGTCAGCGATGACGCCATCGCGCAAGGGACGCACTGCCTGAATGCTGCCCGGCGTGCGCCCCAACATTTCTTTGGCCTCTTTGCCCACCGCAAGCACGCGCTTGCCACCACGAGCATCGCGCTGCACCGCCACGACGGAGGGCTCGCAAGAAACAATGCCTTGGTCTTTGGCATAGATCAGAGTTGTCGCTGTCCCTAAATCGATAGCTAAATCATTAGAGAATAGACCCCGAAACCAATCAAGCGACATGCATAAACCTCAACATCGATGAGCATCTTGGCCATCGCCAGACCTCAAAACCTCGCCAACCCTGACGTCGATGCCGAATACGAGCAAGGTGAAATGCAGGTGAAATCACGCGCTATCGCCCTATCCCTTGCGCTTACCGCATATTGATAGACTGCTGACCTTGCGACAAAAAAGCTGATGGCTTGCTGGGCTAAGATGTGATAGCCCAGCCCCGCTGGCTTTGCTTATCAGCGCAGCCCGCCTTTTTGCCGCATGACCGACTCCTTGCAACAGCTTCCCATCAACATCGAAGATGAGATGCGTCGCTCGTATCTCGACTATGCGATGTCCGTCATCATCGGCCGCGCAATCCCCGATGTACGCGACGGGCTCAAGCCGGTGCATCGCCGCATTTTGTACTCCATGCACGAGCAGAAGGTGCATCACAATCAGGCGTACAAAAAATCGGCGCGCATTGTGGGCGATGTGCTGGGTAAGTATCACCCACACGGAGATAGCGCGGTGTATGACGCGCTGGTGCGCATGGCCCAAGACTTCTCCATGCGTTACCTATTGGTCGATGGCCAAGGCAATTTCGGCTCTGTCGATGGCGATCCGCCCGCGGCCATGCGTTACACCGAAGTACGCATGCATCGTTTCTCGGCGGACTTACTCGCCGACATCGAAAAAGACACGGTGGACTTTACCGCCAACTTCGATGACTCCGAGCAAGAGCCCTCGGTGCTCCCTAGCCGCATTCCCAACCTATTGGTCAACGGCTCCGGCGGTATCGCGGTGGGCATGGCCACCAATATACCGCCGCACAACTTGCGCGAGATCATCGACGCGACCATTCGCTTGATCGAAGACCCAGACATCAGCGTCAACGAGTTAATGCAAGACGACCCCGAGAAGGGGCGTTTAGGCGTTCAGGGTCCCGACTTTCCGACCGCAGGGTATATCTACGGACGACGTGGCATTCAGTCTGCGTGTCTCACCGGACGCGGACGCGTGGTGATGCGTGCTAAGGCCACCGTCGAGACCATCGGTAAAACAGAGCGCGAACGCATCGTCATCACCGAGCTTCCTTATCAGGTCAACAAGGCCGATCTGCTCAAACGCATCGCCGACCTCGTGCGCGAAAAACGCCTCGAGGGCATCAGCGATATCCGCGACGAGTCGGACCGCGACGGCATGCGTGGGGTCATCGAAATCAAGCGCGACGCACACGGCGATATCGTGCTTAACAAGCTCTACCAGCTCACGGCCATGCAGAGCACCTTTGGGGTGCAAACCCTAGCGATTGTAGGCGGCAAGCCACAGGTCATCGACCTCAAGACTGCCCTGCAGCATTTCATCGATCATCGCCAAGAGGTGGTCACCCGACGCACCCGCTTCGAGTTGCAACAGGCTGAAGCCCAGCGTGAGCTCATCGAAGGCTTGGGCATGGCGCTGACCGAAATCGATGTGGTCGTCGCCACCATCCGCAACTCCAAGGATACAACCGAGGCCCGCGAGCGCCTAATGCAGCTCCCCCTCAAAGGCCTTGAGGAGTTCGTCAAACGCGCAGGGCGTCCCCAAAACGAAATCGAGTTAGCGCAAGCACGCGGTCAATACTTTCTCAATGCGCGCCAAGCTAAGGCCATTTTGGAAATGCGTTTGTCACGCCTTACGGGTCTTGAGCGCGAAAAGCTGGCCAAAGACTACGGCGAGCTCTGCGACTTGATCGCCTATCTCAAAGCTATCTTGGGGGATCGCGTCAAGCTTTTTGGCGTTATCACCGACGAGCTGCAAAGCATACGCGAACGCTACGGGGACGATCGTCGTACCCAAATCATCGACGAAGAAGGTGAAATCGCGCTGGAGGATCTCATCGCCGACGAAGATATGGCGATCACCACCACTCGGGCGGGATATATCAAACGGGTTCCCCTCAGCGAATACCGCACACAAAACCGTGGCGGCAAGGGAATGCGCGCGATGGAGACGCGTGACGAGGACTTCGTCAATCAGCTTTTTGTCGCCAACGCGCACGCCCATATCTTGGTGCTCAGCAACCTGGGTCGTGTCTACCACAAGCGGGTCTACGAAATCCCTGCCAGCGGTCGCGCTGCACGCGGTCGCGCCATTGTTAACTTCGTCGGGATGCAAAGCGACGAACAAGTGGCAGCCGTGCTCCCCGTACGCGAGTTTACCGAAGAAGGTTATCTTTTCACCTGCACCCGCAAGGGACGCGTTAAACGTACCGCCCTCAGTGCTTACTCGAATATCCGCCAGACCGGTATCATCGGAGTTGCCATCGAAGAAGGCGATAGTCTTTTAGCCGCCCGAGTGGTCCAAGAGTCGGATCAGATGCTCCTAGGCACGGCCCGAGGTCTGAGCATCCGCTTTGGGGTTGGCGACGTGCGCGCGATGGGACGCGGTTCACAGGGCGTGCGCGGCATCGGTGTAGCCGACGACGATGTGGTTATCGGTATGGATGTCATCCCACACGAGGCCGACGATCTGCATGTGCTCACTGTAAGCGAGCATGGGTATGGCAAGCGCACGCCTCTTGATGAGTGGCGACTGCAAAACCGTGGCGGCAAAGGCATCATCGCGATGGTCACCTCCGAGCGCAATGGCAATCTAGTCAAGCTACGACTGGTTGCACCCGAAGACCAGCTCATGGTCATTACCAATGGGGGACAAATCATCCGTACCTTCGTCAGCGAAGTACGCGAATCAGCACGTAATACTCAAGGGGTGCGTGTCATTCGCTTGCGCAACGATGAACGTGTGGTGGATGTTGAACCACTGGCTGAAAGTGAAGACGATGACGAGGCAAGCGCAGACAAGGACGCGCCCTCTGATTCCGATCAGGCGGCGTCATAGCCTGACCAGGTTGCCTGCATGACAGAACGCCGCGGTCATATCCAACGTACAACCCAAGAAACCAACGTTGATATTGCCATCAACCTCGATGGCCAAGGCAGTTACAGCATCGACACGCCGCTGGGTTTTTTGTCACATATGCTTGAACAGCTAGCGAAGCACAGCTGCATCGACATCACGCTCAACGCTTCAGGAGACACCCACATCGATGGCCACCACCTCACGGAAGATGTGGCTATCGCATTGGGGCAAGCGGTTGCACAAGCCCTAGGAGACAAAAAAGGCATCTATCGTTATGGCTGGGCCATGCTGCCTATGGATGAGGCTTGTGTTCAATGCGCTCTCGATTTGTCGGGACGTACCTTTTTTAAGTGGGCGATCCCTTTAGCCAAAACCAAGCTAGGGGACTTCGAGACCGAGCTAACCGAAGTGTTCTTCGAGGGCTTCGCCCGTGGTGCCGCTTGCAATCTGCACGCCTATCGCCTTGCCGGGGATAACTTGCATCATTTGATCGAGATCACTTTCAAGACCTTTGCCCATGCACTGCGCCAAGCGATATCTCGTGACCCCAGACGTCATGACATTCCTTCGACCAAAGGCATCCTTAACGAGGCAGCCACGCCATGAGCGATATCACCCTCGTTGACCTAGGCCTTGGCAATCTCTACAGCGTCATCCGATCACTTGAACGCGCTGGCGCAAAGGTTCAGGTGCAAAGCGACCCGGATTCAATTCGCCAGGCATCGCGAGTCGTTGTCCCTGGTCAGGGAGCTTTTCGTGACTGCTCAGCAGCACTCAAACGCGGAGTAGGCGAAGCCTTGAATGAGCTCCTCAAACGCGGCGTGCCTTACTTGGGGATCTGCCTCGGCATGCAACTTCTCTTCGAAGCGAGCGAAGAAGGGGGCAAACGCAACGAAGGACTGGGCTACTTAGCAGGCGAAGTGCGGCGTTTTCCCGATGACATGCGCGAGCATAGCTCAGGCCGGCGCCTCAAAGTACCTCATATGGGCTGGAATACGGTTTCATCAGAGCACCCCATGCTCAATACCCATCCCTGGTTTTATTTCCTGCACAGTTACTACTGCGTCCCTAGCGACCCCACCCATGTGATTGCAGAAACTACGTACGGCACGAATTTTTGTTCGGTCGTGGCCAAGGACAATCTTTTTGCCTGCCAGTTTCACCCCGAAAAAAGTCATCGCAACGGGCACCTCTTGCTCGAGACCTTTCTCAACGACTACTAATCACAGCGCGTCTTTATGCAGCTCATCCCCGCCATCGACATTCTTCAGGGTCAAGCCGTGCGGCTCAAGCAAGGGCGTTACGATCAGGTCACCGTTTACGATGCCAATCCGGTGGCAGTTGCCCAGCGTTTTATCGATGCAGGAGCCACCCGTTTGCATATCGTCGACCTAGACGGCGCTAAAGAGGGCAAGCCTGTCAATCACGCCATTGTGCGCGACATTCTCAAGCTCGGTGGCCTCGAGGTCGAAGTGGGTGGTGGGATTCGCGATGCATCAACCTTCACGCAGTGGTTAGAGCATGGCGCGCGTTATGTGGTGATGGGAACAGCCGCGATTCGCAGCCCTGAGCTCACCCAGGAACTTTGCACGCAGCACCCCAACACCGTCATCGTCGCTCTCGATGCACATCAAGGCGAAGTGATGCTGGAGGGGTGGCAAGTGGGAAGCGGTCAACAGGTAGCTGCGATTGCAAAGCAAGTGGCTCATTGGGGGGCGCATGCGGTGCTTTATACCGATATCGCAAGGGATGGCACCCATGAAGGACCCAACATTGCCAGCACACAAGCGCTTCAAGCTAGCCTTCCTGTCCCGGTGATCGCCTCGGGTGGAATTGGCTCCCTTGATCACTTGCGCGACCTTAGCAAAGCCAAGATCCAAGCCGCGGTATGCGGTCGTGCTCTTTACAGCGGCGCCTTTAGCCTCAGCCAAGCGCTGCAAACCGTCGCCGAGACCCTCAGCGAGCGTGCGAGGTAGTATGTTAGCAAGACGCATCATTCCCTGTCTGGATGTCAAAGACGGTCGCGTGGTCAAAGGGGTCAACTTTGTGGGCTTGCGTGATGTGGGAAATCCAGTCGAATGCGCGAAACGCTATAGCGACGAGGGGGCGGACGAAATCACCTTTCTCGATATCACCGCCTCGCATGAAAAACGCAGCACCTTAATCGACATCGTCGAGAAAACAGCGCGCGATATTGCCGTGCCGCTCACCGTGGGCGGTGGGATCCGCAGTGCGAGCGATGTGCGTGACTTACTTAATGCGGGCGCCGACAAAGTGTCGGTGAACACCGCTGCCGTCACCAATCCCAACTTCATCACCGAGGTGGCCAGTGCCTATGGCTCGCAGGCCATTGTGGTGGCAGTTGATGCCAAGCAGGTCAGTCAAAAGCAGTGGGAGGTCTTTACCCATGGGGGTCGTCGTGCCACCGGCATCGATGCCATCGAATGGTGTCAGCGCATCACCCAATTGGGTGCCGGAGAGATTTTACTCACCAGCATGGATCGCGATGGAACGCGCAGCGGTTACGACCTTGAGCTCACACGCCGGGTTGCGGACAGCATCAGCATTCCCCTCGTGGCCTCTGGCGGGGTGGGCGAACTCGACCACCTGTATGAAGGCCTCGTGCAAGGAGGAGCTGATGCTGTCTTAGCCGCCTCCATCTTCCATGAGGGGCAATACACCATCGACGAGACCAAACGCTTCCTTGCTCAGCGCGGCGTGCATATCCGCCCTGCCAGCGATTAGCGCTTGTTTTCGAAGGTGGGCATGCTAGCACTCCTGCCCTATATCCTCGCATACCTGATTCGGATTAAGACATGACGAAAGCCTCTCCTCTCAGCATTGTTCGCGAACGTTTTGGCGATAAGGCCAGCTTGGTTAAAGAGATTCAAGGGCTTACCAAGAGCGGCTTGTGGATCGACCGCGAGTCTAAAGACAAAGGGCTTGGTCGGGTTTCAAACAAAAAGCTGCTGCACC
Source organism: uncultured Polyangiales bacterium (assembly GCA_964456305.1). Taxonomy (GTDB): domain Bacteria; phylum Myxococcota_A; class Polyangia; order Polyangiales; family CAYWAT01; genus CAYWAT01. The sequence continues at coordinate 1,154 of CAYWAT010000075.1, read as the reverse complement.
TGCATGAGATATTTTCCAAGATAAGTGATCAGTTTGGCAGCCGTGACGGGCTTATCAGCGAGATATGCCAGTTGGAAAAGCGCAAAGATGAAGGGTATCGCACGCGCCTGAATCGTTTTCCGGTCCCTCGTTTGTGGGATCACTACCGCGCTATCAAAAAGCGAGAGAAAAAATCGGTATAATACGCCAAGCTGGGTCAACCCAGTAGGCAATGCGCAAGCTAACTGCAGCAATCACTAGCAAAGGGCCAAAAGCAATAGCTGTCTTTCCTTCGCGCTGGGTTGCAAAAGAATAGCGCGTCCGGCCTAGGACAATAAAAAGCGCTAGCCCGAGCACAGAAGCAGCAAGCAGGCACATGGGAACAGCCTGCCACCCTAAAAAGACACCGACAGCCATCAATAACTTGGCGTCCCCCTCCCCCATGCCGCGTCGATTAAATAGCAAGCTGTAAAGCCACACAAATGGGACGTATACAATCAACGCGCCTAACCCAGCGCCCAAGGCCGCCGACGCTAAGCCAGGTTCTTCACGCCATGATGCCGTCACCAGTCCTACAGCAGTAAGGGGGATGGTAATTGCATCGGGAATCTGAAAGCACTGCCAATCGATCCAGGCCACCATCCACAGTCCGCCCAGCCAGAAAAAGTAAAGCAAGGCCTCGAGCAGCGCCGACCATGAGATCTGCAAAGGATCCATACTCAATAACCCGGCATGCCAGGCAAGAGCCAAGGCGACGAGAGCAAAGACAAGCTCCGAGATAAACATACGCGCATCGAGACGCGCGCCACAACAGGAGGCACGGGCTCGCAGCAGAATGAAACTCAGTAAGGGAATGTTGTGCCACGCCGGAATAGGCGACCCACACGATGGACAGAAACTACGCGGACGCACCACCGACAAGCCCATCGGCCAGCGTGAGATCACCAAGTCGAAAAAGCTTCCCCACAATGCGCCCCAAACAAGAGCGAAGCAGGTAACGATCCAAGGCCACCAAAGCATCAGCTAGACCGACCTCACTTCACGCTGATCCTGGCTTACATCCGGCTGCCAAGCACAACGATGACTGCGAGGCATCAGACTCTGTGGGCTGAGTGTGAGCGAAGCGAACGCCTGCGGAGCAGGTAGCAGCGCCTGGCAGTCAAAGCGTGTCTTTC
>CAYWAT010000074.1:0-13155 GCA_964456305.1 uncultured Polyangiales bacterium | reverse complement strand
CAACTCGCCTGGCTCAAGAAAAGTGGTCACGCGGGACGCTTTCGCGAAGCCGGCTTTGCCAAAACATGGCTTCACACGGTGCTCATGCAGGCTAGCCAAGCTTGGCATGGCCGTAACAAAAGCAAACTTTCCTTAGACAAGGTCAAAGGCATCACACTGGTCGCGCATAGCGCGGGCTTCGAAAGCGCGCTTGCGTGGATTAATCATGGTAAGTTACCCGCCATTAAGCGACTTGTGCTGATGGATGCCATGTATCGTGGCGCCCCTGAATTTGCCGCATGGCTGCGCAAAAGCCCAAAGCATCGCCTGGTATCCGTCACAACCGGCGGACAAACAAAGCGACAAAGCAAATTGCTAAAGCAGATCTTAAAGCAGCACAATATTGCAACGACACAGATTTCCAGCCAGGCCGAGAACCTAAGTAATACGGCAAAACAGTCGCGTTACCTTATCCGCAAATCACGCCACCCTCACAAATGGGTTGCGGTGAAACACTGGCTTGAGCTCATTCATTAAGTTCTATCCACAAGCTTTTCATATCGTCTGCAACATCACACAAGCCGCGTTGATCTCTAGGTGACTTGAGTCGACGTAAATGCAACGGACGCTGTGCCGAGTCGGCAACGCGATGCCACAACCTCTCAAGCTCTTGCCAGCTCATTCCGCGATCGTGACTACAGATCAGTAGGTACGCATTGGGGGCAGCAACGTTCAAACACGCTTCAGCCAGGCGCGGCCAATCACGCCGATTGCGCCATTGTGAGCGCTTATTGGTAGAATAAGTGGGCGGATCAACGATGAGCAGATCAAAAAAATGTGCCCGCCGTTGCGCCCGAGCGAGCTCAGCAAACACATCTCCTGCATAAAAATGCTGTACTGTCGATGCATCGACCAGCTGTTCAACATTGGCGCGAGCACAGCGCAACGCCGTCTTTGACGCATCCACATTAACCACATCAATGGCACCACCCGCAGCGGCAGCGATGGCAAAAGCACCGTGATATGCGAAGAGGTTGAGCACCCGCTTGCCCTTAGCAAAGTCCTGAACCCGTTTGCGGTTATCGCGCTGATCCACATACAAACCCGTGCCCAAGCCTGCCCCTAGATACACCTGATAAGGCAGGGATTGCTCGTACACCCTCTTCGTCTCAACGATAGAAGATGGCGTAGAGGGGGCTCCCGCCTCGCGATGACAAGCCACCACATGATGATCAAAACCCCAGCATCGCAGCTGTTCTTGTAGCAGAGGCAACGCAGCGTTAACCTGCGGATTCATCACCTGGATGTGCAAAGTGCCGGCATAAAGATCGATCACCAATCCCGGCAATGCATCATTCACGCCATTGACCAAACGAAACGCTGTCGTCTGAGCCTGGTCGAGGGCCGTATGAGCCAAGCCCCAACGCAACTGCAGCGCACAAAACAATAGGTAGTGTAAACGCGACGCATCACGAAAGACATCATCGGCAGTGCCACCCTGCATCCAGGCATCAAAAAGCGGAGGCAAAGGAGCTTGAAAGGTAGGCAGTCCTCCTTGAATAGGATGCTCACATGCCAGCGACTCCGCATGCAGAAGTAAAGGCGAAGGACTCGTATCGTCGACAGATCCGTAGAGACGATCACCCACGACGGGATATCCCGCTGCAGCCAGCTGGACACGGATTTGATGCGTGCGCCCTTGGTCGATCTGCACCCTAAGATGGGCATAATCACCTGCCACCTGTAAAACCTCAGCACGCAAATTAGCCTGTCGAGCAGCTGGATGACGCGACGATGTCGTACGCACATAACCGCGATGACGCGGCAAAAGAAAGTGCTCTAGGTTGATGCGCTGCCCCTTGGTTAAGCGCCCTGCACCGCCTACGATCACGCGATAGCGCTTCTTGACCTGCTTTGTTGCGAACTGCTTAGCCATGGATGCATGCGCTGCAGCAGAGGAGGTCAAGAGCATAACGCCCGAAGTCATCTGATCCAAGCGCTGATGCACACCCAGGTCATCTGCAACCAGACCTGAAACAGGATTCTGCTGGGTATAAAGCCGCCAGCGCTGATACACGTCATCACAGTGCTCTGTGGTGGCGGACTGACAACTCACTCCAGCAGGCTTGTCGAGCACACAGAAATCCGCATCGCGATACAACACTCGCTCAGGCCACCAAGGTGCCCACACGCGTGCAAAAGGCAACTCAGCAATGCCGGTGCCCTCAGAGTCCGTCATCGTGCAGATCACTGGGAAGCAGCGGCGAGGGCTCGCCAATCACGGTCACCCACAACATATGCGCAGCACGCGTCGCTGCGATGTGCAGCAGATGACGCGAGGCCACATCATCGGGATAAGAAGCGGCAGACACATCGAGCAAGACGGCATAGTCAAACTCGAGGCCTTTAACCTGACGCACATCGGTAACATCAATGCCAGGTTTGAAGGAAAAGTTTTCTTGGTCGACGAGACGCAAATACGGCACTTCGGCATTGCTAAGCCCCTCAAAATACAAGGCGGCCTGCTCTGCATGCCGGGCAATCAAAGCAATGCTGGCCTGCGGTTCGCGGCGACGAAGATCGCGTAGGGTCTCAGCCAAGAAGGCAATAGCCTCCCCCTGCTGGGCAAAATGAAACACATCCACAGGATCACCATGCCGCAATGATTCGCTGCGCGAGGCCTCGGTGGACAAAGGTCCCAAAACCGCGTGGGCGAAGGCAATAATCTCCGCCGTGGAACGATAACCAATACGCAAGGGTTCGATGGCCACATGCTTAAGCCCCAAGTCTTTCATCAGGGTGTCCCAATCGCGAAAGCCGTTTTCCAGGGTCAAGCGCTGGGCCACATCGCCAGCCAGAGTGACGCTTTGGTGTTTATCCACCGTATGCAGCATGACGTCGATCTCGACAGGGCTAAGGTCCTGAGCCTCGTCCAAGAAAAGATGCGCATAGGCCAAGGGCGATCCTTTACGCTGCAAAGGTCCACAAAAGCGACGGTACAGCTGCAGCAACAGCGGGTCATCTTCGTGATCCAAGGCTGTGCGTGTATCCTCCTGCAACTCATCGGCAGCACTATCGCGCAGGTGTCGGCGATGCTCTGCACCTCTAGAGTTATCCGACTTACTCTGATCATGACTTTCCTGACGCTCAACCAAAACAAGCGCGCAGCGCTCAGAACACCAGCGATGCACGCGCTCGCGATCGGGGTCGTCGGGAAAATGCTGCTGCCACAGACCAGCATCGCTTAACATCTCAACCCACAAGACAACCAGATCGCTCATTTGAGCGATAAGCGCATCAACACGGTGCAGCAGCGCAGACATCTTTCCCTGTGTCTGCTCGGTGCGCTCATGCACAAGCCAACGTCGCAACTGACGCAATCGAACAAGCAAAGGCTCACGATTCGCACGACGCCATTGCGCCTGCACCGCATCTGTCTGCGCAGACGTATAAGCACTCAAGGTGTTGTCGATCTGTGCTGTACAACGTGCAGCGCACTGCTGATAAAAAGCCTCCAGCATCGTTAGCATCGCCGCGTCTTTTTTCAGGCGCGTAACCGCACTCGGCGTATCCTCCGTAGCCTCGCGAGGCAGCCCCCGAAGATGCGCGACGCGCAGGCGCTGAAACCAATGATCCACGGTCTCGACACCAACCCCTTCAACCCCCAATGCAGGCAACACATCAGCAATATAACGTCGCAACGCATCGTTGTAGACCAGCACCATGATGGCGCGTGGATGAAAGCGCTTTGGGTTTTGATAACTCAGATAAGCAATGCGATGTAAGCCGATGGTGGTTTTGCCACTGCCCGCTCCGCCTTGAATAAGCACGATGCCTGCCGTGGGCTGACTGATCACGGCAAATTGCTTGGGATCGAGCAAGGCGGTGATCTCCCCCAAACGATGCGACTCACGCCCAGCATGCTGGGATCCCAAAACAGCCTGCTGAGTCGCTCTAGGTCGCCAGGCAACGCCTTGACCTCCGGCTAGGTTTTGCGAGGCCTGATCATAAGCCTGCCATTGATCATCATTGATGCGGACAAAGCGCCCTTGTGGACAAACAATACGCCGTAGCTGAGCGCCACGAATGCTCAAGGTGCGGCGACTGATCACATCGCCTTCAACATCGCGGCCACCAAAGTGATCATCAAAGTCGTCGCCTTCATCGTAACGGTAAAAAATCCGACTAATGGGTGCATTGCGCCAATCAACAATACGAATGCCCGTCTTGGTATCGAGAAAGGTTCCCCGACCGATCAACACCTCGCGTTTGCGCTCATCGACCTCCAAAACCAAACGACCAAAATACGGACTTTGAGCATCGATCCATTGGTCCACGACTTGGGCACGGCGCGATGCAACCTGCTGTAAGCGTTCCATCTCTTGCAAAAGAGGGGGCACATCCTCAAGACGCGCTTCCATGATTTGATCGCGTAATGACAATAGAGTTTGGTCGTACTCCCCTGCCGAAGCCGCCTGATTGAGACGCCGCGCCGCCAGGGATCGCAATACACGCTGTAATACGCGCTCTTCCTCATCGATAATTGCCTGCATTTCAACTGCCTATCACGTCGCGCTGGTACGCCCTCAATCCAATTTCTTAAGCACCACCTTGGCGTTACGGCGCTGATTGTAAAGGGCTTGGCGTGCCATAGGTAAAGAGGTGGGAGACACTTCATTAAAGCCGCGTTCCAAAAACCAATGCGCGGTGCGTGTCGTGAGCGCAAACAAGGCACGCAAGCCTAGGCCTTTGACATGATTTTCAAGGTAACGAAAAAGGGCATCACCACGTGAACCGCCGCGGTACTCAGCATGCACAGCCAGACAGGCCAATTCGGCCATCTGCGATTCGACATGCGAATATACCGCAGCACAAGCGATGATCATCCCATCGCGCTCGGTCACCCAAAAATGTTCCACGTCGCCGGCAAGACGCTCTTGCGATCGACGCACCAACAAGCCTTCTTCCTCTAAAGGCTGAATCAACTGCATGATGCCGCCCACGTCGCCGAGTCGCGCCGGTCGGATACCCTCAAAGCGTTCTGCACTTACCAAGACGCCCACACCATCGCGCGTAAAAAGCTCCGTCAACAAGGCACCATCGATGCGGTGATCAAGCATATGCATACGCCGCACCCCAGCTCGACAGGCATCCACACCTGCTTGAAGTGCACGGCAGATCTGCGGTGGCAGGCTCTCCTCACGCATCCACTCCCTGGCTTCTGGCAAGGATAACAAGCGATTATTCAGCAAGGCACGATCATCTGTAGAGGTTAAAAAGATCAGCTTGTCAGCCTTAAGCGAGGCCGCGACAGAGGCCGCGACTTCTTCAGCGCAAAGATTAAAGACATCGCCCGTGGGTGAGTACCCCAAGGGCATGATGAGCACAATGGGACGTCGCGCTAAAGCATCGACCAAGGCATCGTGATCGACTTTGCGCACTTCACCGGTGTATTGAAAATCAACACCGTCCACTACACCGATAGGCTTGGCACTGATAAAATTGCCGGAAAGCACCCGCAAGCGGGCAGAGGGCGTGGGCCAGTTGGTATAGCCCCGCGATAACAGTGCCTCGACCTGGGTGCGGACAACACCCACGGCGGCTTTGGCAGACTCCAATGCATCGGTATCGGTAATTCGCAGATCTCGGTGATAGGCGGAGACCAGCCCCAAACGTTGCAGCCTCGCCTCGATATGTACTCGCACTCCTGCAACCAGTATGATATTGACGCCGAGGCTATGAAGAAGAGCAATGTCATGCAAAACCACTGGCAATTGGGCACTTGCCGTCAACTCTCCACTAAGAGCAATGACGAAGGTCCCTTCACGGTGCGCGTGAATATAGGGTGCAGAAGCACGAAAGATATCGATAAAAGCTTGATTTTTCATCGTTTCATGGATTCAAATACATTCTGTTAAAGCAACCTTTAGTTATTATTATAACAACCTCTTATGTGCTTCTCGAGCACGGTCTTTTGAGATTATATATGTCTATGTCGTCCACCTCAGAAAACCTCTCTATGCCCCATCCACGTGCGTTTGTCGTCATACGCCAAGACGACCGAACGTGGGTGGCAGAGCTGCCATTTGGTCAATCTATCGATATTGGTGCCTCGAAAAACACCCATATTCGCATCGATAATGCCGATTTAGCGCCTGTACATGGACACTTTTTCTGGGAAGGTGAACGCCTTTTATTACGCACCGTAAACTCTCGCGTTAACATCTTTCTAAACGCCAAGGCGCTATCGGGAACCAGCGAACTAATGGGAGGCGATGAGATCTCCATGGGGACGGTCAAGCTGGTGGTAGGATTATCCACCTCGGCGCGCTCAGGTGTGCGCCGTATGTTGAGCCACGGGGAATTTCGCGAGCGCTTATGGGAAGAAAGCTCACGTGCTGCTCGGGGTGGCGGCAATGTGGCCCTGGTCATGGTTCATGCGCCTAAAGGCCAACGCGATCACATCGCCGAAGCAGCCGTACAAAGCTTCCGTGTAGGTGACATTGTCGGCGAGTACGGCCCTAACGATCTTGAATTTTTATTGCCCGATACAGAGCGAAGCGTTGCACGCGCAGTCGTAGAAAGACTCTTCAGCAAAACCGGCATCTCTGCCGCGGCCGGTTTGGCCATGGCGCCTCACGATAGCGCGTCTCCCGAACGCCTATTGCGTATTGCACGCGACGCACTCTCGAGTGCGCAACGAAGTCAACAAGGCCGCAGCGAATCACAAGCCCCCAAGGGTTTGAGCAGCTTTATCGCCGACGATGCTCTGAGCCAGCAGGTGCTCAACCAATCGAAGACCCTACTACAGCAACGTTTACCGATTTTGTTTGTTGGCGAAGCAGGCAGCGGTAAACAGCACCTAAGCAGTTATCTTCACGAACACCAAGAAGGTTCAAATGAAGAAGCAGTTGCACGTGTGCAGTGCTCAACCCAAGGAAATCTCGAACATACCTGGGACAAGCTTGAACAGTCTATTGTCCAAGTGGGTGAGGGAACCTGCATTCTGCAAAACATTGCGGAGCTTGATGCTTCTCTGCAACAACGTCTGGCATCGCGACTAACATCAGCATCTTGCCGTATTATTGCGACCAGTGATCGACCCTTGGATTCATTGATAGAACGCGGTGCATTGCACGCATCATTACACGATACATTTAAGAATCGCACGGTCATTGTTCCTCCATTGCGCGATCGACCTAAAGACATCCTCCCTCTTACGAAACATTTCATGCAAAGCTTAAGTCCTCAAAGCAGTATTAACCTGGCAGCCATGGCAGAAATACAAAGCTATCATTGGCCGGGCAATATTCTAGAATTGAAAAACACAGTAGAACGAGCGATCTTATTAGCTGAAGATGAGGAAATAAGCGTAGAACATCTACCACTAAGTGAAAGCGGTGCTAGCCAAAGTGCAGAAGGACGGCTGCGAGATCATGTCGATAACATCGAACGCGATGCCATCATCAAAGCGCTGAGTGAAAACAACAACAACCAAACGCATACCGCCAAGCAACTCGGCATCAGCCGTCGCGCACTGATCTATAAGCTCGAGAAATACGGTCTTAAGACACCACCTAAAGTCAAGCAAAGAGCCTGATCCTGGCTTTAGTCAGTCAATAGGGAATTCTATTCTAAACAATGCCCCTGGCTCACCAGGATTGACGAGTTGAAGGTTGCCTTCATGCTGTGACAGTCCCCAGCGAGCAATCGATAAACCGAGGCCAACATGATTGTAGGTATCTAGGTTAAACTCACCCAGACCTACAATTTCCATAAGCGCGGTTGGTGGCACAGTACGTGTAGAAAAAAGTGGCATAAAAATCTTGTCTTCAATCGCTAAAGGTACCCCCGCCCCAGAGTCGCGAATATCAATACGGACAAAACGACGCTGACTGACAAATATATCAGCAGAAATGTCAACATTGGCCGGAGCATTAGCTCCCTTAGCCGCTGCAGCTAAGATAGCATTTTCAATGATCATCTTAATAGCGCAGCCTAAGGTCTCGTGATGCATCATGAAACAAGGCATTTCGTCATCGTAATTTGTCGTCACTGAACAAGAGAAGTTAGCTCTTTGAATCGCATCCCTCGCCTCTTCGACACAGGAATCCAACAATGATGCAATTGATTCATTCTTATAGTTAGGCGCCGAATGATACGCGTCTGATAAAAGGCGTAATTTGCTCAGAACCACACAGAGTTCCATCCATTTTTCTTGCTCCATCAATGCGTTAAAACGTTTCTCTGAAGCCTCTTCGTGCATACGAACCCGCTCATCAGCATCGCGCATCAAACCACGAAGCACAGGAAAAAACTTATCGAAGAGCGCAGTGCTAAAGCTGCCCATCATAAAAAAGCTCTCATTGATGGCAATTTTACGCAGCAAATGGGTATTGGCATTGGCCAATCGCTTACGCTCTTCCTCCGCGTAATAATATTTTAGAGCCTGCACAACACGCTGAACAAAATCGTTTTTATCGATAGGCTTTAACATGTATTGAAAAGCCCCTGCTTTATTGACCGCATCAATGATATCTTCTGACTCAGAAAAAGCAGATAAAATCATCGTAACAGCCATCGGCCAACGTTCTTTAACGTGGGTCAAGAACTCCGTACCACTCATACCAGGCATCTTTTGATCTGAGATTACGATCTGAGCAGGCTTCTTTTCCAAACAAGCAAGCGCATCTTCACCACTGGATGCAGCATTAACAGAGAATCCACGCAGCTTAAGGACAGTTGATAACTCATCGCGGATTCCTGTTTCATCATCAACGATGAGGATATTGTACTTCTTCCACTCCTCGGTCGATATGGGAATGAGTGAAACGTGGCTGCTCATAAGATTCTTCTCCTTGATTAATAGGCAACTCGATATGCCAATGAGTTCCCTGACCAGGAAAACTCTCAACACTCAATCGCCCACCATGTTCATCGATTATTTTTTTGCTAATGTAAAGACCTAAACCAGTCCCTTTGTCGATATCCTTTGTTGTAAAAAAAGGATCAAAAATACGCGTTTTATATTCTTTGGGAATACCTGGTCCATTATCCGAAATATCCACACACGCTTTTACATCACAAGCATAAGTACGAATACGAATGCGCGATTCACCAGAACCCTCAAGAGCATGCATCGCATTTTGAATGAGGTTCATCCACACCTGATTCAAATGATTCGCATTACAAAATATATCTTCTTTAAGCTCATATGATTTCTCGATTGCTACATCCTCTTTATGATTCGCATGTAATATGCGTATTGCATCATCCAAGCCTCGATGGATATTGCTTTTCCGAAACCCTTGACCACCGAGATGCACAAAACCCTTGAGTGCTTGGGTGATATCCGCCACGCGCTGAGTTCCTTCCTGAACACGTTCGATAGCACCACGCATCATGTCCATCCCTTGCGGGAGAGAAATATTATTTGATTCAACCGCAGCAAATACATCCTCTATCGTGCCCGCTGCGCTTTTGGCATAAAAAATAGGATTGTTAATTTCATGCGCAATTCCTGCTGCCATTTGTCCGATAGACCTTAGCTTTTCGGCGTGGATCAGCTCCGTAGCCAACTGCATACGCTCCAGAAGACCTCTAACTCGAACGCGAATTTCATGATTGCTAAAGGGCTTAGCAAGGTACTCATCAGCACCACACTCAAAGCCTTTAATACGCGACTGCTGATCATTTCGTGAGGTGAGCAGTATCACCGGGATATGACGTGTCTGTGGGCTTTGCTTGATTTCTTTGATCAACGTATAGCCGTCTTTTTTAGGCATCATAATATCGCTAATGATCAAGTTAGGCACAACCTCGTGTGCTCGCTGTACACCTTGATCACCATCATGCGCAAAATAAACATTGTATTCTTCGCATAAAACATAAGCCAGAACTTGAATAATCTGTGGATTATCTTCGACAATTAGTATATTCATCCGAGCCGGATCATGTTTTTCAAACATCGACAAATCGAGGTCACGATAATCTCTTACACCCACGCGAACATGTGGATTGGTATCTTCATATACATCGATGCTGACGACCTTATCTTCGTCGACATGTCTTTCATCTAAAGGAAGGCAAACGGTAAAACATGTCCCCTCACCGACTGAACTATCCACATGAATTTTACCATGATGCAGTTCTACGATGTCCTTAACCAATGCCAGACCTAGTCCTGTTCCTTGAACCTCGCGATCAGGATTATTACTGGCTTGCACAAAAGCTTCGAATATTCTGTCAAGATCCTGCTTGGGAATGCCTTTGCCTGTATCTTTTACCCGAACAAGACAGTTTTCTTTCTTATCGTCAATATCAACAGAAACAATGATCTTACCTACATCGGTAAACTTGAGCGCATTGCCAACAAGATTGTTAATAACTTTCTTTAATTTGGACCGATCGATGTACATCATCAATGGCCCCTCAAGGTTGGTCTCAAACACAATGGAATTATCATACTGAGCAGCAATGGGCTCAAACATTGAAAGCGCACGCGCAACAAAGTCTTTGATATCCAAAAGAGACCAGCGCATGTCGTTACTACCTTGCTGCAGTCGTGTCTTGAGTAACAGGTCGTTTACATTTTCCAACATGTCTTGCAAAGCGTCCTGGCCATTCTTGAGAAGACGCGTTTGTAGTACCTCATCCATTTCATCTTTATTGAGGATAAGCTGTATCGTCGATGACAGTGCCACCAAAGGTGTGCGAAGCTCGTGCGATACATTAGCAAAAAATCGATCTTTGAGTTTATCAAGCTGTTGAAGCTTGATACGTGACTTATACTCACGCTCTATCATCACAAGACGCGTCGCATTCGACGCCACTGCAATAATTGCTGTGAGCACAAGAAAGTATAAATTATTGCTAAACATGCCCCAGGAAATGGGCGAGCTCGTTATCAACGAAGGTAGCAGCCAAATGCCAACAATACAGGAACAAGCGATTACGGTTTCATAGACACGCCAAAAGAATACGATTCCAAAACCAAGCAAACACAAGTTCAAACCTGCATAATAAGATGATGCATAACCATCGAGATCCTGAATCATGTACTCGATACATAGTGCTGCAATAATTTCAGGTAAGAGCGCTAAAATGAATACATTGATCTGAACGTACTTAACATAGCTCAATGCAAAAACAGCTAATGACAAACAAGAGCCAAGTAGACGAATATATACAAAGGGGAAAAGCTTATGTGGATAACTTGTGGCCTCGAGGATAAGTCCCGTAGGCATCAATATAGCCACCAGAACACATGCTAGCCTAGCGCCACGTAAATTGAGATGAGCACGGTAATTCTCAAAACCTTTTTTATACTGTTCGTCACTCTTCATTTAACAATAGAGAGAAACAAATTAACGTTTGTTGACTCGTGCTGGATCTCTATTTTTTTAGGCAGAGGCGATAGTTTTTGTCCCATCATTGATAGCTCTTCCGAGCTGCGATGATTAAGATACCATTCAAGGAGAAACTCCATGACTCCCCTTGAGCTGTTCTCGCAGTTGAAGTTACCGATGACGAGCTCTCCTCCGGGCGCAACAGAGTCGTAAAGCACCTGAGCAAAAGAAACAAAGGTCTTATCATTGAGATAATCAAAAAGTCCTGCGCTATAGATCAGGTCGATCTCACCCAGACGTTCCGGTAAATGCTTCTTCACGAGAACACGACCGATGGATTCTTTAATGATACGAAAGCGAACCTTTTCTTTCTCCATAAGGGGACATAGGTAACGCTCACAATAACGAATAGCATGCTCATCTTGATCTAGGAGCATGACTTCTAAGCGTTCACCGATACTAGGATTTTCCTGTAGCAAGAGATTAATTTCTTCTGCAGGTCCAGATCCGACACTAAGGACTCTCACCCTGCGTCCATTTGGCAATGAACCAAACAGAGCAAGAATGCGCTCCTTCATATAATGAACTCGATTCACAATTGCTTGTGATGCTTCTAAGTTCATCGAATATAGATTGCATAGCTTTGAAAAAATGCTTTCGCCGAAGTTGTGATTTCTATAAAAATTATTCATCATTTCATAGTCACCAGCATAACCGAGAGGTTTTGAGTAGGCTCGACTCATTGCCGGTGAACTCAAAAAGAAATCAAGCATATGCTGCTGACAAAATGTGCGAAACAATGAATGAGATGACGCATCGAGCTCGTTATATGCAGCATCCATAGCTTGCGTAAACTTGTTCATTTCTTTAATGAAAGACGGCCAGGCCTGCTCAATGTAAGACTTTTCTGTTTGTTCCCGCGTGGGTAGATCTTGATGACATATGGCTTGTTCTTCTTTATTAAAGAAGTCTCTGCACTGCCCCAAGTAACTCGATGTTTCGAGAACCTGATACACAATAGACTGTGGAAACAAAGACATGTCACATGGTTGTGATACCTTGTCCCAACGCTCGGCAAAGTTATATCGATCGGACAAACGATAAAGCGTTGCCAGATCAACTTGCCCACCCGAAACCTCGACTCCGATCGTTATTTTGTTCTCGTGAACATCACTATAACGAACAACAGCCGCACCTTCATAAATGGATGTATTTTGGTAGAGCAGTTTTAGATTTGATAGCTTCTGCCCCGTCCTAAAATCAACCGATACGGTATCATCAGTAGTCACATTCAAGCGCGCCCCATAAAGGGAAATATTGTCGAGCGCCGCGTTAAGCGACGATGACGCGTGTTTGATGATCGCCGTTAGAGCTTTGGGTGCAAAGCTATCTGTCTTGACACGACGGTAACGAAGGATGTCGGAGCGAGGCTGATCGGAAACTTTATTCATCGGTGTAACTCTGGCTAAAACTAGGTTGCTTTCTACAGTCGAATGAACTGAGGGTACACTAAAAACAACACAAACGTCTACCGTATTCGGCAACCAGCTTCATTTATTCTGCCAACATCAGAGCCTATTTAGGCTTGCACATGAAGCAGCGATCACCCGATCCGGCAACAACCCCTCGCATTTCATTGGATTTCTTCATTTAAGCTACGAGGGTAGATGAAAATCTCGTGCAAATAAATAGGAAAACCCTCGCACAGCAGCATACCCCTCAAGAATATGCGCCTGCATAGCCGAATCTAAGAATCTATCTAACCTCTAACTTAGCGGGGCGGACGGGACTCGAACCCGCGGCCTCCGGCGTGACAGGCCGGCGTTAT
>CAYWAT010000073.1:0-13295 GCA_964456305.1 uncultured Polyangiales bacterium | reverse complement strand
AGCACCGCATCTTTGAGCTTGTCCTTAGGCGTCAGTCCACCTGCGGCATCGGCAGGCAGCTCACGAATCATCCGACCCGCAGTTTCGAGATCATTGCAGAGCAAGAAGCCAGCTCGACAGGCGGTAAGCTCAACATAACGAACCCATGCTTTGATATCGGCCTGACCGTCGCGTGATTCGATAAAACGCTTCGTCAGACGTTGCACGGCTTCGAGCTGCTGCGGCTGCATTTTGCTGGTCAATTTCTTAGCCAGCTTATTAATGTCAGCCTGACCTGTGGCCACACCCGCAATCGCCATCCCAGCGACAAAAAGCCCTTTGAGCTCACTGAGGGTCGCAAGCATCAAGCGCACAAAATGCTCGCCTCGGTAATAACTCAGATGATGGCCTACGATGAACGCAAGCTCCTGGGGATTGCGGCCACTCAATAGGGTATTTCCGCATAGTGTGCTGATCGGATCGCTACCGCCCACATAGGCTAAACCACCAGGGACATCAGGACGCAAAAACAAACGCGGCAAGACGGGTAAGCCAAATACCTGACCCGCGAAGTGAAAGGTACGCGCCAAGGTTACCGTTGACTCCGCAGGGTCAACCTCATGCTTTTTGTTAAGCCCCAAGGTCTTATCATTGCTGCGCTGAATCGCGTGCAAGGCAGGTGTCATCACCTCAAACATCTTGCCTACATAAAGGTCTTCGTCGGGATGAAAGAGCTGCTTGACCCAGTACTCGTTATCAAGACGGGACTGAGGACGAATCACACCTTGTTGTTTGTACTGCTCATAAAACTGCTTTTGCTCCTCATCTGCTTTTTGTAAAAAGCTGAGTGTCGCTGCCACACACCAAGCCTTGTCGTAGGCGTTGGCCTCAAAGTAGAGACGATACAAGGCACGATAAGAGCTGACCATATTGGGGTCGTGTCGAATCAGCCATTGATGCTCTTCAATCGCCTGATCGGTTTGATCGGTGACCGCATAAATCTCAGAGAGGATCGTGTGTTCGGTCACATCGTCGGGGTGAAGCTGGCTAGCCATACGGAAGGCTTCGGCAGCATTCGCCATGTTCTTTTGACGATCGCGATAAATCACACCCAGGTTGTGCCAAAGGTTGAACTCGAGGTCGTTGTTGTCCTGACCCACAACGCGGTGAAGCATCTTGCGAAACTCACGCTCGAGCTGTTTCCAGTCTTTGCGCTTGGTGAGGATTTTGTTGACCGCCTCAAAGGCTTTGAGCTGACTGCTATCGAGATCGAGAGAACGATTAAAGCGATCCAAAGCCGCGTCGATATCTTTGAGCTCGTCTCTTAAGACGACACCAATGGTGTATTCGTACTTTGCCTTGGCTTCGTCGCGCGTCTCCATATCACAGATGCGATCGATGATCTCAATCGCCTGCGGCCATTGCGCTGTTTGTTGATAAAGCTCCAGCAACTTGTGCAAGACCTTGTGCGCATCGGGATTGATCGAGAGAGCCTCGCGGTATGCATCGATCGCATTGGCCGGATTCTTGAGCTTTTCATGCCAGCGATCACCAATCGCAACCAGCAAATCAAAGTGCTGCTCCACTGGAACCACAGCAAGGATCTGACGCTTGTAGTGAATGACCTGTTCCCACTCACGCTGCGTCTCGTAGAGCTCAACCAACGACTCCAAGGTTGGAAGATGCTGACCGTACTCTTCCAGCGACTTGTCGTACATGTTGATGGCTTTGCGCTTTTCGCCTTGAGCATCTTTGATGCGGCCAAGGTGATAAAACACATCAGCTACATCCTCTGAAGGCAGTGCATCGCGGTGGTGGACCAGAAGCATCTGGTAGTACTTGTACGAATCGCTCCACGCTTTGGTTCGGTAGTAGGCCTGCGCCATGCCAACCAAGGAAGGCAGATGGGTCGCGTTGATTTGATGCGCTTGCCCAAAGGCGCGAATGGCCTCATCGTAGCGCTCGAGTTCCGAGGCGGTCTTGCCAAGCATGTAGCAAAACAAATGCTGCTCTTCGTCGCTGTACTTGCTGGCCTTTTGGACGAGCACACGCAGCAAAGGCAAGGCTTCCTCGTAACGCGCCGTGTTGAAGTACTCACGCGCAAGCGGTTTTGAGGCCGCATCGTTATCGTCATCTTCAGCCAGCGCTTTTCGGTAATGCTCGATGGCTCTCTCTTTGTCGTCGAGGTGCTGTTCATAGACCGACCCCAATTCAACCAAGTGCAGCGCTCGCAAACGCGGCGTATCTTGGCAGGCGATTTGACGCTCCAGGACATCTGCAACGGCAGGCCAATCGCCCTGCTCGGCGTAAATCTCCCGCACGGACTCCAACGAAGGCATATGCTCTGGATTGATGTCGAGCGCGCGCTGATAGAAGTCGAAAGCCTGGGCACTATCCTTAAGCTGCTGACTGCAAAGGGTTCCCATGCGGTGATACAGCTCAACCTCAGCAGCGGGATCGTTGAGGTAACGCGCCAGCTGCCGCATCACATCCAGCGCAGCGTGCATATCCCCCTTGCCCTCATGCAACTTGGACAATGCTTGCAAAGCCTCGACATCGGACTCGTCGAGGTCGATGACACGCAGATAGACGTCAATCGCTGCGTCGCGGTCATCGAGAGAATGCGCGTGCAGCTCACCCAACTTCTTGTAGAGAGCAATCCGCTTTTCCGACTCGGTGGTCACCGCAATGTGACGCTCAAATACCGATAGCAAGGGGTCCCACTGCTGAGACTGCTGGTACAAACGCTCAAGCGAAACCATCGCATCTTCGAAGGTGGGAATGATATCGAGGACCTGCTCAAGGCACTCGGTGGCTTTGTCCACTTTGAGGAATTGCTCCTCCCAAATCAGCGCGAGTTGCATCAAGACGTCAACGCGCTCTTTTTCAACCTCGACCACCTGCTCTTGGCGCTCAAGGATCTCAAGCAGCGACTGCCACTGCTCCGCATCGCGATACAATCTTTCTAAGCAACGCAGGGCAACAAGGTGATTGGCGTCGATCTCGAGCACCTGACGATAAGCCTCGGCGGCTTTTTCGGCATCGCTGAGCTTGTGCTCATACACGTCTGCAAGGTTGAGCCACACATCCAAGGCCTGGGTGGGATCGTCGACCGCGTTGCTTTTGCGCTTAAGCACATCGACGTATTCGTCCCAGCTTTCACGTTCGAGATAGATCGCCTCCAGCGACTCCAGCGAAGCGAGGTGTTTCGGCTGCAAGTCAGCAGCCTTTAGGAAATAGGTCAACGATTGATCAGCCGCTTGCAACTGATCACGGCAAAGCTCACCCATTTGAAAGTACGCGTTTGCTTTTTCCTCGGGCTCATTGCTCATGTCAGCCAAACGCTGCAGCACCTGCGCCATGGTCTGCCATTGCTCAGTGGCGCGGTAGAGCTCCACCATCTGCCTCATAGCGGGTACGTTCACCGGATCGAGACTGAGAATCTGCTGATAATAAGGGATGGCGTAACCCGGATGCTTGAGCTCCTGGCCATACCAACGTGCGCAATCCAGGCAGAGAGCGATCTTGGTTTCGGTATCCTGCACTTGGGTCAGGGCGTTATTGGCAATGCTGAGCAAGTCGGTCCACTTCTGCCCTTTGGCCGCCACCCTCTCGATAATCGCCACCGTGTCACGGTTACGGAAGTCCTCGCTCCAGGCGATCTGCAAGGCATCAAAGGCACGATCGTAATCCTCTAGATGAGACTCGTAGACCTCTGCGGTTTTGCAAAGCAGAGCAATACGCGCATCCGCGTCGTCGATGACTTCAAGACGACCTAGGTAGAGTTCGATCAGCGCATCCCACTGCTCGATCTGAGCATGCAAGATTTCGAGTTGATCGAAGGCACGCTCATGCATGGGATAGAGCTGCAGGATGCGCTCATAGGCACTGATACCCTGCTTAGGGTCGCCCACACGCTGGCCCCACATCCCCGCAATCGCGAGCAAGGAGGCAACCTTTTCGGGCACATCTTCGATGATGTGGAGACGCTGCTCCATCATCTCGATAGTTTTCTCCCAGTCCTGTTCGTCGTGATAGAGGCGTTCAAGCGCATCGAGGGCGAAGGGATTCTGGGGATTGATGTCGAGCGCACGGGTATAGGCATCCACCGCATCAAAGGGCTGCTGCAAATGATGCACCTGCACATATCCCACCTGACAGTGCACGCTCTCGGTGAAGGCAGGATCCATCTCTTGCTCGCCCACCGCGATCACGCGCTGCAATGTATCCACAAGCTCTACGTGCTGACTGTCGTTGCGATGCACATTGGCGATCTGAAAGAGAGCCTCAAAGCTCGCCGGCTCGATATCGAGCACGCGTTCCCAGCTCTCGAGGGCGCTGCCCGCACGTTGGAGCTTCTCGTACCACACACGGCCAAGGTCATAAAAAATCTGCGCCCGCGCATTGAGGTCATCCTCAACATTCACCTCACGTTCGAGTACATCCACCAGCTCACGCCACTCTTGACGGTCAGCATGAATATGCCCCAACGCATTGAGGGCGAGAGGATGGTCATGCTCCCGCTCAAGCACTTGTTTCCACAGCGCGATCGACTGCTCTTGATCGCCCAGTTGATGCGAGGAGAGATGCGCCATCGCGGCAAGAATCTGAGCGCGCTTATCGTCACCCAGCACAATCTCCAGCTCTTTGCCATAGGCTTCATGTAAGCGACGCCAATCTTCTCGCTTGGCATAAATGCTTTGCAAGGCATGTAGCGACTCCACATGCTGGGCATCGAGTTTGGCTAAGATGTGCTGATACACACGTATCGCCTCGTCATCGCGCTCCAATTCATGCTGCAGTAAACAAGCCAGGCGATAGTTAAGCGCTACCCGTTCGTAATCGTCGGCCGCCGTTTGAATGCGACGCTTGAGAACCTCCGCAAGCGCAGCATGCGCCCCATGCTCCACATAAAGCTGGTCGAGACGCTCCAAGGCCTCCGCATGATTGCTGCACGCTCCCACCAAGTAACGCAGAGTTTCCTCAGCACGCTCCAGGTCGCCCAACTCCTCTTCGTAGACCCGCTCCAAACGCATACCTAACTGCGCTTTGAGTTCGGTATCGCGAATGCCTTCCAAGGTATCCACGTAGGCATTGGCCACTGTCGGCCACGCATCCAGAGCCAAGGCTAAGCGCTCCGCTTCCATAGCCGATTGCTCATTGGCAGGATCGCAGTGCAGGGCTTTAAGCATCCAAGTTAACGCTCGTTCCAGCTCCTGGGTTTGCTCCTCGGCGACCTCCGCGATGCGATGCATCATGCCAACGCGCTCAACCTCATCCCCTTGATGGTCGACCAGGGTTTCCATGATCGCAAGCCAACGCTCCCAATCCGCCTGCAAACGATACAGAGGTTCAAGGATTTCACCGATCACTGTGGGCTGATGCCCTGCAACAAAGAGAGACTCTAAGGCGGCAAGGGCATCGGCATAATCAGGATCGGCATGCAACACCTCGCGATACTGCTCGATCGCCGCATCCACCTGCTCGAGATGATGATGGTAGATAGAGCCCAGACGAAATTGCAGATGCAAGGTATCGTCGGGGTTGGGCGCAAGCTCGATTTCTTTCTTCAAGATCTCCGCCAGCTCCTGCCAACGCTGCGCCTCTTCATAAAGCTGGTCCAACGCCTGGATAGCCTGCTCATGCGCAGGGTCGGCATTTAGGACCAATCGATAACAGGCAATCGCCGCCTCGGGCTGCACCAAGCGATGCTGGTAAATCACCGCTGCGCGCAAGGCCAACAGCGCGATGGAGTCTGGCTCATCATCGCCCGCGGACTTGATCTGCGCGTCGTACATCTCTGCCAAAGCCGGCCAGGCATCCAGGATTTCAGCCAGGCGCTCCAGCGCATCGAGAGTGACTTCATTTTGACGATCCAGCGATAAAGCACGTCCGTAGGCTTCGAAAGCGCGCTCGGGTTGAGCAAGCTGGGACTCTTGAATCTCAGCGATCTTATGCAGCAGATCGATCGTTTGATAGTTGTCCTCGCAGGTGGCCACCTGGACCTCATAGATCCAGCAAAGACGCTCCCAGTCTTGCAATGACGCGTAAATCTCCTCGAGGAGAAGCGCAGCATCGGGGGGACAACCCTCCTCTTGCACCATCGCTTCCAGGGCATCCACCGACTCCTGATGGCCCGGAAACAAGTCGAGAATCTGGCGATAAATCTCCACTGCCCGCAGCTTGTCTTCCAGCTTGTACTGCCAAAGCTGCGCGATACGATAGCGGTAGCTCACCATGGCATGCTCGTCTTCGGACAGGTCTGCCTGGCGCTCCAAAATCGACAGCAGCTCTTTCCAGTTCGCCGACGCCTGGTACATGGCATCCAAACGGCCGATTGCGGTCATGTCATCGGGATCGATCTCGAGCACATGCTGGTAGGTCTCAATAGCTCTATCAAGATCGCCGATTTCACGCTCATACACCGCAGCAATCTCAATATAAATCTGCTTCTTTTCGTCGAAATCAATAACGAGATCGACTTTCTTTTCATACATCGCCAGCAAATCTGGCCATTTTTCAAGACCCACATAAAGATCGATCAAACGATCGATGGCTTGCTGATCCTCGGGGTCAACCTCGACGATCTGATGATAAATCGCGACAGCATCAACGGCTCTATCCAAAGCTTGCTCGTAAATCGCTGCGGCCTTAAATAAGCACTCTTTTTTGTCGTCAGGGATATCGAGAACATCGGCTTTAGAAAGGTATATCTGCGACAACTCGGCAAACTTTTCTTCGGACTCATAGATCTGCTCTAAGGCAGAGAGGGCGTCGACATTGCGGTCGTCAATCGATACGACGTGGCCGTAGTGCGCGGTTGCTTTTTCGATATCCTGCAAGGTATCTTGATATACAAGTGCCGCTTTCAAGTGTAGATTAACAGCTTTTTTCTTGTCTTCTAGCTGCTCGATCAGCTGCTCATAGACTTGTACAAGGGCCAGCGCACCTTCTTCTGAAATCGAAAAGCGTTCAAGCTGTTCGATGGTGGTCTCAGAGTCGGGATCTTCGAAGAGCGCTCGCGCGTAACTTTGAAAGGCAGCATTAAAGTCTTCGAGACAGGATTCATAAACTTCGGCGATACGATGCAATATATCAACGCGTTGTTCGACATCGGTGGCATCATTGGCTTCGATTTCGTAGATCTCGATCAGCTTGGGAAAATCACCCGAGTCTCGATAAATGGGCTCGAGAATTTGCGTTACATTGAGGCGATGTTCGGGAACCTGTAAGAACTTTTCAAGGGCACTCAGCGCAAGCTCATTGGTAGGATCGCGCTCCAGCACATCTTTATAGATTTGCATCGCACCATCGAGATCGTTGAGATGCTCCTCACGCAGCGCGGCCAAGCGAAGCATGTGCTGCACTTCTTCTTCGGGATCGATGGTAATGGCGAGCTGGCGATGAATGTTTTCCGCCATCTCCTCCCACATGGACTGAGACGCGTAGAGATCGTCCAGGGCATGCAAAATATCCGCGTTGGAGCCATTAACATCAAAGGCCTCTTTATAGACCGCAATCGCTTCCGCGGGATTTTCCAGAGCATTATGCAAAAGTCCGGCAATGCGAATCAGCAATGCTTCTTGCTCATCGGGATCGATGCTCTGCTGGCAACGACGCCGCAACACCGCAATAAGCTCACGCCAATTCTCGGTGCCTTCATAAAGACGCTCGAGGGCGTCGAGCACATCCTCAGAAACTTCGTCCTGCTGCTCTAGAATGCTGCGATAAGCATTAATCGCACCGTCAATCTGCCCCAGGTGATGCTCTTGAATCAGAGCCACTTTGACCCACAGGTTTTTGCTCTGCTGGGGATCCTCACTCTTGGTCGCAAGGGTGGCTAGCAGTTCGGAAAGCTTGGCGTAGTAATTGTGCTGCGCCGCCAACTCCTCCAAACGTCCCAGTACTTGCTCGTCGTCGGGCGCACTGCTCAGGGCCTCGGCAAAGGCCTGAAAAGAAGCCTCGGGATTGCCCAGGCACTGATAATAGACCTCGCCAATGCGACACTGATACTCCATCTGCTCGATGGCATTGTCGGCACTTTGGTAAAGCACATTGAGCACCCGAATGAGTGCATCCCACTGCTCGCTGCCTTCGTAGATGGGCTCCAGCATACGAGCCGCCTCGGCGCCCACTTGCTCATCGCCCAGCATGGCCTCAAGGGCCTCGCGCGCTTCTACGTGATCGGGAAGAAGTGTCAGCACCTCCTGATAAAGCTCGATGGCCTGCTCTTTGCCATCAAGATGCGCAGCGTGGATTTGTCCTAGGCGAAACTTGAGCGGAGCCAGGGCATTTTCGTCGTGCGAAACCAAAGCCATCTGACGCTCGAGAATGGAAGCCAGATCCACCCATCGCGACTGCGCTTCGTAAAGGCGATCCAGCGCCTCATACGCTGGCATTTCGTCATCGCCGTAGGTGTGCAGAATGTCGAGATAAGCATCGATAGCTTTCTCGGCATCTTGGATTTCTTGCTCCCACAACTCCGCCTTGGCGTAGAGCACCCGCTTACGCACCTCGTCGTCGTCTTCGATGTCCAAACGACGATCGTAGATTTCAACGAGCTCATCGAAGCGCTTGGTTTTTTTGTAGAGCTCCGCTAGGGCATCGATAACCTCGGGGTTGTCCGGACACAGATCATAGACGTCGTTGAACTGCTTAACCGCCTCTTCGGTGCGACCGGCTTCCGTCAGCAGTTTGCCAAGCTGGATGCGCAGATGTGTGGCTTCATCGTCGTTCGATACATGGTCGAGAGCCTGCGTATAGGCATCGATCACCCTGGCCCAGTCATTCAATTCCGAGGCCAGGCGCTCCACATGCTGACGTGCATCCACGTCGGAGGAGTCAATGGAGAAGGCCTCGATATAATGATCAAAAGCCGCACTCGCATCGCGCAAACGCTCCTCGTAGATCTGCCCCGTTTCTTTGAGCAGCTCGAGACGCTCCATCGGATCGTCTTTCAAGTGTTTGAGCCGCACCTCATACACAGACACCAGCTTCTTGGCATCATTAGCCTGCGCATAAATAGGCGATAGAGCTTCGGCCGCATCAAGATTATCGGCATCGACCTGGCGAATGCGCTCATACAAACGCGCCGCACGCTCAGGGCGCTGCTTCTGGACTTCCCAAAGCTTAGCCGCCCGTAAAAGCAGATTGATCTGCGCCTCGGAATCGACGTCCTTGCTTTCGGCCTCGCGTTCGAAGACACGGATCAACTCATCCCAGCGCCCCCCAGCCTCGTAGAACACCTCCAGCTCATCCCAAGCCTTTAGCGCGATATACCGGCGCTTGAGTTGTTCCTGCGCGCGACGGTCATCAGGGTTGAGTGCAAGCAAGCGTTGAAAGGCGTGCAATGCGCCTTCATTGTTATCCAGCTTATCGGCATAAACGGTACCAAGTTTTTGCAGCTGCTGCTGAAGCTCGGCGTCGTCACCCTGCTGCTCTACCAACAGTTCTAAAGTCTGCGCAAGGTTTTCCCAATCACGACTGCGCTCGTAAAGCGCACTTAGCTGTACTAAGGCCTCAGGATTGGTATCGTCTTGCTCAAGCACCGCTTGCCAAACGCGAATGCACACCTCGGGTTTGCGTAGGCGCTCGGAAGCCAACTGCGCAATCAACAAGGTCTGCTCCAAGCGTTCGAGCTCATCGATCAGCTCGAGCTCCGCTTGCATCACACCAATCAAACGTTCCCAGTCGCGTCGCTTTTCGTAGAGCTCTTTGAGACGCTCGATAGCCTCGGGGTTTTGAGGATCGCGCTCCATCACGCCTTCGAAGCACTTGATCGCTTCGGAGTGATTCCCGGTGCGTTCCACGCAAAGGGACCCTGCCTGCAGAAAAAGATCGACTTGCTCCTGCTCGGAGTCCACCAACTCAACCTTGGCGAGCAGGCTGCGAATCACATCAACCCAACGGCTCTGCTCAGTGAATTTCTCGATTTTCGCGTTAATCTCTTGGATGGCTTCCTGGTTCTCCATAGGTCTTCCTTCCTAAAGACTGGCCAAGCGATCGCGTGCCGCTTGGATGTAATGTGCGGGGACTTCGGGGCCAGCCCCCTGAACGAAGCGCTCGAGAAATTCGCGCGCCTTATCCGATTCGCCCTTGTAGGCATAGGTCCAACCAAGGGAAAAGAGCGACTCTTGAAAGCCGGGCTCCACTTTGAGTGCCATAAGATATTGCTCGATGGCGTCGTCGTAACGCCGCTGCGACTCAAACACCGTGCCCAGCACATGATGTAAACGCACCACTTCGATTTTTTCTTTGGCGAACTGCTTAACCTTGATGCCGCTTTGCAGCACCTCGGTGGCTTGGCGATGAAAGTCTAAATCGGCATACAAACTGCCCAGCGCAGAGTAGGCCAAAAGCAATGCCGGATCTTTATAGATAGCCTTGGTGTAATTCTCTAAAGCGCTCTGGGGATCGTCCAAATGCTCCTGAACTTGAGCCATTTTAAAGAAGGTTTCTGCCGCGACATCGTCCAGCTTCAGCGCATCGTCCAAGGACTTCTTTGCAGCATCCCAGTCACCTGTCTCCATATGCACAGTGGCTAGTTTGTCGTGATACGCGGCTTTCTCCGCATCGATGGCCAAGGCCCGCTTGAGGTCTTCTTTGGCTCTGTCGGGTTGGTGCAATTCAATATGCACCAAGGCCAAGTTATAAAGGGCGGCATCGTTCGTGACGTCTAGATTGACGCCTTCTTCGAGCTTTATCGCGGCCTGTTCGTGCAAACCTTTTTGAGCGAGTTGAACCCCTTCATTGACACGAATCATGGATTCGACGCGGGCTCTTGAGCAGGTGCAACCTACAAAGGCAATGAGAGATAAGAGTAGTGTTCCATTCAGACATCGGCGCATAGGAATTCCTATTGAAACACAAAGCCCTACCTGCACGGAACAAAAAACTCGTGCAAAATTCTCACAAGAGAGTTTGCTTTTCGGAGGGCGTAGCAGCACTCCCTGCTCACGATGCACAAGGGATCTATAGAGAACCACGCACGACCACCAGCACTGCGAACGCTCGCTCTGCTCGCACAAGTCGGTAGTGTCGAGGCCCAGGCATAGGCCTCAACAAACGCAGAGCGAAAAGACGACTTAGTTAGATACCGAGAGCAAGAAGGGATAGTTAACCGAGGTCACACCGCCCCCGTCAGCCGAGGGAAAAGACCAGCGTCGTACCGCACGCGCGATACACCCTTCTACGGTTGCATTGCCCAAGGTAGAACTCGAAACCGCTGCCGATGTCACGACACCCGTGGGTGAGATAACAAAGGCAATCATGACACGACCCTCAAGATCGGGACGCTTGTTGAGCTCGCCCTCATAGCAGTGACGCACCTCAGCACGGTGACGCATGATCACGCGACGCACCGCTTCTTTGGATAGACCACCAAACGCTTTAACATTACCCGCGCGAATGGTGGGCACAGCACTTCCGCGACCACCCAGCTTGCCCGCGCCCTTACCATAACCGCTACCACTACCGCCGCCGGCACCGTGACCCATAGTCCCCATCTTGCCCATGCCGATGGTTCCTTCACCGGTACCGCCACCACCACGGCCTGAGCCAGACATACCAAGACCACCGAAACCGAAGTTTTCGCCAATCTGATCGCCCATCAACGCACCAAGCGCACTCGAGGCGTCGCTTCCCAATGCCGTATCGCGACCGAAGGGAGAAGTGGGCGAGTCAAAGGTTCCCATCGCGCCACCAAGCACACCGAGAATACCAGCTGTGCTGGCGGCAGCTTTTGCTTGCTCACGCGCCATATGCGGATCGGGATTATCCTTAGGTCCCTTCACGCCGTATTTTTTCTTCGTGTTGGTTTTTGAGGTGTCTTTCTTACCCATCTGGCCTTCATCACCGGCATGACGCTCTCCCTGTCCACCGGAATCAGAGGCCCTTGCCTGCAACCACTGCTTGGCCTCTTCTTTCTCTTCGGCATCCAGCATGTACTTGGACCAGTCGGCCTCAGAGCTAAGCGAATCAAGGGAAAGAGACTCAGGAGAAGGTGGCAAGAAGTAAAACATCAACAGAAACGCTACATGAATGAAGAGAGAACCACCGATGTACCAAAGGGGCTGAGGATCAATAGAGGGACCCACCGCAACCGGCTTGCCAGCATTCACCACCTTTACGATAAAGGTGAATCCCTGGTATTGAATCTTGACGATATCGTGATGCTGAATCGCGTAGGACTCGCTGCGCAGCGCGTCGTTGGTGGGACGCAGCGTGCCATCGGCGCGCAAAGACTCAAAGGCGATAAACTGCCCATCCCGCGTCACCCCTCCAGAGGCACCGCCGGGAATCGTTACCTGCGTTTGCGACCCCGATACCGAGACCAAAGCCATTCGCTTGGTGCCCAATAAATCGGCACCCATAATGTAATCAACTGGGCTCTTCTTATCGCCAGACTCACCCAGATAGAAGTTACGGGGCGGATTCAGATGATCCACCTGCAATACACTTTGGTCACCCCACATGATGATCACTTCAACCGCAAGGGCGGCGCTTTCCACCTCGCTTACATCCACCGGCGGACCATTCGCCGCGATGCCATATTGAATCCCATCGTCGGCCTCCGGCTGCGTGGGTGGTGCAATCACCATGGGTGCAGCCGGCATTAGGGGCGCTGCCATGGGGGCAGGCTGAGCAGGCGCTGCCTGTGCAATGGTCTCTAGCGGCGACGACTCAGCCATCGGCGGCTGTACAGCAGAAGCCTCTTGCGCAAGTTCGACCTGTGGTTGTTCCTCCGTCGAAGGAAGCGAAGGCGCAGGATTGGCTTTCGTCGGTAACTTAGGTGCCCCTCCCATACCGGGACGAAGCGGCCGCTGAGGTGCTTTTGGCGCAGGCGCTTGTGCTCCCGTCAGTCGACTTTGGGGCCGACGCGGAATCGCGGGTTTCTTGGGAATCGAGGGCGGGGGTTGGTTGCCTGCGCTCACTATATCGGTCCTTGGTAAAAGGCGGTGGAGTTAGACAAAGAGCACTCAGAGATCTTCAACAGACTTCATAAGCTCGGGGACAAAGTGCTCGCGCACCCGAATCAGGGAGTTGCGATCCCCAGCGCGACGAACCTGCAGCATCTCACCATCGGGTCGCACCAGGTCACCGGTCAGGACGTCATCATCAAAGTCGTAGGAGGTCACCTTATCAGCACCCGACTCATCTGCCGGTGGGGGACCATCCTGGGCAGCCGCGACGGCTGTCGAAAAGAGGGTGGTTAGTCCGACGAGAAAAAGAATAACGAAGAAATTCCGTGAGATTAACATAGCTCGACCCTTGCACATCAACTTTGAAGTATAGATCACTTCAGGCTAGAGGGTCAA
>CAYWAT010000072.1:0-13469 GCA_964456305.1 uncultured Polyangiales bacterium | reverse complement strand
CTGAGCTTGGGTGTACTTGTGCAGCAAATAGTCACCATAAAGGGAAATGCCGGTGAGTGGGTTGCTAACCTCGTGCAAAATGGTCGATGCCATTTGCCCCATCGCTGCCAGTTTTTGGGCTTGCGCCAGTTGTTGCTCACTCGGCTGGAGCGTATCGCTTTGGCTTGCCGTATGCGCTCTGCCTTGCATCGAGATCTGCAGTGCCAACGCAATGAGTTCCAAGTTATGCACGGGGGCGAGGGTCGCATAGAGCACACCTTGAATTGCACGATCAATCAACAGGGGCGTTTCAGTATATTCTGTATCAGGCCCAAAGCGAATCACTGGATTGTCGTGCAACGTAATCCCTTCGTTGGGATCTGGCTGTGCATCCCCCATAGCGGCCGTCCATGTATCGCGCTGGAGGTGGATTGTCTCGTTGTCGATAAGAGAGAAGGTGGTGCCAGGGGTATTGAAGCAACGTACCTGCTGATTTTCACGCCAGCAAAGAAGTGCATCGCAACCTGGGTAGATGAGTTTGAGTGTTTTCAGCGCCTCGACAGCCGCGTCGTGGATAGTGTCTGTGTCTTGCAGTTTGAGAGTGAGATCATGAATTGCAGCTTGGAAGGGTAGGCGCGAGGGGACGGTTTTGGCATCCCTGGGTTGAGTCAAAGGCCTCGGGCTTTGAGAGATGCTAGGCGTGCTGATCTTATTCATGGGATGGATTGGGGCACGTCCGAGGGAATGGCTTTGTCGAGATCGAGAATGCGTTGCTCACCAACATAAGATTTAGTTTCGTAACGCGTTATTTGGCCAATTTTACGGACGATGTCGGCCATGCGCTCGATTTCTTCAACCAGCATATCGATGATATGTTTTTTGCTCGCATCTTCTTCTAAATGACGGCGTAACAATGCTGCAGATCCCATGACACTGGTAAGGGGTTGATTGAGCTCATGAGCTGCTGTTCCCGCTAACTCCGCCAAGAGAATCTGCTTTTCACTACGTGCGAGTTTGTGTTGAGCAACTTCAAGACGTTGTTGTGTTTGCACCATCTTGCGTAGGTCGTGAAAGACACCGACAATCGTTCGTACCTGCTGTTGTCCGCGCAATATCGTAGCCGATAAAGAGACGGGAATTTTGCTGCCATCACGATGCTTGACCTGAGTCGCTACGCTGGCAAGACGTCCGCGTCCTCCGTGGCCTTGAGCCATGAGCATGCGAAGCAAGCGGTGTTGTTCTTTGACATCGCAGAGGTCGGCAAAGCGGAGCTGTTCGCAGGCTTCCGCTGAGCTGTGTCCGAAGATAGCCTCGGCACCTTCGTTAAAAAGGGTGATTTTGCCCTGTTGATTGGTTGCCACAATGGCATCCACACTGGTGTGGATAATGCTTGCAAGAAAATCTTTTGTTTTAACGAGCTCGCCCGCTATGTGTCGGTGCAGTGTGACATCGCGAAATGAAACTAGAATGGCCTCGTGATGATCGTTTAATGGTGCGAATGAGCACTCGCAGATGACAACTTTGCCCGAGGCTGCAACCCAGTTTAAGTCGATGTTGCGTGGGTAGTTCGCACGCGCAAAGCCGTCTAAAATTGTTTGTGCGTGCGACTGATCGTCTGGATGTATCAGGCTCAGCCATGTGCGCGATGCCAGCGCTTGCATGTTCTGACCCATCACCTCAAAGGTGCGTGGGTTTGCAAAGCGGATGTGACCTTGGTGGTCGATGACGACAATGCCGTCGGAGCTAGACGCAAAAACATCTTCGTAGCGTTTGAGAAACTCGATGTGTTTTTCGGCCTGCCAACGTGCACTTGCCTCCTGCTCGGAGTGCGTTCGCAGTGACTGCACCAGTCTTGCGTTGCGCAATGAGGCCGCTGTGGTGAGTGCGAGCATATTGCAAAAACGCATTTCTTCATCGGAAAGCGGACCTCGATGCGGGTTAGCGCGTAGGAAGAGGACACCGATGGTCTCATTTTTCCAGATGATGGGAAAGAGATAGGCCGATCTAAGTGGCAAATTCTTGAGTTGTTCGCGCACGCCATCAAGCAATGGATGCTGCGAAAAATCAGGGATTGATAGAGGCTTTTGAGTGCGCAGGACTTGCTGGATTTCAGGGTAATTACTAAGACGGATGCGCAGGTTGTTGAGATTTTCGTTGTCACTTGTGACCGCTACAAAGCCTACGTCGGTATTGTGTAGGTCTGGGGCAAGCACCACAGAGACGCGTTCCACATCAACGATATCGGCGATGCGAGCGACCACGGTATAAAGAATTTCACGTACATCGACCGACGATGCGAGCGTTTGGGTAAGCTCGAGCATCGCGTTGGCATCGTGTTCGCGTTTGGCCAAGCCTTGGAAAGCATGTCGATTTCTTAGGTGAACTCGGATGCGAGCGAGCAACTCAGAGCGAATCACCGGAATACGTAAAAAATCATCGGCACCTGCATCAAAAAACAAATCCCACTCATGCTCATGGTGAGATGAAAGCAGGACAACGATGGGAACGTGCTGGAGTTGTGTCGTTATGCGTAACTGGCGAGTGCACTCTAGCGCGAGGTTCTGAATCGTGGATGCATCCAGCAATACAAGTGCAGGATCGCAATCACAAATACGTTGATGCAGCTCCTCTGCAGTTTGCGTGAGCTGGGGATGCAGAGAAACAAATTCAATATCGTTGATAGGGTGAATGGAGTCGCGGAGAATTCTCTCGTGATTTTTTCCATCGGTGACAAAGAGCACACGAGATCGGGTATTAAGTATGGAGTCTCTGGCCATTTTGGTTACACAAGGCCCGGGTCTGTCTTCAGATCTTTCTCAGATTTTGAATACAGATCTGATGCTCTAGAGAAAAGCTCCACGTCTCTCTCATCGATTGCGGCGTATCTTGCGATCCGAGAGTCTGAAGACATACCTCAAAATTACCACGGTTAGACGTGGCAGATCTACACTCTTGGCATACCGGTGCGAGGCATCGCCGTTGCCGGGATTTTGAAGACATACCTCAGCGAGGTTAGCGTTGCAGTCGTTTGATACGTCTGCGCGCATCCCTCAGATTTGCATCACTTTTAGGAGCGAGTTCAACATACTGTTGGTAGTGGGCTAGAGCGTCTGGCTTTTTTCCTTTATCGTCGTAGAGCTCGGCCAACAAACGGTGTGCTTCTGCTAACCAGGCGAGGGGAGGCGCCTTTTTTGATGCTGCTTTGGCTTGGTTGAGCGCTTCTTGCAGGGAAGCAATGGCATCTTCCTCTCGCTCGATATCATACTCGAGTTTGCCCATCGCATACCACCAGTCGCTGTGTGTTGAGTTGAGTTGCAGAGCCTTGCGATAGGACTTGATGCCTTCGCGTTTACGTGAGGACTCGACATAAGCCTCGGCCAGGCCGACATGAAAGTCAGCGTGCTGATCGTCCTGCTCGATCGCCTGTTCAAAGGCTTTACGCGCTTCGCTATCTTTTTTATTGTGCAAGTAGATATGCCCTTGCACCCAGTGTGCCCGTGCATTGTTGGGGTCAAGCTCAAGAGCTTTGTCGACATTAAGGGTTGCCTTGTCGAACTTCTTGGCATGGAGCAGAGCCCAGGCGAGAAATCCATAGGCCTCGGCTTGCTTGGGCTGTTGACGGGTAGCTTTTGTGAACTCGTCAATAGCCTTATTATGGTCGTCGTTGGTGAGAGCTAGGCGCCCTTGCCAATAGGCCAGTTTAGCAGGCGATGGTGTTAACTCTTGAAGTTGCTTGAGTGTTTTTCCGGCAGCTTCGCGTTTATCGAGCTCGAGCTGTAGTCCTAGGTAGCCCTCAATCGCATCGACTTGCGTCGGTTGCTGCTTAACCGCTTCAGCATAGGCTTGGAGGGCTTTGTCGTATTGACCGTCCTGCTTTAGCAGGTCCGCTTGACGCAGTGCTGTGCCGGGATAAGCGGGTCTGTCTTGTCTAAGGGCAGCCAGTTGTGACTGAGCCTTTTCAAGCTTGTTTTGTGCGATCAGACTGTCAATGAGCACGAGGCGTATGTGAGGCTGATCGGCATAGCTATCGATGGCTTGCCGTGCATGATATTCCGCTTCCACCGGTTGACTGTGATCAAGGAACCAGGCTGCCAGTGAGCCGTGCAGAGCCGGTGTCGTTTCGTCCGCACGAGTGGTGATGCCCTCTAGGATATTTTTAGCATCTTCGTTGCGTTCTGTGGCTTGGTAAAGCTTGATTAGGCCGTACTCTGCTTGAAGGAAGTGCTTACGTAGCTTGAGGGCCTTGAGGTAGCTTTTTTCGGCAGCGTCATGCGTGCCCATGGCTAAGGCACTATCGCCTAAATAAAGGTGCGCCTCGGCGTAGTCGGGATGCTGTGCGAGAATCGTCTCTAGTTTTTGCTTAGCCTCTTCGTGCTTTCCTTTGGCGAGGGCATAACGGGCGTTAACAAGGGCTAAACGTACCTCAAGTGAATAAGGTAAATCCTGACGTGGAAACTCTAAAACGCGAGGCTGTTGCTTGGAGGCTTTTATAGCCTCGTCAATATGACTCTGTGCGAGCTCGAGCTGTTTCTGGTTTAGCTGCTGATGTGCTAAGCCAAGATGGGCATAAGGGTTGGCAATATTAAAGTCGCTAGCAATGCGGTAAGCTCTGTAGGCCTGCTCTTCTTGGGCGTTTTCGTAAAGCATACCCAGCGCAGTCCACGCGGCTGCCTGTTCGTATGACGAACCCTGTAGAATACTGCCCTCTTGGGTGCGTTTGATACCGACGGCCTCCAAAGCAGGGTCGAGTGATGGATGATCGGGATCGTTGTTAATCAACGCTTGCACCCAGCGACCGTTCACATGGTTTGGACTTGTTTTAAATAGAGCGTCTAGATCTTCTTTGAGCGCGGCATCGCTCAGCGCTGTGCTGCGTATCACACCCCAATAGGCTAACGCGCCCAATCGTTTTGAGGCACGCTTAAAGCGTTGCATGGCCTGCTCGTAGCGTTGCTGATGTAGCTCTAGCTCCCCATGGAGGAAGTCAACGTAGGCTTTATGTGCAGCATAAGCAGGAGTTGCACTGACCTGTGTGAGCGCTTTCTTCGCTTGTGTCCATTGACCCTGAGCCATGGCATAGGCCGCACGGGCGAGCTGTGCGTTAGGCGCTTGATATTGGCGTTCTTGTAATCGTCGATGCAGTTCCTTTGCGCGCTGCGCACTGCGTGCATCGGGACCAAAACGATGCTGAAAAATCGACTCAAGCAACAAGCTGTGAACCCATAGTGTGCGATTCAGACCCATTGATTGCCGCATATCGCCCAGGCTCTTGAGCGCTTTGCGAGCCTGCTTGTAAGTGTCTTGCTGCATTGCTGCATCCGCTTGCTTCATGACCTGGTAGGCCGCTTCGCTGGAGCCTGCTGCGGGTAGATAGTGGTCCCAGGTGTACAGGCCGAAAGGGCCCCAGGGTGTCCATGCGAGGGCAAGCCCACCGATTGCAATGACCGCGATGAGAATGAGAGCTGCGAATAAACCCTTGTGCGACGATTTTGGCTCTCCTTCGAAGGGCGCCGGTTGGGTGGTGGATTGTGTTGCCTCTGCATCATCGATGGGCTCGATGATGGGTAAGACAGAGGGAATCACTGTGTCTGGAGCTGGTGGCACATCAGTGATTTGTGTGGTCTCGTCTTCGGTAGACGTTGATAGGGAATCTGTGCTGGCACTCCTACCTTCATCGCGCAGTGGCGGTAGGTTGCTGATGAGAGTTTGACGCGAGCGACGTGGCTGGGTGTGTGTGCTGGCTGGGGCTTTGAGCTCTAGAGGGGGCGCAATATCGGTATGGGTGGTGTCCTCGTTGTTCGTTTGTAGCGAGGCTGCTTCTGCTTGTGCTTGCAGCTGATCGGTTCGGTAAAGCGTGGTCGGCGGCTCGGAATCTTCGGGAGGCGGGAAGAAGGCCCGTTGCGGCATGGGTACACTGCTTGTTCCGCGTGGGTTGCCTCGTGTTGGTGGAGGCGTTTTGGGAGCGAGTTTGCGTTGTTCTTTGGGTAGCTTGAGGGGTGGAATCTGTGGATGGCGCAACGATAAACGGGGAGTTGGCGCGGGGTTGGAAAGAGCCGGGCGCATGACCTCTGAAGGAGGCATGGTGACTGTGGGTGCTTCGGGCTCTGTGGAAATGAGTTTCGCGGGCGTAGGAGGCCGTTTTACGTGCGGAGGCTTTTGACTGGCTTTGATACTTGGAGGCTGTGTTTGGGCCTGCGAAGCTTCTTGTGTTTTCCCCCATACCCCTTTGACGGTGCTGCGCCGCTTTCGCTTGGGCGGCATGGCTACGCCTGTGAGCGCTTTCGGTTTTGTCCCTTGGTCGATCACACGATGCGCTGGGAATACCGTGCCGCAACTGGTGCAGCGGATTTTTAGACCATCAACAACAAGGTGTGCGTCATCAAGTTCGTAAGGTGCCTGGCATGTAGGGCAATTAAGATGAAGCATGGATGCGCGTGAACAAGTGGGGTGGATGGGGCTGGGATAAACTCAGGTTCATGGTAACCAAAAATTCCTTTGGCGTATGGTTAATCGACAAGGATTTATGTGCATCGCTCAATTTATTGCAAGTTTTCTCATTGTTGTGCTAGTGTATTTTTAGTCCATTTTATACGGCTTAATCGTTGATGTTTGACTACAAATACGCTTTACGACAGCGCCTTCAACATTTACGCGCGATGATTCCCTCTGATGTTCGCGCTAAGCACGCCAAGGCGATGAGCGCGCATGTTCTGCAAGCGCCATGGTGGCAAGAGGCAAGGGTAATTGCCCTATATGCAGCGCGAAACAATGAGGTCGACTTGAGCGCGTTGATTTCCGATGCCTGGCATCGTGGTTGTACAGTGGCACTGCCTCGGGTGTGCGGTGAGGGTCTAATGCAGATGCATCAATGCGATCCTAAGAGCTCCTATGAACTGAACCATTGGGGTATCAAAGAGCCTCTAGCCAGTTCACCGTGTATCGGCCCGCAATCTATCGATCTGATTATGATGCCCTCCATCGCTGTGGACGCGCGTGGTTATCGTTTGGGGTATGGGGGGGGCTATTATGATCGCTTTCTTGCAAAAGCCCCACAGGCACTGCGCTGTACCTGTGTGATGGATTGTCAGTGTGTGGTGGAACTATCCAATGAAGAGCACGATATCCCGGCGCATTGGGTAGTGACTCCCTCAGGGATTTGGCATGCAGGGGGATAAGCTTAGAGCCTGATTGAAGTAGAGCGCAACGCCTCGCTTGGCCCAGCGGACCTGGAGCATCGTTGCGCGCGCTCGAAATGCCCCGGCATGGCTTCGCTCACGCGCCTTGCCCAGCCCCGCTTCTCCAGCGCGATCCATTTGCACCCTACTTCAATCAGGCTCTAGAACTTCGTGTTTTGCTCAGAGGGCGGCACATGCAGTGAGGGGGAGATCAAGTGACAGGCTACTTGGTGATGTTCCGTAAGTGGACTTAGGGTGGGTGTGATGCGGTCGCATAAGCCTGGCTCAGCATGTGGGCAGCGAGGATGAAAGGCGCATCCCTGCGGACGGTCGATAGGACTTGGTGGTTCACCACGGAGTGAAAGCTGCTGCAATTTGCGCTTGGGATCACTGTGCGGTGAAGCACCGATAAGTGCCTGCGAATAAGGATGGCGAGGCTCGGCAAACACGCTACGACTGGGGCCGCTTTCGATGATCCGGCCCAGGTACATCACGACAACATGTTGGCTAACATGTTCGGCCAGGTGCAAATCGTGGGTGATGAATACATAAGCAAGTCCCAAATTACGTCGTAGATCGAGCAGAAGGTTAACGATTTGTGCTTGCACCGAGACATCGAGGGCGCTGGTGATTTCGTCAGCAATCAGTACACGCGGGTTAACCGATAAGGCCCGCGCGATGCAGAGCCGCTGCCGTTGCCCTCCTGAAAATGCATGGGGGTAACGACGGCTTTGGTTTGGGTTTAGTCCGACGCGCATTAAAAGCTCTGCTACGCCTTCGTCGATTTGTTTTTTGGTCAGCTTGCGATGATGTAAGCGTAATGCTTCGGCAAGCATGGATCCGGCGGTGATGCGTGGGTTGAGCGCATTGTGAGGATCTTGGAAGACCATTTGTACATCGCTGCGCAGCCGTTTTAGGTCGCGCGCAGAAAGCTTGTTAATATCTTGCCCATCGAAATAAACCTGACCCTGAGTAGGC
Source organism: uncultured Polyangiales bacterium (assembly GCA_964456305.1). Taxonomy (GTDB): domain Bacteria; phylum Myxococcota_A; class Polyangia; order Polyangiales; family CAYWAT01; genus CAYWAT01. The sequence continues at coordinate 5,337 of CAYWAT010000072.1, read as the reverse complement.
TTTAGCAAGTTCACCAGGAGTCTTCCGAGCGTGCTTTTCCCGCAACCCGATTCGCCCACCACGGCAATATGCTCACCCGGCATAATGCGAAGGCTAAGTGTATCTACCGCGCATAAGGTGTGCCGTCGCCACCATCCTCGCGATACCGGGAAGTGCTTGCTAACCTCAACCGCCTCGAGTACCGCCCGGTTTTGATCCTCTGAGTGGTAGGGTGGATGATCAGGGTGCAGGGGTGGTGTAGGGCTCATCGCAGTTCAGGTGACGTTGCTCGAACGATGCTGGCGGGCTTTGCTGAAAGGCGGTGTCCGGCATCGCCGGATTAAGATCAATGTCCTGAAAACGAATAATGGACTGTGTATCGTTTACGTAGTCCTGCACATGAACGCGATGCGGCAGCCATAGTTCCGCATTGGCAGCAGGTACCGGTAATCGTTTCACCTTATCGAAATCCAAACGCCATAAGACACGATTGTTGGCGTCTTGCATGGATGAGCTAACAAGTGTCAGTCGCTGTTTGCTCGGTGCCTCGTGAATATCAGAATCGAGCACCCGCACTTCGATGATCTGTTGGTTGCCCTTGGTGCCTGTACGGGTGATCTGATAGTTCCCGTTGGCATTGCATTGAAGCGCGGTCTGCGTTGCGGGTAGCAGTGGAGTGTCCCCTAAAAACAAGCGAATCACGTCCTTGCTCGGCATGCTTATACCCAAGAGCCTGGCGATGTTGCTAGGGCAGGGTGCGCCCAGATACACTTGCTGTTTACGTGTATCGCTAAGCGTAAAGGTGCTTTTCGTCGTTGTGAGTGTCGCAATGGGACCTAGCTGGGTCATCACATCGAGGCGCATGTCTGAAGGGCGGGCGACCAGCATCCACACTGTCAATTTAACGCGTTTGCCGCGCTCAAAGCGCTCGATGCGCGCCTCTGCACGCAGGCTGTGCACGGGCTCGCGTTGTTTGCGCAGGTGGATGAGCACGTCCTTTGCTTTTTGATGCGGCGTGGTGGGACATGCAGGGCGTGTGCACGACGCAAGAAGGCTCATCAGCAGTATTAAGCCCAGTGCAAGTATGCGTGCTTTAACGTGAGTCGTTAGGTTGATCGGCATTGATGAGGATATGAAGAGTGGTTCTCTTGAAGCGACCTGCCACGTATGCGTGGAGTGGGAAGGTAACAGATCTGGCATCTTGCATTAATTCTCACTACGGTTGAGGGATGTTTATTCAAAAGGCAGCACTACGCCGTGCTCCCTCTTATGCCACAGTCCCTGCCCATGCGCTTGAATTGGTTGAGTCCTCTTTGGACCACGATGCGCAAGACCTGCAGGAGACTCTTGATCGTGGGCACCGTCAGATGGAGCGGCAGCAGTCTCATCTGTCGGAGTGGCTTGCCGAGCAGATTTCAGACTGTGATGATGAACTGGCTCAGTCCTTGGGTTATTTTCTTGGGGTGACCGTTTTTCTCGCCTTCTTTGAGGCTTTCTCAAAGCGCCTCAGCTCGGTTTCCCCAGATGCCCTTAAAATGGTCCTCAAGACCTTCGATATCGATGAAGAGTTACGCGCTGCCGATCCTAACAACGGGCTCGGTAGTGATGATGTGATTGGCCTGAGCCAGCCTGTGTTGGTTGAGTATGTGCAGCATCATATGGGTGAAGCCCTAGAGCAGGCCGGCGAGCATGTGAATACCCAGGGTTTTGATGATATTTATCGCGCGGTGTTGGTTCAAATCATCGCCCTTAGTTACGCGGTTCAATCCCCAGAGGGCATGACCCAGCCTGCGTTGGATGTTCATTGAGGCCTGTCATAGGCCAGGCCACTATTTGAAACTTTACATCTGATGCACTAGGGTCGGCTCCCATGCACGGGCTTAGTTCAGAAGAACGAGACGCATTGGTCAAGCGTTTTGGACGCTCTCTTGCCGCCGGGGAAGTGTTGTATGAGCCCGGTGAATCATCCCAGCACTGCTATCTGCTTCACGAAGGCGAGATGAGGCTAAGCCACTGGCTTTTAGGTCGTGAACGTCCTGTTTTGCGTGTCTCGACGGGCAGTTTGTTTGGCGAGGAAGCGCTGCTCGAGTCTCCCCTCCCGCGTATCTTAAGGGCAGTGGCAATTACCGACGCTGTTGTGCTGCAGCTAGATCGAAAAACCGTGCACGCTTTGATCACCAATCCCAGTACCTCCAAGGGGCTAGTTGAGCAGTTAGTTCGCCGTTTATTGAATCATCAAGAACAGCTTCAATGTGCGATTCTTTCCGATCCCTGCGCGCGCGTTTGTCAGACCCTGCTGCAGTATATGGATACCGACCAGCACGTTAAGTTGTCTCCCTTTGATCTCGCCCGCACAGCCGGCCTGTCAGTAGATGCTTTTCATACCTATGCACATCGATTGATGCGCCTTAATCATCTACGCCTAAACGCTGATGATTTGGTCGTGCAGGACTCCGCTGCGCTCAAAGCTATCGTTGCTCGCGAATTGCACGCCCAAGCGGTGTGAATCTGGATTGTCGCTTTTCTGTTGATCATCGCTGACAAGTCCTTATGCTCTGGCTGTCAAGAAAACGACACGAGGTTTTATGCACTCTACCGGAGCCCGACTTCGCACGCTTCGCCATCAGCATGGCGTATCGTTAAGACAGCTTTCCGCGAGCACTCGCATTCCAGTGGCGACCCTGGAGCACTTGGAGCAGGAGCGCTGGGATGCCCTGCCTGGCGAGGTTTTTATACGCGGTTTTATACGTTCTTGTGCTCGTGCATTAGGCGTTGATAGCAATCAGATCTTGGGCGCCCATGAGGGGGAGGATTCGACTCGGCAGGCTTCTTTGCCCTTGGGATTGCAGGCCATGCTTGCGCCTCCTCGGCGCGAACGCAAACTGCGCTTTATCGCTTTGTGTGTGAGCGTTATCGTGCTTTGTGCGGTCGCTACATCGGTGATGATGCGCTCTAGCGATACATCGATTCCTGTGGGGATCACGAAAGATGCACGGCAGGGGCAGGTTTTTATCGCTGGTTAAGCTAGGGGCTGTTTTACTCGTTCCAACGCTGAGATTAGGTGTCAGCGCAGGAGTAGTGGGGCGTTAACATGGGCATGCGTGAAACGCTATCCACGTTTGCCTTTGTACTAAGGTTAAGCACCTATCGTGATCACGATCTCGTGGTTACCTTGCTTACTCAAAAGCGGGGTAAGCTAACCGCTATTGCGCGTGGCGCGAAGCGCAGTCGTAGACGCTTTCAGGGAACCTTACAACCGACGCATAAGTTGCATGTGTTGTGTCGCAGCCGGGATCATACCAGCGGCTTCTGGGAGCTTTGTGAGACTGAGCTCGAGCGTTATGATGCGGCATCGCTGACCCACTATGCCTGGCTTTGGGCTGCCTTGCAGATCCTTCCCTGTGTTGAGTCTCTTGCGTCGCCAGAGCAGAGTGATGAGCATTTGTTCGCCTTGCTGGATGATTTTCTCGCTCAACTTGCCCAGCCGATAACTCAGCCTGCTCACTTGACAGCGCTGATGCGTTTGCAGCTATTGATTCATGCAGGTTACACGCCTCGCGTCGATCGCTGCGGTTGGTGTATGGCTGTGCCCAGGGCCGAACAGCCTGCCTACTTCGATGCTCAACGAGCTTCCTTAAAATGCCGTCGATGTATGGGTGTGCGTCAGTTTAATGATCTCATTTACGTGCCTGCCTTAGTGCGCTCTCAAGTCATCCATTATGCCCGTCATCGTGATCTCAAGGGTTCCCACACATGGTCTTCGTCGTTAGCACAGCATGTGGATGCATTGGTTGATGCGGTTGCTCAATACCATTGCCCTGCGCTTGTACAGCATAGCCATGCCTTACCTCTGGCACTGCAATCCGATGAAGGACAAGCACGCGTTTGAGTTTGCTTTTCGGTGTTTTCTCGACGCACCCTGTCATACACTAAGCGCTATGCCGACGCGCTTCTTGTCTTCATGGTTAGAGCGCAGCTGGAAGCTGTGCACCTCTTTGCGGCATTCTATCGATCGCGATGTGGATGCCGTTGTCCGACACGATCCAGCCGCGCGTAGTCGTAGCGAAGCCATACTTACCTATCCTGGATTACATGCGATTTGGGTTCATCGTGCTGCCCATACCTTGTGGCGACGCGACCAGCGTTTAGCGGCGCGTTTGTTGGCGCACGGCGCGCGTTTTGTAACCGGGGTGGAAATTCATCCCGGTGCGCGTTTAGGTGAGGGCGTTTTTATCGATCACGGGATGGGCGTGGTGATTGGCGAAACGGCGACCGTAGGTGATGGTTGTGTTCTTTTTAAGGGCGTGGTTTTGGGTGGTACGCAGGCTATTCCTTGCATGCGCCATCCTCAGCTGGCCAACAATGTGGTCGTCGGCAGCAATGCCTGCGTGTTAGGTAATATCCATATTGGCGCAGGCGCGCGCATTGGTTCGGGTGCTGTGGTTGTGCGCGATGTTCCCGAAGGTGCGACGGTGGTCGGCATCCCTGGTCGGATTGTGCCCCACAAGGCTGATCGGCGCAGGCGTTTTGAAGTTACGCTTGACCATGCAGACTTGCCCGACCCTATCAACGAAATGCTGCGCTCCTTGCGTGATGATAACGAGCGGCTTTGTCGTCGCCTTGAGATGCTGGAAAGGCAACTTGGTCTAAGGTCGGCAAGTGTATCAGGCGACCCTTGTGCCGAAGATGAGCAGCTGATCGATGCCGACCTATCGACCGCCGACCTACCCGAGCAACACGGTGGATAGTTTTGATATAAAGCCCGTGTTGTTGATTCGGATCGAAAACCGCGTCTCGTAACAATTGTTTCAAAAGGTTTGAAATTGTTACCCGTGCATACCTTTGCGATCATGGGACAAAAAATGTTTTATAGTGGAAATATGCGCGTATTTCTCATTTTATGTTTCTTGTGTTTGGTCGCATTGACAGCTTGTCAAAGCGATAATGATGACTCCTCGTTTGCTCCAATTGATTCTGGTGGTGATACCAGTGGTGATGGTGATGCCGGGGGCGATGATGGTGGCATGATGTGCCCCGATGCAGATCAAGATAGTATCTGTGATGCTGACGATATCTGCAGTGAGGGGGATGATGCGATTGATACCGATTCTGATATGACCCCCGATGCGTGTGATGCTTGTCCGATGGTTGCGGACCAGGATGACAGCGCTGATTTTGATCAGGACAACATCCCCGATATCTGCGATCCAGTAGGTCCAGGACGAGCGATTGCGATGTCGCCCGATGCCTTTTTTCGCCTCGGTGAGAGCATGAGCACGGATGCTGCAGCGGATGTCATTGATATGACGGTGATGGGGATTTATGGCGATGATGTGCAGCTCGGCGAGCTGCTCCTGG